>NZ_JBVVPV010000054.1:0-39268 GCF_055811735.1 Mesorhizobium sp. WSM4850 | reverse complement strand
GTTCCCGTCGCTTTCGACGCAACAGCGGTCGACGGCTCAGAAATGCGGCTCCATGCGTAGGCCGGAAATGTCCGCGCCGCTGCAGAAGCCAAATTCATTGGATGTTCGGCAAGCGATTGTCTGCTACCTGATCGATAACGTCGACAGCCCGAGCGTTTCGATACTCGAAGTGATGAGCGCAGTGAGGAAAATGTTTCCACATTGCGAACTCACGGATTGGGCAAATTGGCGATTTCATTGCGCGAAGCGCGATCGACGCGGGATTTGCCATTGAGTTCGACGCGACCAGTCGCTAGGCTAGCATCTTTCTTGTCCAAGGACAGATCGGCCACCAGCTTCCTGAGCTTGCCGTTCTCGTCCTCAAGCTGCTTCAGCCGCTTCATCTCGGTCGGCAGCAGTCCGTCGTACTTCTTCTTCCAGTTGAAGTACGTTGCTTGGCTGATCCCCGCCCGACGACAAATCTCCGCGACTGGGATTCCGTCCGCCCCCTGCTTCAGAATGAACGCCAGAGTGAACAGAACGTGATTCCGCACAGCGTGCTCTGCCGAGGCCTTCACACCTTCGCCTTGCGCCAGCCCGCCCACCAGGCCTCCCACTGGGAGCAGAACCAGCGCTCCCCTCGAGCCGGATTTATCTGCGTAGCCAGGTAATACTCCTGGCCCGGCACGTGAAAGATGTGCTCGCCCCGCTGGTTAGATGTTGCCCTTGATGTCGCAGCTTGCTTTGTGGAAAACAGCGTTGCCGGTCGACGAACGGTGAACGCGCGGCAGTTCGTGCCGCTCGTCAACAGCGACGTAAGCCGCGGAAGAGATCCCAAGTAATCCCAGAACCGTCAAAAGGCGGCTGCGGAGAAGCGAACGCCACCAGGGCCTTCGTCTCCAGGTTCCTGCATGAACAATCTTGCCCATGGCCCTTCCCCGGAGGAAGAATGCTTCCTTTGCGGGCGGGAGTCAAAGCTCGGCCGGCGGCAACGAATTCTGCTTGCCGGCGTTGCCGTTGATCCAAAGCTCATCAGGAGAACGACATGGCTGACGACAAGAGCAAGCGAGACTTTCGCGATCGCAATCGCGTGTCCGCCGACGAAGGTTATGAGGTGGAATAATTCGCCCGCGAAAATGGCGTGACGATCGACCGGGCCGCGAGCTCATCAAGGCCAACGGCAACGATCGTGAAGCCCTGATAAAAGCGGCGAGGGTATTGCGGGAGCGGAAATGAGATATCAGACCAACAACGAAGGCACCGGATTTCGGGCCTGGACCACGACCAGCCAATCAAGTCCGAGGCGGAGCATGCATTGTCCAGTGTGCGGGCAGGAGTTCGACATGCGCGATCTCGGCCAGGCGCTCCATCATGCGAAGGCGGAGCACCAGCCGCTGCAAGCTGTGAGTTAATGAGAGAAGCCCGCGCCTCCTGACAGACGCGGTCGATCGGTGCATCTCCCGATCTGCAGCCCATCGTCGGGAGGGACAAGATTGCTGCACTTCCCGAACTTTCATCTCAAGCATGTGTTCCAGAGAAAGCGAAATATGCCTGAAAGTTTGCGCCACTGATCGCAACAAAACCCTAGAACCGGCGTTCCGGTTCAATCTGAGGGCTGAAAAGGCTCACCATGGGCGAGGAAGAAAAGTCCGACCGCGATCGAATGACGGATTTCCAGGCGCAGTTCCTTGCCAAGGAAGCCGGAATAACTGAGCTCAAGCGCGCGAGCTGATCGAGTTGATCGGCACCGATCGGGCATCACTACTTCGGGAAGCTCGGCTGAAGGCCCGGCTGAAGCCGCCGGACGCTTAGGAGCATTCCCATGCAATCCACATGGGACAATTTTGATGTAGAAGCCGCTCGATTGAATGAGAGTCGCACGCGAGCAGATATTGATGATCTTCGCCAGACGATAAACGATACCCGCCGCTGATACTGGCATCCCGTAAGCTGTTGGAGCGCATTGCCGCGGACTATACGCTGAGCAAGTAGTCAACCGCCTAGGCACTGGGTCAGTTTGAAATCTCAGCCGAGCCAGCGCCGAACAGGCTCGCGATCATCAAACGTAGCCTCGAAAAATGATGACGCGAGCACCGCATATATATATGCAGAGTTTCGGAGCCGATGTTTCGGAAACCGTGCTTTCGGTTCGCCGGAACAACAAGAGATTGCCCGCCGATCAAAACGGCTGACTCGTCATCGATCCAAATCTCGGCTTCGCCAGTGACGACAGAAAGCACTTCCTCGACCGAGTGACTGTGAGCAGGAGCGCCCATAGCCGGCGCTACCCATTGCCCGAAGATGCACAATTCAAGCGCACCGTTGGTGGCCGACACCAGCATACGGGTTTCTACTCCCGCTCGCCATTCTTCGCGCGGTTGTTGCGCATGTGAGATTGTCTTCATGATGCTCTCACTATCCATGTCTAGCCGGGCGCTAGCGCCCCAGGGGTAGTTTGGAAGTCGAGACGAGTTCTTCCTCGTCCGTGATACCAGCCGAGTAGTTTGCAATGATCCGGGATGCGAGCGCCTCGCGCCCCTTCGAGCAATACGAGCAGGCGTTTTGTGAGAACGCGATCGACGCTGACGTTCTGCCCGAGTTGACTGATGCCGACCTTGAGAAGCTCGGCATGCTGCTAGGTCATCGCAAGCGACTCCTGGCACTGTCGCACCCCGCGTGGAACAAGGAGGAGTGTGTCCATCACCTGGCAGGCCGGAACCGCTCCTCAATCTCGGGCGCCGTGGGTTTGGCCGGCGCTGTGTTTGCGGGTCCGACTGCGTCGCCCTTGGTGACGGCAAGGCAACGTGGAGACGCGGCAGGCGCCGATCAAATGCGAATTGAACGCGACAGGAGGCGTGATCGGGCTGACATAGCGGGCAAGCCCGCATCGGACCAGCCACCAAGGAAACCTTATCGAGAATATAGGCATGCCGAGGCAGCACTCGGATCGGCCTATGGTCCATGGTGCAGTAAGACTGAAGTCTTTGCGTTAAAGACAGAAGGCTGAGGCTGGCAACCAAGACCTTACCAACGGATTCGTATTGGGCCGCCGAGCAAAGTCCCTTCATCGGTGGTTCACCGGGTGCCCGCTGTACCCCTCATCGGCGGGCACCCGATGTGACACCCTAACGGCGGAAAGAACTGTGACCCTTATCCAGAGCAGACAGAATGTCGATGAGGTCGCAAGCCGACCCGCAAACGACAATCAAACTCCTGACCTGACAGATTTCTCGGTGCTTGATCTCATTTCGTCGAGCGACGATGAGGTCGCTGCCCTTGTCAGGCGAACAGAGAACCTGGCCCTTGCCGTTATTATAATAATGGCGATCTTCCTGATCCTTGCACCGGTGGTCTTCATTGCCCTGGTGTATGGGATCTGAGACGTCCCCGGTTAGCGCCGGTAAGTTCCGGCGGCGGCATGGCCGGCGCCGCGCATCCTCTCGCTGAGGTCAGCCACGCGCGTTCGCAGCGCCTGCGACGCTCCATGGTCATCATTCCTCCCTTGCTTGGCAGCTCGTTTTGGCACGGCGGGCTGTCCTCCCAGTCGCTTACGTCATTCGATGATCTTGATGATCTTGCGTGTGCCTGGGTCAACGACAACGGTCCGGTTGTCGACGACAACGGTGCGGTATTTGGTGTTGGGGACTTCATGAAGTTCGACAGTCTCGGGCAGGGTTGAGCCGATATTGAGCTCCACTCCAGGGATTTTCACCGATGCGAGCGGCTGCTTTTTCACGTATTCCCTAATGACCGTCTCCTGTTCAGGCTCGATGACTACGTCCTGAGCGGCAGCGGCACCGAGGCCCGCCAGCAGCAGAAATCCCGCGGCTGCAGTGGAAATATGCATTCTCATAAGTGCCTCCTTTGTTTAGCTCTGTTCCGCTGAACGCGTCTTCGCGCCAGGCTCACCAAACCTCAGGCAGCTGCAAATGTTCCTTGGGGGCTTCGGTCTGCTCAAAGGTAGGACGTAAGTCTGACCTTGCTGTCGCAAAGGACGACGCGGGGGTGCAGCCCGGAACCGCAACTGCCGGCCACTCGTTGCTCGCCATGTGCTCACAGGAGGAGACCATGGAGAATAGTGTCCACCAAGCTCGCTGGCTACTCGCCCCGGTGTTCGCGGTATCGATCACGTTCCTGGCGTTAGGAATCATCGTTAGCTAGGGACCACCCCCCCTTGAGATCTGCGCAGCTAAGTCCCTTCCTGCGCTGATAAGCGACCACCCGCCATTTCCTCCATTTGGCGGGTGCTCCGCAGAAAAGAACGGTTGACCAAGTCCGCCAACTGCTGAAGGGCTGACGCGGTAGCCGGACGGCTAGGAGGACGAGACGAGTTCTTCCTCGTCCGTAATACCAGCCCAGTAGTTTGCAATGATCCGGGATGCGAGCGCTTCGCGCCGCTGTTCGGAGTCGCCCTCACGCTTGAGCCGGTCGAACACACGGCCCAGAGTAGCTACTTCGGATGCACTGAAGACGCCAAATTCTTTAGCTTTTCGATAAATCGGCATACCACCCCCCCCTCCGGCTAAAACATAATACGATTCAGGACATCTCGGACAACCAAAAAAACCGCCGCGCGTTTCGGCGGGCGAGACGCTTAGTCTTTCACTAGGGCGGCGATTACCCTACCGCTTGGCAGCTAGGGCCTTTGCTCCCCGGAGCAGCGATGCCCAATGGAGCCCGAGGAAGACGATAAGCTCTCGGGCTGTTCTTCGGTAATACCGGTTTCTTTGACCAACCGTCGAACGGCTATTTCAATGTTGTTCCGCGCTCTATCCTGTTCCTCAGCCATAGGAGAACTCCGTACGCTGCTAACATCTCTATCTGGCGCTTGTTCCCGAGCGCGTGACTAAAAAGACCGAGCTATCGGCGTGCTCCTCTCACTGTGCACGACGAAGCCAGCCCCATGAGGGGATTCGGTCTGATCCTCCACCGGACCTAAGTCTTATCTGTTCGCCACTCGGAACCGCGGCTGCGCGCAGTCGTTGCTATGGTCCTTTCAACGTGCCGTTCGCTTGAACCCTGGTAGGAATACGGAAATGGAAGACAATCAGAATCGTTTGTCGGTCGACGAATATTACGAGGTAGAACATTTTGCGCGAGAGAATGGCATCTCGCCAAGCCAGGTCAGCAGGCTGATCAAAAAGATCGGCAACGATCGGGAAGCCCTGACAAAAGCCGCGATGGCGCTCCGGGGAACTGAAGTGAGATACCGGACGAATAACGAAGCCACCGGTTGCAACGGCAAGGACCAAGCGAAGCCCTGCTAGAGATCCTGGCCGAGAATTTGGCCGAGGCCCCCCGCTCCCTCGATCGCGTGACGCGCAGTCATCACTAGCTCACCGCCCAAGTGGCAGTTTGGAAACCGAGACAAGCTCGTCCTCATCCGTGATACCAGCCGAGTAGTTTGCAATGATCCGGGATGCGAGCGATTCACGTTGCTGTTCGGATTGGCCCTCGATCTTGAGCCGATCGAACACGCGGCCAAGCAAGGCGACATCGGACGGATTGAAGACGCCAGCTTCTTTAGCTTTTCGATAGATTGGCATGGCACTCCCACCCTTCGCAAGCCGGTTGTGCGCCCAAGATAGGTTCACTTGAGGGGCTCCCCGGACAGAACCCAAGCGCCCATTTGTTGGTCGAATGAAGGAAATATCAAGAACGATCCGTGCGGAGATAATTGGCTCAGAATGCTTGGCATCTGAGCGGGGATCGGATCACAGGCACGCGCGGCAACCCGGTGTTGGGGTCCGATCCGCAACCTAATCAGAGGAACGAAGCACCCCTTCCTCCTCAGCAGCTGCCAGGAATGCCTTACGGGCCTCCTCAGCTTCCATCTTGTCGGCAATCACGACGAGGCAAACGCGCAGCGCGAGGTTCCACTTGGGGCCTCGCTCAGTCCAGTCCAGGAGTTCCTCAACTGCTACCTCAGCGGTGTCGACGCTGCGCGTCTCACCGGGCGGTTCGGTCCTCACGTTGACCGAGGAGCTGAACAAATGCGGTGCGGTGCTGTGAACTAGGGCAGCCGCAGTCTCATCAGCCCATTGTTGCTCTCGCCGCCCAAGCTCCTCCTGAAGCTCCCGCGCCAGCGCGGCAAGCTTCGGTGGCAGAGGTTGGTCATCCCCCAGACGCAGTTGCTTGAGCAACTTCCGACGATAGTCTTCCGAGCCGATCAACTCTCGGAATGCGCGATTCCTACCTCGGGTTACCATAACGGTCCACCTAGTTTCAGACGCAACTCTTCGCCTGATAAAGGGTTCCACGAGGGTCGGAATGTTTGGTAAATTTCTGAGCAACGGCCCGGTCAAACCCAACCGGATTGCTGCCCCCGCCAGCGTGCTGCCAAGCAAGGGCCGTTGTGCAGCTCTATGGTCCCGAGCCGATCCATGAGGGCGAAGCAATGGCCAAAGCCATAACGGTGAACCGTTGTCCGCCGCGTTGATCCGCTGACGGCCGGCTACGGCAGCTTCTGGACTCTCGTCCGGAATGGCGGCATTCTCTATTTCGGGGAGAGCGGGCGTGGGCAAAGGCCACCGTTTATCAAGGCGCCAATCAGGCTGACCGCTGGCGAAGGCGCGCCGGCAGAAGAATGCCGGCCCGGCGGCTGTCGCGACCGCTCTTGGGGCTGATCTTCCTCAGCGTGGGTACGCTTGCCGCCACAATCACCCAATTCGTAATGCAGAGCACCGCAAGCATTCAGGGCAAGGTAACAAATTGGACCGAGCCGCTGCCCGGTTCGATGGAAGGCCGCGCCTCCATGATCGATGGCGACACCGTAGAGATTTCAGGCCAAAGGATTCGATTCAACGGCATCGACGCACCTGAGAGCCGGCAGTATTGCGATGACGCCAAGGGATTCGAATATCCCTGTGGGCGCCGCGCTGCCGCCGCGTTGGACATCTTCCTTGCCGCATCACGACCCCTGCACTGTACCTTTGTCGACCGGGATCGTTACGGTCGGCTCGTCGGTGATTGTGAGCGTGCTGACGGTCGCGGCGTCCAGCAGTGGCTTGTAGAGCAAGGTCTGGCACTCGACTGGCCGAATACAGGAGCGGCATCTATGCGAGCCTGCAGGCAGCGGCAAAGGCGGGCAAGCGCGGAATCTGGGCCGGATCCTTTCAGGAGCCTTGGGACTGGCGCGCAGAGCCCCATGGCCAAGGACATTCGACAGGCAAACCCCTTGGCCTGGTGTCGCCGAGTGCTCTTGTTCAAGGCTGGACCTGCCAGCCTCGCCGAACGTGCTCTCAGATAAACTCTTGCGACGAAGCCCGATGGTACCTCGGCAACTGCTCGTGGGGCGGCAGGCTGGACCGCGATGGCGACGGAAAGGCGTGCGAGACGCTGTGTTAGTGAAAAGCGCGGGCCACGAAGGATCTTGCGTGGTTCACTTTAGGCTTTCCGCCAGTTTTGTCAGACATACCAAAAAGCTATCTTTTGCTTTCTCGGAGCGCTTCCGCTCGCCGGTATTTGTCACAGCAACCACATCGAGTTCGAGGGGTAGCTGCATATCTGTTCCGCCATCGCGGCTATTGAAAGCGACAGTCAGGATATTCCGGGCGATGCCTTCCGTCACCATTTCGAAAGTAGGTGAGAACTGGAAGACCGAGAATAGCGCGCCAGGTGTGTCCGACTCCGCTGCCTGGACAAGAGATTCCAAATTCGTGGCCAAGGCATCGTTCACCAGATACGCGCGTGAAGGTGGCGAGAGAGTCATTCTGAGCTGCGGTATTGATGCGTCTATTTCGTGAACGACAACTTTGAGATTGGCACCGACGTTACCATCGAAAGCAGCAAAGCCGACGTTCCCGGCCACTTTCAGATACCGGCCTCCCCTGTAGGTCCAACCTGATAAAGCGCGTCATAGACAAGGGTGCAGCCTGTCAGTTTCCCTCCATTTAGGGTTGGTTGCGATGCCACACTCAGCGTTCCTCGCATTGAGGAAAGCAGCGCCTCGATTGGACTGGTTTCTTGCGCCGTCGCCGGCTCCACAAACACCGAAACCGCCAACACAGCAATCCAACTATGCTTCATCAACTGCCCCTCCCGCCAAAAGACTGAGGGACGGTATCACAGTTTAACCAAAAAACCCCGGCGCGGCGGTAAGATCTGCCGCTCCGCTAAGGCTGGGAAGCGTTCCGGGCCCGGAACGTATGTTGAACGCAGAACTAGGCAACTCGGCCATCGCGCTGTGCTTCGAGCCGCTCGATGCGCTCCCAGTAAATTCGCTCCTGTCCAATAGCTTTCCGCTGCGCTTCGGCATGAACTTGGCATGCGCCTTCAGACCACGCTACGCTTTAAAATATCGCTGATCTGCGTTGCCGCCCATGTGCCACCGCGAGCCGTCGGGATACCCCGCGCATTGAGGGCGGCGGCCGTTTTCCGCATGGATGCGCCCGTTGCCTGAATTTCTCTGATAATGGGCAGGACGTTGGATGCGAAGCCGTCGGCAATGGCCGTACGGCGCTCTGCAGCGGCTTCCTGAGCCTTGCGGATCTGCGGATTGCCGAGCTTTACGCCACGGGCCTTGACGGCTGCGAGCGCGTCTTTCGTGCGCTGTGAAATCATTGCGCGTTCCTGTTCCGCAACGGCTGCATAGATGTGCAGCATGAAAGGCGATACGTCCGCGCCCAGCTCTGCGACAATGAACGGCGTCCGCTTCGCCATAAGAGCCGAGATAAGGGCCACATCACGGGACAGCCGATCGAGCTTGGCGACGACGACCGCGCAATCGTTGCGCTTGGCATCAGACAAGGCAGCTGCGAGTTGGGGGCGCTTATTCAAAGCATCCGCGCCTTTGCCTGTCTCGACTTCCTGAAATTCGGCGATCAGCTCTAAGCCTTCGGCTTCAGCAAATTTCGCAATCGCAGCCCGCTGCGCTTCGAGGCCAAGACCCGACTTGCCCTGCTGTGCTGTCGAAACGCGGATGTAAGCGACGGCCCGTTTGCAGTCAATCAGCGATTTGACCAGCGCGGCGTCGGCTGTGTCCCATCGTTTCGCCTGCACAATGCGCTGCGCAGTCTCTCGGTTGACGGGCTGCCTTCCGCCTCATGCTTCAGGATCAGCCGGTAGAGCTCGCCCTTCCGAAAGGGAGGGTTTACGCTTCAATGCCGGTATCAGCGCCGGGTCGCCCTTGTAGCCAAGAATGAGCAGCACGGCGTCAATGTGCTGAAGCTCGTCGGCCAGGTCCGCTCCCTTGAAGCGGATAGCACCGGAAACCTCCGTACGCTTCGCGACCAGCGTGTTTATCGCGTGTTCGTATCGGCTGGAACGGACGATGGGGGCAACTCTCGGCATCCCCGGATTTTATGGGAGAGTGTCGATATTTTCACCTTCCTCCTAGGGACGCAGCCACAACGCCAGAATGAAGGCGGCGGCGAGCAGCATGGCGACTAGTCCCCAGTTAATCCGATAGATCATCGATCGTCTGCCGACATATCCGCGCCATTGGCTGGACAACCGCCAAGGCTGCCATTGTGCGTTTGGTCCTGCCTCCGTTGCGATAGTTGCCATTCCGGTTGCCTTCAGGTGCGCCGCCGCCGGCACCGTGCATGCGACAGACTGCGCTGCCCCTCACCGCTGGCGATCGACACTGGCAACCCGTCCACTTCGACCGAGCATGACACCGAGGCGCCATAGGGAGGTCCATTAATGCAGCGTCGAAACTCAGTGCGTCTACATGAGCGTCAACAGCTTTCGTACCCGCTGCATATTGTCTGACCTATGGTGGACGAAACTCACTGCAAGCAGCACCAGCATTTGCCCGAGCTGCCGGCAAAGTCGCAACACGACCACGCGGCGACCAGTTCTCGTCCAGGTTTTCCGCTCAAGGCTCGGGGCTCTGCAGGTCCCGTCCTCGACAACAGCACCAATCCTGGTGCTAAATGTCTGCTAATGATCCGTCCCGCCAATAACCGGAAATGGCGCGACCAAGACCGGTTCTGGCAACTGGGCCAAACGGTGTGAAAGCCACGTGCGCCGCGAGTAGGACATCAATTCGTGCCAGTCGTTTTGCGGTCATTGTCCTATTCTCAACACCACTTTGCGCCCGTCGGAAAGGGTTCCCGTTCCTGTGCCAACCGGGGGTTGTCTGCTGGTCAGCGAGAACACGAATCGGGTTGAGAGTTGCCCGCAAACCATCGTTCCTTCTCCACGCGAGAAGGTAAGATTGGCAGTGGTCGTGCCTCGGCATTCGACCCCAGTGTTGGTCTGTCCGCGAATAGTACCGCGCCGTGTAATACTGTTGACGAAAGCCGTCCCGGAAAAGGAGAGCGTCCCATCAACAGTCTGACCGGAGACTGGTGCGGTGATGGTGAGCAGATTTTGCGCCTGCGCGTAGCCGGCAGCGTCTGCGACACCACAGGCAATCAACATTGTCGCCAAGATTCCCCGGAAAGTACGGTGCATATGGACGGTTCCTTTGAGACCGCTCCTGCGAGGCTAAAGCAAATCCGCCTTCAAATCCGCAAATGCCGTTCAAAAATTGCAGACTGCTGCAGCGCCTTGCGAGCGTTCGGCATTAGGCATGAACGGTAGTGGTTTTCTGCCCTTTTTCACGGCGGTAACAGGGGTTCGATTCCCTTGGGCGTACCAGAAAATCAAGCACTCAGCTGAAAGCCTCCCCTCCCTGTCCAACATTTGGACGGGAGCGGTAGCCGTCGAGCTTGATTTCGTGAATCCAGTCCTCGCCACCGGGCGGCTTGGCGACCAGCTTGGGCTCCATCGGCGGAATGAACTCGAGCCGGCGGGCGCCGGTACTTACAATTTTACGCACTCATTCGATGTGGAGACGTTCCAGGACCAGCGCATCGGCCAAACAGATGAAGCCGGCGTTGGGTTCGCTCCGCCAACGCAAACGCTTGCAAATTCCTGGACTTGCCGATGTCTTGATCAGCGTTCGCAATAAGCGCCGACGGAAGGAGCCGGGTTGAGAGACCGGTCGGCGGCCCCTTTGGGGAAGGTGGAACGTTTTCGCCCTCCTTGCCGTTGAAGCGGTCGGGAGAACGCTCGTGGTGGACCAAGTCGCGCAAGTTCGAACTGGTAGCTGCATTTGCCGCGGCGTAACGTTTCGCGTGACCGGCGATCCGCTTCGGGTTGGCATTTGCCACTGCAGCGACTGCCGCAAAGCCAGCGGGTCGATTTTCTCTGCGTTTGCAGTGTGGCCCCGAGGGGCATTTGAGCAAATGACGGGTTTCACCAGTACGTACGCGGGCAGAAGCTTCTGCTCGACTTGCGGCGGACGCGTGCCGTCGATCCGCGACGACGAAGTGGAGGTTATGATCGGGGCCCTCGACGAGGTACCATCGGACCTGACACCCGAATTAGAACTCTGGACCGTACGTCGCGAAAGCTGGCTTAGTCCTCTGCCATCCGCAACGCAGTTCGAAAAGGACGCAGAACCCCCCGGCAATGAAGCCGAGATAGAACCACCTGAGCCCGCAAGCTAAGGACGCAGGCACAACGCCAGAATGAAAGCCGCGGCGAGCAGCCATGGCGACTACTTCCCAGTTAATCCGGTAGATCATCGATCGTCTGCCGACATATCCGCGCCTTTCATGACCTTCGGCACACCCACGCCACGCAGATGCTATCGGCCGGCGTTCATCCAAAGGTCGCCAGCGAACGCCTCGGGCATTCGACCATCGGAATCACGCTCGACCTTTATTCGCATGTCATGCCGGGGATGCAGGCCGATGCCGCCGAGCAAGTTGACGCGGCGTTGCAGCACGCTATAAGCGCAAGTCGAAAAACAATATAGTTGCAAAGTGCGTAGCAAACGACCTTTTGAGCAAACCACAAAGAGGCAGAAAGCACTTTAAAGACAATTACTTGGAGGGATGGCCGAGCGGTTTAAGGCACCGGTCTTGAAAACCGGCGTGGGTGCAAGCCCACCGTGGGTTCGAATCCCACTCCCTCCGCCAATGCACCCTTCCCCAACATTCTCTGTGTCCATTTAGAGCTGCAGGAAACCCGCAGAACTGCGGGCCTTTCAAGGAAAGCTGGCAACCGCACCGCCGGCTATCCCCGTTGAATGAGCGCTCTCTCGGCCGATATTCTCCGGACCTGGCAACCTCGCTCTTTTGGTTCACAGATTTCGATACCAATAGTCTCAACAGGTTACCGGTTTCGTGATCGTGCGAAGTTGGGCGGATCGCTCGCTAGGCGAATGCAATTGAGTTCCAGCCTGTATGTCGTAAGCGTCGCATGACGCGAACTGAACGCCAGTAGCGGCCGTCAGAGCGAGTGGCATTAAAAGACCGAAATGGGCCGGAAGCGGAATGGCGGCTTTTGGCGTCCGAAGAACGATAGCGGACGTTCAGCCCAGTGGGACCAAGGTCTGAAGCTGACCCTGACCGGACCTTCCTGCCGCCAATAAGCATCTCGGAAACGAACGTTCAGCCGAACCAGCACTCATGACCCAAGCCAGGCCTTCCTGTTTTGTTGGAAGAAGGTCTGGAAAGGGGTGAATTGCGACACCGCGCGAGGTCAGCGGCGTGTACCAGATCGGCGATGTGTAGGCTCGCTCGGTGATCGTCATTGCTGTCCCCGGCAGAGAGTCGACCCCATATCGCTTGGCATCGTAGGCAGTCCGGCGCGGCGTCGGAATCTCGATCACTCGGTCGCAGTAGAGGGCGGGCAACCTCGGTTCGAACTCCGGGTCTTTCCACACCTTGATGAGCTCGGGCGCGCCGATCGTATTCGTCCAGGTCGCATTCTCCACATCGACGGTGCTGCCTTCCGAACGAAATTTGCCGTCGCCGCCTGGCTTGCGGTCGCCCGACCATGCGACGTCGTAGATTTTCTCGTGCAGATTGCCATTCTTGTCGAGCCAACCTTTGACGATCTGGTAGCGGTCAAGGTTGGCGCGATGCGTTCGGCCGGCGGCACGCAGTCCGGGCCGCCGTCCTTCGTCACCCTCGCGACAAAGTCGCGGACGGCCGACTTCGCCACGCCTTCGTTCCGGGAGGGAAGCGGGTCCGGCATTATGCGGCCGCCCCATGCGCGTGGCCCTCATGGCTGTGCCTGCGCAGCCGGAACGCCAGCCCGACCAGCATCACGCCGAAGACGATGGCATAGGCGCCGATGACCCAGAGCAGACCGAGCGCCCCGGCGCCCGGAGCTATCGCGATGATCGCGCCGACCAGCACGGATAGCGCTCCCGCCGCGACCAGCCACCACTCGTTGTCGATCTCCTTCCTGAGCCGGATCGCGCCGATGATCTGCATGACGCCGGTGGCGATCATCCAGCCGGCTATAAACAAGACAAGCACGATCGCGGTCATGCCCGGCAAGGCCATCGCGACCAGACCCGCAAGGATGCCGAGCACGCCGACCAGCGCCATCCACCATCGCGGCGCCGGCGCCCCGCCCTTGATGGCTGCAATGAGCGCCAGCACGCCGTCGACGAGCGCATAGGCGCCGTAGAGCAGGACGAGCGTCACAAGCGAGATACCCGGCCAGATGAAGGTCAGCACGCCGAACAGAATCCCACAGATGCCGCGCAGCAGGATCAGCCACCAGTTCCGCGCCAGCGCATGAAGCATCATTCTGCCGGCTATTGGCCCGGCTGGACGTGTCGTGCTCATTGTTCACCTCCGTTCAGTTGCGATCGGTCGATGCGCCGGCGTAGCGAGGTATGCTCGTCGCCCGCAGCGTGGTTTAGTGCTCGCTTGTGCTGGCCTCTGCCAGTGCCTTCAACGCGTCGTGACCTGACGTTGACTATCTGGGCGGCTTTCCCCCGCCGCGATCAAGCCACGCGGAGACGACGAACAATCCTGCGCTTGGTCACGGACTTTTTCAACGGTATCGGCGACGGTTTCGAACAGTTCGCGCAGCAGATCGGCATCGCGGAAGCGTCCGTGGCGGGTCTTGGAGAAGGTTGAGTGGTCCGGCACATCACCCTCGAGGCCAAGCCGGCAGAACCACCGATAGGCCAGGTTCAGATGTACCTCCTCGCACAGCCGGCGCTCCGAGCGGATGCCGAAGCAATAGCCGACGATCAGCATGCGGATCAGCAGCTCAGGGTCGATCGAGGGACGGCCGATCGGGCTGTAGCGCCAGATGCTGGCGGATGGCGGACAGATCGACGAAGCGGTCGATCGCTCTGAGCAGGTGGTCCGCCGGCACATGCCGCTGCAGGCTGAAGCCATAGAACAGCTCCTCCTGCATCACACTTTGCTCGCCCATCATCGACTCAATCTCCTCTTACAACGAAGATTGAATCAGTGCTTCAGGACCGCTGCAACCCGGACTTTTTCAACACTATCGACCCAATCCCGACCTTCCTGCGTTGGAATCTTTCTCAAAAGCCGACGTTGGGTGCGACCGGCGCTCATGACGCGATCCGCATCTTGCCACACGCGCCCGGCCTCGTTTTTGAATTTGCCACGCGTGTGAGAATTCTCACAGACGAACCTACCCACTCCTCATATGCTTTGCGCACCGATCTTGTTCTGACCTGTTCGGTTGGGGAGGAAAATATCATGTACAGATACACGGTCCTTGCAGCGCTTTGCGTGACGACGGGCTACGCCTCTGCAGGTGAACTGGACCCCCTACAAGGAGGGAGTATCGATCTCGGCGGTTTTCAAGGCGTCGTCTATTATACGGAAGCCGATAACAGCTTCCGGGTGGTCACCACGATCGCTGAAGGAGAGGCGGGCTTGCCTGTGCGCTTCGAGGCAACCCTCGATGAAGGCCAAAGCCTCACGATCTCGGTTCCAGGCAGGTTGGACGAGCGCAGCCAAACCGTCGAGATTTCGCGGGCCGGCGGCAAACTCTTCGTGGCAGGAGCCGAGCCCCCTCCCGAACTCGTTCGTGCCGGCCATTGAATCTGTCGCCTCCGAGGACGAACTCGATCTCCGCGAAGGAACAAGACAATGCTTTATACGCTCGTCATTCTGGCTTGCCTGACATCCGCTCCGGAGGCCTGCGAGTCGCGCGAGTTGATCGTCGGCGATTTGGCCATCCATCCCGGGGCCGCTTTTATACAGGCGCAACCACTTGTCGCCCAGTGGACCGAAACGCATCCCGCCTTTTTCGTACAACGTTGGCGACTGCTACCTGGTCGTGGGACATGAATGCTGCACTCGTCTGCAGTTCCGTGCCGGCACAGGGCACGACCGCACAGCCGATTCGGCGGTCGGGCGTAGGTCGGGATTGCCAACGCTCCGTGAATGTCGGCAAATGGCGCAATCGCGACTTCCAGAGTGGTCCCCGGCTATGTCCGATTCCAGGCGGTGGCAAAGCTGACCTTAACGGCCGAAACGCGGCGCAAAGCGGCCCTAGCCGCGCAACGTATGCTGCTGTGCGCGCCACTCAATCGGCACCGGCTGAAGCAGTTCAGCGGTGGTCATCGTCGCGGGTTGGTGTCCGTTAAGGACCATCTCGACGATTGCCGGAGAAAGCAGCGTCAGTTGCAAGAGACGATTGACGTATGAGGCGCTGATTTTCTCTGCCTTGGCGATATCCTCGGCGCTCGCGTAGGCGCCCTGCTTCAGCATCTGATGCCAGCGATAGGCGCGGGCAATTGCTTTAACGAGCGTGTTGTCAACGCGGGGCCGAGCAGAGGCCCATTGCTCCTGGCCAATCGGCGCGACGATCAGATTGCGCCCTCCCCGCTTGCGAAGCGTCAGCGGAACGTCAATGGTGATGATGCTTGCGTTGCCGCTGACCTCTGCATCGGACATCACGCGGCGCTCCTGACATCCTGACGCTGGTTGAGATCGGCCGCAAGACCCGCCAATCCCTCGGTGCGCAGGCGGATGGAAAGGCTGTCCATTGTCACGTCCACGCGTTCGACCAGCAGCTGGACAATGCGCGCTTGCTCCGCCGGGAAGAGTTCGTTCCAGAGCGGATCGAGGTCGAGCAATGCTGACCTCACCTCGCCTTCACCGATGTGAGCATCCGTGAGGCGCGCTGCCTTCCAGGTGGCGACGATGATTTCTGGCGAGCGGATAAGGACACGCAGCTGATCGATGACGGCGGCCTCGATCTCGGCTGCTGGCAGGCGCCCGACCGGGCATGTGTTCGGTCCGCGCTTCAGCACCGATTGGCTGACATAGTAGCGGTAGAGCTTGCCTGCCTTGCGCGTATGTGTCGGCGACATCGCACATCCCGTCGGCCCAAATAGGAGACCCTTCAAAAGAGCCGGTGTCTGCGCTCTTGTTTTAGCGCCACGCTGCCTTGAACCATCGGACAGGATAGCCTGCGCCTTGTCCCAGATGGCGCGAGTGATGATGGCCTCATGCTCGCCAGCATAGGAGGTACCCTTGTGCACGGCTTCGCCGACATAGACAGGGTTGTTGAGCAGCTTGTAGATCACGCCCTTGTCCAATGGCCGGCCGCGGCGGGTCAAAATCCCTTCGGCCGTCAGAATCCTGGACAGGGTTGTTGCCGAGCCTGTCGAGATAAACCGCTCGAATACCATGCGGACATTTGCAGCCTCGGCTTCGTTGATGACCAGCTTGCGGTCCTTGATGTCATAGCCGAGCGGCGTCCAGCCACCCATCCACATGCCGCGCTTCCGCGAGGCTGCGAACTTGTCGCGGATGCGCTCGCCAATCACCTCGCGTTCGAACTGGGCGAAGGACAACAGGATGTTGAGCGTCAGCCGGCCCATCGAGGTGGTGGTGTTAAAACTCTGGGTCACCGAGACGAATGTGACTTCGTTGGCATCAAAGGCCTCGACCAGCCGCGAGAAATCCATGAGCGAGCGTGACAGGCGGTCGATCTTGTAGACCACCACCACGTCGACTAGGCCGACTTCCATGTCGGTCAGCAGGCGCTTCAAGGCAGGGCGTTCCAGCGTTGCGCCAGAGATCCCGCCATCGTCGTAGCGATCGGGCACCAGAACCCACCCAAGGGCCTTCTGACTGGCCACAAAGGCCTCACAGGCCTCGCGCTGGGCATCGAGCGAGTTGAACTCCATGTCGAGCCCCTCCTCGCTGGATTTGCGCGTGTAGACCGCGCAGCGCAGCTTGCGGACGATAGTCTTTGCATCAGCAATGTTCATGACCGTCCCCTCGCCTTGCTGCGATGGTTCTTCAGCCCGAAAAACAGCCAGCCATTCCAGCGCGTACCGGTGATCGCGCGCGCGACTGAGGACAGCGACTGGTATGGCCTGCCCTGCCATTCATATCCATCGGCCAGCACCGTCACGCTCTGCTCTATGCCCTGCCATTCTCGGAGGAGCTGTGTGCCGGCAATCGGACGATCTTCACCGCGGATGCGTCGCACCGCGATGTTGCCGCCGTCGAAGTCTTCTCCCAATGCTTTCAACCGTTCGACTGTTTCCGGCTTCAGGCCACCGAAGGCGAGTTCCTGGATGCGATAGGCCAGCCGGCTTTCGAGGAAACGTCGGTTGTATGGCGGCGCCTCGCGGTCGAAGAGGTCGCGCCAGTGCGCCTTCAACTCCGGTGTAGGCATCGTCTTCAAAGCTGCCACACGAGCGAGCACGTTCGGATCGTCGTATCGATCGGGTGCGAGCGCCCTGCCCGCGACCTTGATGCTGTCTTCAGTAGAGAATTTTGTCATCGGAACTCCCCTTGCGAGTGGTCCCGACACACGCTCTCCGTGGTCGCGAAGTCGACTGAAGTCTTTTCTCGCTGCGCAAATAGTCTGCTTGACTGTCGCGCCCGAAGACGCACCAGACCCGCGGACAGGATCGAGGCGATTTCGGCAAGGCGCTCGGCTGTCGAGAGCCGGTCGGGAGATAGCGCGCTCGGGCCGAACCGCGATAATGAATGTGTCGGTCGTGCTTGCATCCACAAGCGTATAGGCCAGCGGAAAACGCGGCTCCATGGGGGCCGGAAATCAAAGGAGACGGGTCGAAGAAGAAGTGATCAACGCGCAGGAAAGCGAAAACTGCACGACCTCCGGCAAGTAAGCCTTAACTACGCCGGCAAGGTACCTTTTTCGGCCAGGCGACCGAAGCGCATAGTGCGCTTGAATGCAAGGGTCGCAGACATGGGTCATATTCGTCTCGGGAACCTGCCCACCACCAAGAAGTGGAAAGAAGTCGTAGCGCTCCTCGACGAAAGCGACTTCCGCATCGCCCGTATTGCCCAGGCCGTGGAGCGAGCGGCCGACAGGTCACTTGCGGAAGCAGTGAAGGACCCTGCTTTTGTTGAAGGCTTCTGGCTCCTGCTCAAAATTCCGCAGGCAGCCAAGGACGCAGATTTCCAGGCCGCCCTCGCGGAGATCGGTATTCAGGTTCCTCCTGATCCGTCCCTGACAGATATCCTTTCAGGGTTTAACGACGCGGTGGAGCGGGCGCGTCGCAAAAACGGGCGAGACATTACCGATTTCAGTCTTATTGCCCGCAATGCTGCGATCTCCGCACTGAATAGCCTCACACTCGACAGGTCCCCTTCGCTGTGGAAGGCTTCGCTGGAAGATGAGCGGGTTACAATCGCGACCTTCGCCTCAACCGAGCGATTTGGCGAGCTTGCGCAGCGCTTCTTCACCAATCTGCTCGAGGGCCATATTCAATATTTTCTGGAGAGGGAAATATCACGACACATCGGACCTGGCAGCCCGATGCGGTCCGTCGCTGACGTACGCCACTTCGAGGGCGCCATCCACCGCCATTGCAAGGAGACCACGATAATCATGCGGGCCTTCGCCAAAGACTGGCTCGGCAACAATCGTTTCCATCTCGATAAGGATCTCACCCGACATGACGCGACTGGGTTCGCGGCTCATGCCTTTACCAAAGTCCGCAACGAACTGTCTCGCCGCAGTGGACTGGCCGCATGAGGCAGTTCGAGTTTCTTTGCGGCGCGACTGAAGCTTCTCCAGCGCCGCCGGAGACACGCCGCTTCGAGATGGACGTCCAGGGCAAGCGGACCGTCAATCTGCGTATTTCCGACATCAGTCAGGCGATGGTGAGCAACCTTCCCGAGCTGCTGCTCGATCTTCTGGAAATAGCCGCATACGTCTACTGCGGGGATCAGCGGGCCACTCGCGGCAGCGAAAAACTTGCGCAAGCTGGCCGCCTCTGGACGCGCGGCATGCGTTTCATAATTCCAGTGCGCTGCCCCGAGGTCTGGTCGGGCTTCCAACTGCGCGACCTGCTGGAGAGCACGCTCGGCTTCCTTTCCGACGACACTTACGAGTTCGAGTTCGTCGAAGCTGTGAACCCGCTTGGCGAGCCGGCCATGTACTTTCCCGACATGTCCGAGGGTTCGTTCACCCCAGACGAGGTGGCGCTCTTTTCCGGCGGAATTGACTCATTCGCCGGCGCCCTGGACAGCATCGTCGGCGAAGGACGACGCACAGCGCTGGTTGGGCATCACTCCGCATCCAAAGTGTTCGCGGTCCAGAAGGAATTGGTTGCTGCACTAAGGGGGGCTGGCTACGGCGCGCGGCTCTTTTACGTCCCGGTCAACGTCACCAACGCGAATGTCGACTCGGCGGAACCCACGCAGCGCTCACGATCGTTCCTCTTCGCCAGCTTGGCGTTTGTCCTAGCGCAGATGTTCGGCAAGGACCGGTTCACCTTCTATGAGAATGGCGTTGTCAGCTTGAACCTGCCTATCGCCAAAGATGTGTTGGGCTCGCGGGCGACTAAGACGACGCATCCGAAGGTCATTCGCGGCTTCGAGCGCATCTTCTCTCATCTTGCCGACCGGCAGGTGGAAATCAACACTCCGTATCTATGGCTTACCAAGAAGGAGGTCGTTGAGCGGATCCTCTTCCACGATTTCGGACCCCTCCTGCCGCGGACGGTGAGTTGCGTCCATCCCATGGTCTGGAGCACGGACGTGCGGCATTGCGGTCGCTGCTCCCAGTGCATCGACCGCCGCTTTGCCGTGCTCGCCGCTGGCGCAGGGGAGCTTGAGCCTGCAGACGGGTACGGTATCGATCTCCTCTTCGGGCGAAGGGATGCCGACGATGACGTTCGACTGGCCGTCAGCTATGTAAAATTCAACAGCGGGATTCTGAACTCGACGCGTCAGCGGTTTCCGATAGACAACCCAGACGTCTACTCGGCCGTGCAGCACATTTCTGACCTCTCTTCCGAGCAGGCGCTTGACCAGATGTGGGAGTTGTACAGGCGGCATGCGGACGCCGTATTCGCAGTCCTGGAAGGCGGCTTGAGGGATCATACGTCTCCCCTGGTTCACGGCACACTTCCCCGCGGCGCTCTGCTCAATTTATGCGTCAGCCGCGATCGGATCGAAGCGCCTCCTATAGCCGATCACCTTGTTGAGGTGGCCGCTTTCATGGACCAGCTGCAGCAACCTGTCTGCGATTTTGCTGTAGACGCAAAGGAGCGTCGGATCTTGTTTCGGGGCGGCTACCACCTTGAAGGCGCAGATTATTGCGTCGTTGAGGCACTGCTGCCTTTTCATCGGCTGGCAAAATCAAATGGGGAAGATGTGCCGTACTTCCCGTCCAGCGATCTCGCCCTCAGGAGCCGACTATGCGCGCGCGGATAATGCGCATCAGAGAAGCAGTGGCCGAGCGGCTCGCTGTCGATCAGGGAATCGTTCTCCCGGAAAGCCTCATCGAGAACCTGCACGGGCAAGGCTATCGCCTCGCACCCGTGCTTCGGGAGGTAACCCGAGCTGATTTGAAATCGGCATATGCCGACGTGTCACGATCTTAATAATGGAATGTCACAATCGGCTTTGTCCCGGCCGCAACTTGCCTAGCCATTTATGTCCTGCCCGTCACAAAAGAAATCCTCAGCCAACATATAAACTGCAGCGCCCGGCGGCGATCCTGCTCACGGTCTTCTTAAGACTGAACGAGCAACAAAAGGATGCGTTATGGTCGTCAGGCACCTCAATCAAGTTGAACTTTCTCGCCGCTGGAGCCTGAGCCCCCGCACTCTCGAAAGGTGGCGATGGCTGCAACAAGGTCCCCATTACCTCAAGGTTGGCGGGCGCGTTGTTTACCGCCTGGAGGACGTGGAGGCCTTTGAGGCTCGCGGACTTCATCGAATCGAAAAGACCGGGTGCCGCTGATGGGCCGCATCGGAGGGCGGACTACTGAGCAAGCATGTATTCCTTCGCGCCGCTGCTCGCGGTCACGCACCGCTCATTTTGTTTGCGATGACCTTCGCACCACCTCGCTATCGTGGCGGAGCGCAGGAGTTCGTAATGCCGGTCCGGACTCGCTCCGGTACTCAATCCCGAAAGGACTTTCGTCCGCGAAAGTCGAAAGGAGCGAGAGGCACGCGATGAGAAATTATCCCACTTCTGTGTTCACCGCCGGCGACGATGCCGAGTTCACCACCTGGCTAAGCAATGCGGCCGCCGGCCAGATAGCCGAATATCACTGCGGCTTTCTCATCCTGGACATTGATCCTCAGATCTCCGAACTGGCCAAAACTGAGCGCCTGGAGCTGGCGCGTCTTGCCCGGCGGGCTTATCGGGCGGCGCAACAGCGGCTCGTCCATCTCGTACAGCGCAGGCTGGCGTGTGGTCAGTTTTCTTATCTGGCGATCATGCGCCCCGGCGCCCGTGTGCCGGCTGAGCATTTGCCGGCGCTGCTCGAGCGCGCAGCATGAACACGCCGCCAACCATAAACGTCGAGTTGGCAGCCAAGTTGCTCGGCGGCGAAGTCGCCGGCCGGTCGAAGATCGTGGCGCCTGGCCCCGGCCATTCCGCCCGGGACCGATCGATGTCCATCCTCCTGACGCCAGCCGCACCCGACGGATTCGCGGTCACCAGCTTTGCCAATGATGACTGGCGCGACTGTCGGGATCATATCCGGCGAGTCCTTGGCTTACACAGCGGCAGGAGACCCTCCAACCAACGGCAGGCCACGCTCAAGGCGCCGAGCGGCGATCGGGTCCGCATCGCTGCCCGACTATGGGAAGAAACCACGCCGATCCGCATGACGGTTGCCGAGGCTTATCTAACCAATCGTGGGCTCGAATTGCATTCAGAGGCTTATGACGCGGACGCGCTTCGTTTTCACGAAACCTGCCCGTTCCGGCTTGCCGACCGCGTGGTGATGCGCCTGCCAGCGCTGGTAGCAAAGATGGTCGACATCCACTCCGGCCAATTCCGCGGTATCCACCGTACCGCGCTGGCGCCCAATGGCTTCGGCAAGGCTGACATACCCGGCCTCGGCAATCAGAAGAAAATGCTCGGACCGGTCTCGGGTGCCTGCGTCAAGCTCTCGCCCGACGAGGAGGTGACCTCCGGCCTGCATATCGCCGAAGGGATCGAGACTGCCCTCGCCTGTATCGCGATGGGCTTCCGCCCGACCTGGGCAGCCTTGTCGGCCGGCGGCATAGCGAACTTCCCCGTTCTGGCCGGCATTGAGGCGCTGACGATCTTCACCGATCATGACGACGCCGGCCGAGGTGCAGCGCGAGCATGCGGTGAGCGTTGGACGTCGGCTGGACGTGAAGTCACAACAGTATTGCCAAGGCTCGCGCACACAGATTTTGCAGATAGAGGCCGGCCATGATCCTGTCTCCCGAGCAAGCACTCGACGCCATAGGGGCCAGCCGCTCGGTATCGCCTGGAACTGACCTGGCGCGGGCGGCAGCTTTGAAATGCTTTTCGTCCAACGAATTTACATCGATGAGGCTCAGGCCTCGGGAGCACATCCTTGAACCGATCCTTCGCACGCGCAGTCTCGTGATGCTCTCGGCGTTTCGTGGCGTCGGCAAAACTCAGGTCGCAATCGGCATTGCTCACGCGGTTGCAACGGGGGGGACCTTCTTGCGTTGGACAGCACCGGTTGCTCGCCATGTCCTCTACGTGGATGGCGAAATGCCTGGTGCCGATCTTCAGGAGCGGTTGCGCATGTTCAGCCCGGTAACATCTGGACGACTGCGAATCCTGTCGATGGACGAGCAGGAGATTGGCGTCGGCCTCAATCTCGCGCAGAAGGAATCGCAAGAGCGCCTGGAGGCCCTGCTCGGCGCAACTGAGCTGTTGATCCTCGACAACCGTTCGACGCTAGTCACCGGCGGTCGCGAGAATGAGGCTGAGAGTTGGGACACGATGCAGAGCTGGCTACTCAGGCTGCGCCGTCAAGGCGTAAGCGTTCTGTTGGTCGAACATGAAGGCCGCGGAGGCAACCCCAGAGGGACCAGCAAACGTGAGGACGTGCTGGACACGCTCGTCACGTTGAAGCACCCCGGCGACTACCAGGTCGAAGACGGCGCGCGTTTCGAAGTTCACTTGGCGAAGGCACGTGGCGTGTTTGGCGAGGCCGCAGCACCGTTCGAAGCCAAACTGGAGGTCCGTGATGCCCACGCTCATTGGACAGTCATGCCGATTAACGATCTTGAGGCCGACCTCGTCCTGAGCATGTCGCTCACCGGGGATAGCGTCCGGGACATCGCCAAGAAGACAGGCCTCAGCAAATCCAAAGTGAATCGCATTCAGAGCAAATTGCGGGCCGAAGGAAAATTGCCCGGATGACCTGAGCGCCTGTCCTACTGTCCCACGCCCTTAAGAGTCGGACTGTGGGACAGCAGAATTCGGTGCGTCAAACCAGCTCCGAGATATCGGGATAGATATGAATGATGTACCGGCTTAGCTCATGCCGCTTGCGCACGCCCATAGCATGTTCGACGACTTGATAGGCGGCCTGCCACTCCCGTTCGCCTCCTGGCCCTCCCATCTCAGTGTCGCCCGTGAAATTGATCAGCACCAGCCAGGCGTCCACCCCGTTCCTTCGCAGAAAATGGAGATGGGCTATCCTGTTGGCGAGTTGGTAGAATGCCTGTCGCCAAGGGGCTTTTGGTTCCGCGCCAATGAACGCAATGGTTTCGGCCAAAGCGAGGTCTATCTGCGCCGCTGATCTCGCGCCTGCCTGAGACGCTGGCGAGCAAATCTCTCCAACATGGGCTTTAGCTTCCACAAGAAGGATACTACCGGTGTCGGAACGACCGAGGGCGTCCCATTGGGGGCCTCGCTTGGCCAGAATTCAGCGAGCGGACCAATGAAACGTTCGAGCCCGAGACGCTGGAGGAAATCGGAGTCTCGATATTCGGCGAATTCGTCAGTGCGTAATGGAGACAGCCAATTCAGTGACCCCTTGATCTGGCTTGCCTCGAGAATGAGCCTGTCAAGAACCTGCGGACACGTGTTCACAGCTTGTTGGATCCAGCGCAAGCTGCCGCGACTTCCAGTTGGCTGAATAAATCTGCCCATCGTCCCCCCATTCCAAGAACTCCCGTCCCACTGTCCCACACTCCTAAGGAATGGGACAGTGGGACGCCTTCTGGACCTTGCCTGGACAAAGATTCTTTCAGCGGACCTCGTCCGCGCCTCCGTGGAAGAAGGATTGAATTTCCTCTATGTCGACGCTGTCATCGCCGCTCTCGTCAACGGCGTTGAAGATCCCGCCAATCAAATCCTGAACCTCGGTCAGCGAAAGCGCACCATCGCAGTGGGCGAGTTCGAGCAAGCCATAGCCGTCCTCCTGGAACAAAACGAACTTGCCGTCGAGAATTTCGGGCCACCGTCAAAGCGCCGGCAGACTCATTGTCATTTCTGCGAAAAAGGCGGCCGGTCAATGATTTCCATCGGTGCTTCCAACGGGTGTGCGCCAACGGTTTTCCAACGGGTGCCGACCCAGCAATTCCGCCTTCCAACGGGTGTGTTGCTCCAACCTAATCTAAAGATATGGCCGCGGCGGGCGGCCAATCCCGATAACCGGAGGAAAAGGGCTGCGGAATACCGTGGCTTTCCCGCCGATGACTCTATGCGGCGTTGGACGCATGTCCCGACGCGGGTCGTCCTAGAGTTGAGCTCTCAACCAGCTCGCGATCCAGTCGGTGAATTTTTCACTTGGCGGCCGGCTTTGCCATTCCTGAAGACTGATCTGCCGCGACCGTTTCAGGTCGTCCTGAAAGATCGCAATCTGCTCGGCGGCGAACTCCTCTCCGTAAATGTTGAGGTTCGCCTCGTCGTTGAGCCGCAGCGAACGCTCGTCAAGATTGGCCGATCCCATTGTTACCCAAGCATCGTCTACGATCAGGAGCTTGGGGTGATACATGGTCTGCTGGAATTCATGTATCCGCACTCCAGATCGCAGAAGGTCGCCCCAAAAATAACGTGAGCTCTTTCGCACGATTGGCACATCGGTATTCTCGCTGGGAACTATGATGTCGATCTCGACGCCGCGTGCCCGAGCCGCAAGCAACTGGGCGAGAGCAACATCGTCGGGCACGAAATAGGCCATGCCGATCCGTATATGGCGTTTAGCCGCCGCCAAGGCCATCAGCATCATCTGATGCATGGATACCGAACCTTCGGGCGGCGACGAAATAACGACCTGGGCGCCCAGAGGGCCGCTCTCGTCCTCGGCTGGGTAGAATGGGCTGCCACTCAAGACCTCACCCGTCCCCTCCAGCCAGTTATCGGCAAACGCTGCCTGCATTGCAGACACTGCCGGGCCGGTGACGCGATAGTGAGTATCACGCCATTCGTCGGCGTTGCGTGCGTCGCCCAGCCACTCGTCGCCTATCCCAACACCGCCGGTAAATCCGACTGATCCATCAACGATGAGGAGCTTGCGGTGGGTGCGATTGTTCACCCGGTCCAGGGTGTACCAGTGCAGCGGCCGAAAGCGGTGAAACGAAACCCCGGCCTGCTGCATGATGTCGATGAGGCGCTGGTCGAAGGGAATGCTCCCAACCCAATCGACGAGGACGCGGACTGGTACTCCCTCCCGCGCCTTATCGGCGAGAGTGTTGGCGAAGCGCAGAGCGATCTCTCCGGACCAATAGATGTAGGTTTCAAAATTTACCGAAGACCGCGCTTCCCTGATTGCGCCAAGCATGGCCGGGTATATTTCAACGCCGTTTACAAGGGTTTCAACGACATGTCCCCGGCGTACTTCGCCGCCGTAAACGGCCTCCATGGTCTCAAGGAACTGCGGGTCGGAAATACCATAGGCGTGTGGAATGGCTTGGCGTACTGCATGCTGCTCGGGAATGAGGTTGAGCGTGACGACCAGCAACACGAAACCCAGGACGACCCCTATGTGAAGGCGGATGTCGAGCAGCCGTTTCACCTATCCCCCTTGGCTGCACGTGCGCCCGCCGAGGAGCGCGGTGAGGCGCGCCTGCCTGCCATTTGGTCGACCTCTCCTGTCCTGCAAAATTCCCCGCTTCGAGCAACAATTGATGCCGGGGTGAGAATGTAGAAGAGGCGACTTCGTTCCCCGGCCCTCTATTCGCCAATCGCAAGCACTGCCAGTACGAACCAGCGAAGCAGCTCGCAAACAATCGTAGCCAAGCGAAAAACAGAAGCGACTACAATCACATAAGGCCATGTTATAATCAATACTGAAGCAGGCGGACATTCACCACCCACTCCGCCTGTGCGGAAAGGAACTCTGATGCAGGCGGAGCAAGAAGCGGTTCTCGGTTGGGCAACTGCGGCTGATACGGACGATGCCATTCCGGCCGTCGCTGGTCAGAACGGCAGCATCGAAAATCCTGCTCCTCGCCTTGCTGTGGAGTACCGTCCTGCCGCGGCTCTGATCCCATACGCAAAGAATGCCAGGACGCACTCGGATGCCCAGGTGGCGCAGATCGCCTCCTCGATCCGGGAATTCGGCTGGACGAACCCGGTCATGGTGGATGGCAAGAACGGCATCATCGCTGGCCACGGCCGCCTGCTGGCGGCGCGCAAGCTTGGTATGTGCACCGTGCCGGTGATCGAGCTCTCCGGGCTGAGTGACGCGCAGAAGCGGGCTTACATCATCGCCGACAACAAGATGGCGTTGAACGCCGGCTGGGACAATGAACTGCTCGGGCTCGAACTCGGTGACCTTGCCGCCCTCGGCTTCGATCTCTCGCTGACCGGCTTTGACGACCTGGAAATCGCCACGCTCACCAGCCTCGGCACGGCGGGCCTGACTGATCCGGACGACATTCCTGAAACACCGGAGCAGCCAGCCACCCTCCCCGGCGATGTCTGGCTCCTCGGCAGACACCGGCTGATTTGCGGCGACAGCACCAACCCAGCCGACGTGGAGCGAGTGCTGAATGGGGTGAAGCCGCATCTGCTTGTTTCGGATCCCCCATATGGCGTCGCCTACGATCCTGAGTGGCGCGTCATGCGGGGCATTGGAGGCTCCGGGACTGCCAGCGGGAAGGTACTGAATGACGACCGCGCCGACTGGCGGGAAGCATGGGCGCTGTTTCCAGGCGACGTGGTGTACGTGTGGCACGCCAGTCTCTTCGCGCCCGTGGTGGCTGACAGCCTGGAAGCGGCAGGCTTTAACCTTCGCTATCAGATCATCTGGGACAAGACCCGGCTGGTCATCGGCCGCGGCGACTACCACTGGCAGCACGAGCCGGCTTGGTATGCCGTCAGGAAGGGCAGGAAGGGCCACTGGGCGGGAGATCGCAAGCAGACCACCGTCTGGGCCATCCCGCACAGGAAGTCGGCCTCGGGCCACGGCACCGAAAAGCCGGTGGAATGCATGAAGCGGCCGATCGAGAACAACTCCTCGCCCGGACAAGCGGTCTATGAGCCGTTCAGCGGGTCGGGCACCACGATCATCGCCGCCGAGATGACCGGCCGCTGCTGCCACGCCATCGAGCTCAACCCCGCCCATGTCGACGTCGCCGTGAAACGCTGGCAGGAGTTCACCGGTCAGGCGGCAACGCTGGAGGGCAATGGCCGTACATTCGCTGAACTCGGGGCCGAGCGGCTGGCGGAGGCTGCCTGAGATGCGGCCCTCGCATCAGCCCGATGCTTTTCATCGCCGCCAGGTAGAGGCGCTGGCAGGCCTGGCAGGCTATGGTGTTCCGGAGGCCGAGATTGCCGGCATGGTCGGTGTCGATCCAAAGACGCTGCGCAAGCACTATAAACACGAACTGGCCTTTGGCCACACCAAGGCCAATGCCAAGGTGGCGGAGAACCTCTTCCGCAAGGCAACGGGCGAAGGTCGTGAAGCGGTCATCGCCGCGATCTTCTGGCTCAAGGCACGCGGCCGCTGGAAGGAGACCTCGGTCAACGAGCACTCCGGCCTGGACGGCAAGCCGATCGAGCAGGTGCATGAGATCCGCCGCATCATCCTTCGCGCTCCGGATCCTGCAGGCTTGGGCAAGACTCCTGCCGGCACGCCTCCAGCCAACAATTCCGTCACCCTCTGGGACGCGGACCGGGCCAAATGAGCCCCGATATCGAAGCTCCTCTGGAAAACCGGCCACTGAACTCCCGGGTGGAGGCGCTGGCCGGCTTCGGGCTTAGCACGGCCGACATCGCCTGCGTGCTCGCTACAGACGAGCAAAACCTCAAGGCGACCTACGCTCATGAGCTCGAGAGCGGCGCCATCAAGGCCAACGCACGGGTCGCCGAAAGCCTCTACCGCAAGGCGACCGGTGAAGGTCGGGAGGCCGTCACTGCAGCAATCTTCTGGCTGAAGACCAGGGCGCGCTGGAAGGAGACCTCCATCCATGAGCTAGAGGGAAAACTGGATACACCAGTGACCTTCGTGACCACCTATGAAGACATGAAGCCGCTATAGTGCCTCGCGGGGGGCGGTCATATCTCTACAGCTTTTCACCCTGCGACCGGTGCCTCCCCTTTCTTCGAAGAACCGCGAAATTGGCAGGGGGTAGCAGCGTAACGGCTGGATTAGGAATGGCCAAATACCGGGCCTTTCGGCCTTCCGGCAGCATGATTGCAGCCGCGAAATGGTCGACAAACTCCGGAGCCCATAGCGGCGGTGCGACGGACTGAAAGGAAGCATGATGCGAGGACGCAAGCCAACGCCGACGGCACTGAAGATTGCGCTCGGCAATCCAGGCAAGCGGCCCCTCAACAAGCGTGAGCCAAAGCCGGTGACGGCGATGCCGACCTGCCCGGCCCATCTGATGCCCACGGCCAAGGCCGAGTGGAAGCGGCTTGCGCATTACCTCCACGAGCTCGGCATCATCAGCGAACTGGATCGGGCCGCACTCGCTGCCTACTGTCAGGCCTATGGCCGCTGGGTGGAGGCCGAGAAGAAGCTCAAGGAAACCCCTCCCCTTCTACGGACGCCGGCCGGCTATGTGCAGCCCTCGCCCTGGCTTGCCATCTCCAACAAGAATGTCGAGCTGATGCACAAGTTCATGAGCGAGCTCGGCCTCTCGCCCGTGTCACGCAGTCGGGTGGCGACGACGAACCATATCGGACCCAAGCCATGGGAGTTCACCGGCGAGGACGAGGACGAGTTCTTTACTTGAGCGAGCGCGAGGTCTGGATCGCGCCACTTGCCGCCATTCATCGTCCGGCCAGCGAACTGGCGCTTGCGATGCACAGCGGTCATTCGGCAAGTCGGTAATTCTTGCAACGTGATTCATTATCGTGGTGACGCTTGCAACGCGCGCGGCTTCGCGCTCCACTAGCTCGCGGCCTTTGCCGAGCTGTTCTATGGCGACCGCTTAATCTGCCCCGCCTCGCATTCCGGCAGCCGCACCGGCTTGGCAAATTTCGCCACCTCTTCCGGCTTGGCACAGGGCGGGAAGCCAGCTAGCCGCATTGTCTCGATATGCCGCGGCGTTTCGGCGGCACTGAACGCTTGGTCATTGGCGATCATTTCGATGGTGAGGTCCGGGTAACGCCGCAAGGTTTCCTTGACCGTCGCCTCGGCCTCCGTCGTTCGACCCAGAGCCGCGAAGCTTCCAGCGCGTTCGACCCATCCGTATTTGCTGTAGTTGTCAGGCGTCTGGCGCTCCATCACTTTGAGCGCATCCTCGTAACGGCCCACCATGAAATAGGCATAGCGAAGGCCGCTGCTCGCCCAAGGCTTGTAGTTCGGGTTTAGGCGAATAGCACGGTCGGCCAACTCTGCACCTAGCTCCGGCTCACCGAAGGCGCTCGCCCAGCCAAGGTAATAGGCAAGGATCGAGAAAGAACCGGGGTTGAGACGCAGCGCCATGTCAAGTTCAGTCTTGGCCCGGGCGAACTCCCCTCTGGAGGCGAGCACCTCACCCAGCACGGCATGCGCCTCGGCATCATTCGGGTCGAGCGCCACGGCGCGTTCGGCGGCTTCCGTTGCTGCCCGGTTCGAGTCTTCCCAGTCGGCGCCATAATGTGCAGCCATGGTGTGCGCCCAGGCGAGATTGATCCATGCCCGTGCGTAGCCTGGATCTGCGGCAACCGCCTTCTTGAGAATCTCCATCGACTCCGCGATGCTCTCGCGGGTTGGGCTCAGTTGCTTCTCGACTCCCAGGAGAGTGAGTTCGTAAGCCGTCAGGCTCTTTGGCCGCTTTCGCCTTGCAGCGCCGAGATCGACGCTCTTGATGGGGCCCGTAGTCATTTCGAATTGGCTGATGATATGGTTCGCGATCTCGGTCTGGACGGCGAACAGGTCTTGCACCGGTCGGTCCCAGCTGTCCGACCAAATGTGGACGCCAGTCTCCGAATCGATGAGCTGTGCCGTGACGCGGATGCGTTCGCCTTGCCGCTGGATCGATCCTTCAAGCACGTAGCGGACTTTCAGATCGCGCCCGATCTGCCGCACGTCCGCTGACTTGCCCTTGTAGACGTCAGTCGAATTGCGAGCGATCACGTCGAACTCGCTCATACGGGAGAGATCAGTGATGATATCCTCTGTAAGGCCGTCTGCCAGCCGCCCGGTCGCCTCGTCGCCTCCGTAATTGTTCAAGGGCAACACCGCAATCGAAGGCTTGGCGCTCGCCATCTCGACCGGCCAGAATTGCCAAGCGCTGGCAAGGATCGCAAGCGCGGCAAGCGCGACCGCCACCGGTATGGCCCAGCGCGACATCGATTTGCGCAACATCCAGCGAGCCCGTTTGCCGTCGAGCCTCAGGCGATAGGCGCGCACCGGCCGTGCTATATTCTTAACCCGCTGCTCGCCGACGAAATCGAGCGGGCAATCGAGTTTGCCCTGCAGGTGGTCGAACGCCGTGCCCGACACCAATACGCCTCCTGGCTCGGCGAGCTGTTCCAGCCGCGCTGCGACGTTGACGCCATCTCCATAGAAATCGCCGTCCACTAGCGCCACATCGCCCAGATTGACGCCGATGCGAAACACCATGCGCTCAGATTCAGGCAATGCGGCATTGCGTGCGGCCATGGCTTTCTGGATTTCCTCTGCGCAGGCAACCGCATCAACAATGCTATCAAAGGCAACGAGCGCGCCATCGCCCATCAGCTTGACGATTCGGCCGTGGTAACGGGCTATGGCAGGATCGGTCAGGTCGGCGCGGATGGCTCTTAGTCGCGCAATGGTACCAGCCTCATCGGCCTCCATCGCCTTCGAATAACCGACCACGTCTGCCGCCAGTATCGCCAGCAGCTTCCGATCGAGTGGGGGAACCGTCATGCCGCGCCACTTTCAAGGATATGGCTAAGAACCTTACACCCATCGACGTGCCGCAGCCAGCGCGCCGCCTTGACCCCATGGTACGGATGCGGCCCTCAATCCGCGGTTGGCATCGGAGATAGGTTTGTTTCTGTCGGACATTGTGGCTTAAGTTGCCGAGTCGACAATGGTCCGGGCCTACGAACGTAAGGGACCGAAGGGAATGACCGCTTTGTCAAGCCGTTAGGAACTTTCGACTGGCGCGAATGAACGGCAGAAATGGTCAATTTACGTCGTAGAACGCTTGTGATGGCTTCTCATCCCGGTCGCCTAGTCGGGAGTGTGTCTGATGGAGGAAACCGGCTGGTGCGCCATGCCTACGCTCGCCGGTGAGCGAAAGATTTGCATAATCAACCACTTAGAAGTTGCTTCTCATTCGCCGGCGAGCACACTGCAAACGGTGGTTTGCAGTTTGAACACCCCGGAAACAGCAGCATGACGAGAGCAGTCGCCTACTATCGGGTCTCGACACAGCGGCAAGGACGTTCTGGGTTGGGCATCGAGGCCCAGCGTGCTGCGGTCGCCCGCTTTGCCGAGGCCGAGGGAATGATCATCCTCCAGGAGTTCACCGAGATCGAAACCGGAAAGGGCGCGGATGCACTTGATCGACGTCCGCAACTGACCGCTGCCCTCGCCCTTGCCCGGCAGGTCAAATGCCCAGTCGTTGTGGCGAAGCTTGACCGCCTGTCGCGCGATGTTGCCTTCATTGCCGGCCTGATGGTTCAGCGGGTCCCGTTTATCGTCGCCGAACTTGGCGCCGATGCCGATCCATTCATGCTGCACCTTTACGCCGCGTTGGCAGAGAAAGAACGGCGGTTGATCTCGGAACGGACCAAGGCCGCCCTCGCCTCTCGCAAGACCACTGGAATGAAGCTCGGCAATCCGACCAACACAGCGGAAGCTGCAGCGAGAGGTCGGAAGATCTCGATCCGGGAGGCTGACAGATTTGCCCAAACCGTGCTGCCGATCATCGCCTCCATCCAGCAGTCCGGCATCACTAGCCTACGTGGACTGGCAATCGCTCTAAACAACCGCGGCGTTCGCACAGCGCGCAATGGCCGATGGCAGGTCTCGAATGTGCGAAACATCTTGGCGCGGCAAGCTTCTGCGAACTTGCTTTTATAGGCGGGAAATTCACTCTCTCCTCCTAATGTTAGCAAAGCCGTGGGCGACAGCCGAACAGGACCAGGTTGCGCGGATGATGAAACTGTAGCAGACCGAAGCATCATGCCCGAAAGCGTCCCTCACGATTATTCTATCCTGCGCGACGCCGTCGTCTTCCTTGTGGCTTCTATCTTGGTCGTGCCCCTGGTGCGCAGGCTCGGCATTGATGCGGTCATCGGTTACTTGATCGCGGGCCTTGTTATTGGACCGTATGGTTTTGGGCTGGTGAGCGAGGTTGAGGGAACGCACCGCCTCGCCGAGCTCGGCATTGTTTTCATGCTATTTGCGATCGGGCTGGAGCTGTCGTTCGATCGCCTTCGCACCATGGCGCAATATGTGTTCGGACTTGGCGTGGCGCAGGTTGCCATCACGGGTGCTGTCATCGGAGCGGGAGTATTAGCGTTCGAAGGCACCATCGAACAGGCAGCGATAATCGGCGGCGCCCTCGCTCTCTCATCAACGGCTTTCGTATTGCGCCTGCTGTCGGAACGCGGTGAGCTGTCCAGTCATCTCGGGCGGGTAGCTCTTTCCGTTCTGCTCTTGCAGGATCTCACGCTCGTTCCCGGCTTGGCCGTTGTCACAGCGCTGGGCCAAGAGCCTGAAGAACTGGCTTGGACGCTCGCCGAGGCGGGCCTAAAGGCCACCGTGGCGCTAGTCATCTTGCTTGCCGCCGGGCGTCTGCTGCTTCGACCGCTTTACCGCGTCATCGCCGGCACGGGGAACGCGGAGCTTTTCATTGCTGCTACCCTGCTGGTGGTGCTCGGCACGGCCTGGGGTACCGCACTGGCCGGTCTCCCCATGGCCCTTGGCGCCTTTCTAGCCGGTCTCATGCTTGCCGGCACCGAGTACCGCCACCAGATCGAAGCCGATATCCGGCCTGTCAGAGGCGTCTTGTTGGGCTTGTTTTTCATCTCGATCGGCATGCTGGTCGACGTGGGCGTCGTCTTCCCTCAGCTCCACTGGATCCTGTTGGTCGCAGTTGCACTCATAGCCGTGAAGGCGCTGCTAATCCTCGGCCTATGTACGGCCTTCGGGTTGCCGCTGCCGCTCGCTGCAAGCGCTGGCCTGCACCTTGCCCAAGGCGGCGAGTTGGCTTTTGTGCTGTTCAGCCTCGCGATGGGCACCGAGGCGCTATCGGTCGAGACCGGTCAGTTCCTGCTTGCCGTCGTGGCCGTCAGCATGGTTACCACGCCACTTCTGGCCCGCGCCGGTCGAGCGGCCCAGAGCCAGCTTGAGCGACGGGGGCTACCCAGCAGAACTCAGTTACAGACAGAGACCGAAGCTTACTCGGGCCATGTTGTCATTGCCGGGTTCGGGCGGGTCGGCCAGGTGATCGGCAGATTGCTCGACGAGCGTGGATACAGGTGGGTTGCAGTCGACCTCGACGCCAAAAATGTAGAGCGGTCCCGGAAGGAACGTCTACCGGTCTTTTTTGGCGACGCTTCTCAGGAGGAGATGGTGGCCGCAGCGAGAATCGATAGCGCAAAGGCCATGGTGATCACTCTGGACGACCCCGAGGCAGCCAAATCGGCTCTTGCGGCGCTGAGACGCAAACTGCCCGACTTACCGGTGATTGTCCGGGCGCGTCACCACGTGCATGTGCAAGAGCTGCTTGAGAAAGGCGCGACAACCGTGATGCCCGAAACGACCGAATCCAGCCTTCTCCTGGGTGCAGCTGTCCTTCAAGAACTCGGGGACAGCAAAACGGATGTGGATGCGGCCGTCAGGACCGTCCGCAATCGTTCTTACCCCACGTCCCCAAGCGGCTCCGGCCTTCTCTGAGTCTGCGTGCTTGGCATTTACCGCTTCGCGGCTGGCGGATGAGCCGAATAGCTAATGCCCGGAGTGCACTCCTCGTGGCCGCTGACCTGCCGTTACCAGCCGTTTTGCAGGCAGCGCAAGCGACAGCCACATGCCATAATCCCGGTTTCTACCGCCTCGGCCGCCGGGCGACATAGATGATGGCAGCGCCAGAGCCGTCGAATTCAACGGCGAGCACCTGGGTGGGCAGTATTTGCCGCGAATCGATAGCGTGGAAGAGCATCGCGTTTCCTTCGAGCTCCTTCCGAAGCTGCGAAATCTCGGCCCAATATTCCTCGACCTTGGCGTCGAGTTCCAGCGGAATCCCTGCTTGGCTTGCTTCCGCGTGGGGTAGCAAGACGATGTCGACCTTGCTCAAATTGGACACTTTCCTGATTGTGCCGATGTTTTCGCTGGTCTTCTCGATCGCGGCAACGATCTTGCCGATATGAATATCGGCCGATGCCGCCCACCATCACCTCCGAACCGATGATTTTGCCGATCGCCTCCTGGCTGTCGATTCCTTGCGCATTGAGCTGTATGATTGAACCAGTCGCAGCGATTAAACCTCCCACGACCGCGGCAAAAAACCGTTTGGATTCCTCAGTCATCCTAGTGATAAGCAATATCTCCCGCGGTTGCAGGCTTTAAACCGGATCACGGCAATGCAACTGATGCCCCTATTTTCGCTTTTGAACATTTGCCGCGGTATCCCGCGATAGAAGGCCTCGCCAGGGCCGGGTGGCACGATCTGGTCATACACCGACGGATTCTCGTATATCGAAGATGCCGTCATGACTCTGATCGGGCTTTCGAAGCCAAGCAAAACCCAGCTCCAGGTCACAATCAACTGAAAACGAGAGCTCCTCCTGACTTTGTGTTTGGAGTGCATCAGCGAGGTGCAAGAAACTCTGCGCCCGGCACCCTATTTCACGTCACGAGTTGTACACGCAACTGCGCTAAGGCGCGAATTCCAAGGCGCTTGCGCCACTCGATCTTCTGCGCCTCGATGGCGAGGCGCATAGCCGGAAAGCGCGTGAGGATCCGTTCGAACGCGATCGCGGCCTCCGCCCGGGCGAGCTGGAAACCGAGGCAGAAATGCACGCCCGTGCCGAAGGAGAGGTGCGGGTTCGGGTGGCGCGCGATGTCGAAACGGTGCGGATCCTCAAACTTGGCGGGATCGCTGTTTGCCGCCGCCAGGAATCCGGCGAACATCTCGCCGCGGCGGAATTGGCGTCCCTGCCAGACCATGTCGCGGGTCGCGAAGCGCGGCTTGGTCATTTGCACTGGCGATACATAGCGCAGGCACTCCTCGACGCAGGTGGGCATCAGGCTGGGGTCGCTCTGCAGCCTGCGGCGTTGGTCCTCGTGAGACAACAATGCAAAGAGCCCGCCGGAGATCAAATGAGTCGTGGTTTCCTGCCCCGCGCCGAAGAGCAGAAAGATCATCGAGACGAGTTCATCGTCGCTGAGCTTCTGCCCATCGGTTTCAGCATCGCGCAGCGCCACGATCAATCCATCGGGTAGCGCTCCGCCTCCCTGCCGTGACACGCGGCGAAGATGGCGGACTGCACGGATCACACCGGGAATGGCGTGGAGCACGGCGCCGATATTGGCCGTGTCCTTCAGCCCACCCAGCCAGTTCTTGAATCGATCGTGTTCCTGCTCCGGCAGTCCGAGCAGCGCACAGATGACCGAAAGCGGAAGATCGCGACAGAACTCGGCCATGAGATCGACCTCCGGCCTTCCCTCCAGCTTGTCGAGAAGCCGATCGGCTATTTGCGTGATCATCGGCTTCATGGCCTCAACGGTTCGGCGCTGGAACGCCTGGTCGACAAGGCCACGCAGGCGACGGTGCTCCGGGTCGTCATGGCCGAGCATATTCAGCGCCAGAAGACCGAGCGACCTCGGCAGAACTCTCAGTATCCGCGCCTGTGTCCTGCTCCCCGCGTTGGCAGGGTCGCGCGCGAAGCTCTCGTGATCCTTCAACAAGGTTGCGCAGGCGTCGTGTGTCACGGCGAGCCAGGTGCGGCCAACAATCGGCAGCCTCATGGGAACCACTGGTCCTTCGGTGCGCATGCGGTCGAGTGTAAGGAAGGGGTTTGCGTGGAAGCCCGGCGATAAGATGTCGAAATCGCGCGTCTCGACCATACCCTCACTCCAATGTCGTCAGTCCTTTATGAGGCGCTGCGCTTCGCCGGAATCCGCCTCAACCCTTCGAACGCACCGGAACGCTAGCATAAAAGATGACCGAGGGGTCGACTGATCCGAAACGGATGAAACCATATCAGCTGGCGTTCCTTGCTGTTCCAGCTACATAAATCTGGTTGGGACTGGAGCCGGTGAATTGGCGGCCGTCGAAGTCACCGTATCGGGCGGCAAGTTCCAGACCTGCTAATGCTAGGCGCAGCGGCATCTCTTGCGGAAAATAGGCGCGCAGCCGCATCGGCGCGACAGGCGGTATTTTTCGCCCCAACCCTTCGAAGCGCCATTTTAAGATCTGGACCTGCTGGACCGGGTCATAGGCAATCAGTTCCTTGTTGCCCGAGACATATGAGCGATCAGGCTCGGTTTCGCTCCGTTCAGCTGTATGGCCGCATTGCGCAAGATCGCGCATGTTTGGGTTCACGACATCGAAGGCCAACAATCCCCCCGGGACGAGATGTCTGGCAATCCTGCTTAGGCATTCAACGATGTCTTCGTTGGCTGTAATGTGAGCCAACGAATTGCAGGAGACGATCACCAAGGCGAAATACCTGCCAAGATCGAACCTGCGCATATCGCCGAGCACAAATTCCACTTTGGCGCGCTTCGCCTCAGCCTTGGCGCGAGCAGCGCGTAGCATGCGATACGAAGCATCAAGCCCGACCACCTCGTGGCCTTCAAGCGCCAGCGGTATCGTTAGTCGGCCAGTACCGCAGGCAAGCTCCAGGATCGGGTCGCCGGTGGAACATGCAAGCTTGCGGTAGAATGATTCGCACGGGCCGGGCACAACCACCGCATCGTACAATGATGGCAGGTCGTAGAGCGTCGCGCAGTGTTCTCGGCTCATTCCAAACTTCCGGTGACGATTTGGCGGCAGAAGGGAAGAAAAAACAGGTCCAGAGCTCACTCAAGCCCTTTCGTGAGTTGCACCTGTAATTGCGGACATGCCGGCTGCACGTGAGGTGCCTGCCAAAATCGGAAGACAACTTCAACCGGTACGCCGCGTCGCCTGTTGAGCACGGCGGCGATCTGTCATTTTTTCAGGATCAGCCGTTTTAAGCCAAGAGGATGGCCAAGAGTACGCGCCCTAGTTTATTGCTTTCAAGTTGCGGGGTCAGGCCTCGGCTGGCATGCCCCGGATAGTGAACTAATGTCGTGGGTTGAACCGGTCCGCCAACCGTGGAAAAGAGCGCGGATGCTAAATCAACCCCGCGTTCGTCCCCCCTCAATTGCCCGGTCCTTCTTCAGCAATGAAGCCGCGGGTGGCCTCACGCTTATGTTTGTCGCCGCTTTGGCCCTGCTGATCGCGAACTCCCCACTCGCTCCCGTCTATTTCGATGTGCTGCACCGATATGTTTTTGGGCTGTCGGTTTTGCACTGGATCAATGACGCACTGATGGCCGTCTTCTTCCTTCTGGTGGGCCTCGAAATCAAACGCGAGCTCCTGGACGGGCAATTGGCGACATGGTCGCGGCGCGCACTGCCAGGGATAGCCGCGCTTGGCGGCATGATCGTGCCGGCCGTGATCTTCGCCGCGATCAACTGGAATGAGCCGCTGAACCTCAGGGGCTGGGCCATTCCCTCCGCGACGGACATTGCCTTCGCGCTTGGGGTCCTCGCGCTCCTCGGTCCGCGTGTACCAGTTTCGCTAAAGATATTCCTCACGGCACTAGCGATTCTGGATGACTTGGGAGCAGTCGCGATAATCGCGCTCTTCTACACCGCCGAACTCTCGCCACTAATGCTAGGGCTTGCGGTCGCGACGTTGTTGGCTCTGGCGGCCCTCAACCGGTCCGGCGTGAAGCACCTTGCGCCGTATCTAATCCTTGGCTGCGCGCTCTGGTTTTTCATGCTGCAGTCGGGCGTTCACGCGACGATCGCGGGAGTCGCACTGGCGCTAACAATCCCGTTGAAAGTCTCGTCCGGAGATAGCCCGGAATCACCGCTTCACCGACTTGAACACGCCCTCAGCCCGTGGGTGGCATTTCTCATTGTTCCGATCTTCGGATTTGCCAATGCAGGGGTTTCCTTCGCCGGGGTAACTCCCGCCGCGTTGCTCGATCCGGCGCCGCTGGGTATTGCACTCGGACTCTTTGTCGGCAAACAGGTCGGCGTTTTCGGCTTCGCCTGGTTGGCCATTCGATTGGATCTGGCGGACATGCCACGCCGTGCTTCGTGGGCGCAACTCTACGGAGTGGCGGTGCTGTGCGGAATAGGCTTCACGATGAGCCTCTTTGTGGGGCTCCTTGCCTATCCGGGCTCTGCACTCCTTCAGGACCAAACGAAGATTGGAGTGCTTTTGGGATCGACGCTTGCGGGCATCGTCGGATGGCTGGTTCTGCGCGTGGCGAAGGCGAAGTTTCCAAAGGAATCTACGCACGACTGAGCCATTTTCGACGGGGGCCGCTGCGGGTGCTTGCTGTCGGCTCGTGGGAAAGCCGGGGCCTCCTTTGCCGATCCAACTTTTGCCGCAACCCGGCATGATCTGCGGCCAGCGCGGCCATGGACCGGCAAGCGCCGACCCTGGTGTGACTAGTGGTGCGAATCTGACACTTGATGCCTTGGTCGACTGCTGCGAATGTTAGCGAGCGATGGCCCCGAAACCAAGTCGAATGCGGCTAACGCCCGAGCTGGTCGCCAGAGTCCTCAGTGTGGACGATTCTCTGCCACTGCCCTTCACCGCGCCGTCCGACGCCGACCATGATGACACCGTCCGGGCGATACTGGCCGCCGCACCATCAGCTGATGAGGTCTGGCTCTTTGCCTATGGATCTCTGATGTGGAACCCGGCCTGTGATTTCGTGGAGCAGCGGGT
>NZ_JBVVPV010000053.1:0-40547 GCF_055811735.1 Mesorhizobium sp. WSM4850 | reverse complement strand
CTCCTTCCTCGTCAGCTCCCGATTCTCATAACAGTGGGCAGTGGGCAGTGGGCAGTGGGCAGTGGGCAGTGGGCAGTGGGCAGTGGGCAGTGGGCAGTGGGCAAGAAGGGGCCATTCCAAGGGCCATTCCCCTATTCCCCTACTCCCCTACAGTTCCTTCTCGGCCAACTCGCGAAACGCGTCAGGAACCGATCGCGACTGCCCGAGCGTGACCGAGGCGTAGCCGACCGCCTCCCAGCCAAAACGGTCGCGGATCTTGTCGACGGCGCGGTCGGCGATCCAGCGCGCCGCGCCCTTGCTGGTGCCGGGGCGGTGGCTGTCGTCATCGAGGCCGAGCGGCAGTTCCAACTGCAGGGCCGGTTGCTTCTCCAGATGCGACACGGCGATCGCCAGCAGCGAAATGGTCTTTTCGTGCGGATGGTCGACAAGCACCTTGCGCACCAGCGTCTCGGCGATCTCGGCCAGCATCGCGGTTGCCGAAATCGGCTGGTCGAGCGTGATCGAACGCGTCACCGAGCGCAGATCGGCAAAGCGGACGCGGACCGTCACCGTGCGGCCGGGCCGGGATTTCGCCCGCAGCCTGGTGGCGACCCTGTCGGCCAGATGCAGGAGGGTGGGCACGAAGATTTTTGCCTCGGCCGGTTTCCTGCCGAGCGCCGATTGCGCGCCGGCCGATCGTGCCCGACGCTGCGTCTCGAGTTTTCGTGGATCGCGGTTCCAGGCCAGCGCGTTGAGCTTTTCGCCCGCCGCCGGCCCGAGCAGGCGCTCCAGCGATTTGGCGTTAAACTTCGCCAACTCGCCTATGGTGCGCACGCCAATGCCGGCCAGCCGCTCCCTGGTGACCGGACCGACGCCCCACATCAGCTCGACCGGCAACTCGTGAAGAAACTCCAGCTCGTGGCGCGGATCGACCACCACCAGCCCGTCGGGCTTGGCCACCTGCGAAGCGATCTTGGCCAGATGCTTGGTGCGCGCCACGCCGACCGAGATCGGCAAGCCAAGCTCAGCCCGCACGCGGCGGCGGATGGTTGTCGCGATCTCGGTCGGCGGGCCGAACAGATGGGTGCAGCCGGCTACGTCGGCAAAGGCCTCGTCGATGGAAATCCGCTCGACCACCGGCGTGAAATCGCCGAGCACTTGAATAGCCGCATCGCCGAGCCGCTGATAATCCTTGAAATGGCCGCCGACGAAAATCAGCCGGGGGCAGAGCTCACGCGCGCGCCGGCCCGGCATGCCGCCACGCACGCCAAAAGCCCTGGCCTCGTAGGACGCGGCCAAGACGACGCCGCCGCCGACGGCGATCGGCTTGCCGCGCAGGGCGGGGTCGAGCAACTGTTCGACCGAGGCATAGAAAGCGTCCAGATCAGCGTGGAGGATGTTGGCTTCCATCCGGCCCGTTCGCCCGCGGCGGTTCGAACGCCGCATTGTCTTGAGGGTGGGTTTTTGTGGAACATAAAGAGAACAAACAGGGCGGATTGTCAAGGAGGTGGAGGGTAGTCGCTTCAGGTTTGCGCTGCCCCTCATCGCCCTGCCGGGCACTTCTCCCCGTATAGGGACGTATAGGGACGGGGAGAAGGACAGTCTTCGCAAAGGGTTTCGCCAATCTCCAGCGATGCAGAAAAGGTGCCGAGGTTGCGGCCAGCCACCTTCGCCCCGTCACTATACGGGGAGAAGGTGCCGGCAGGCGGATGAGGGGCGGCGCCGACTTCGGCAATCAGCCCAATCGAGCGCTACAGCGCCATCTTGTAGCCGAGATGGCTGGCGATGAAACCGAGGCCCTCGTAGAAAGCGTGCGCCTTCCGTCGACTCTTGTCGGTCGTGAGCTGAACGAAGCTGCAGTTGCGCGAACGGCATTCTTCAACCGCCCATTCGATCATCTGCTTGCCGACGCCGCGAGACCGCCATTGCTGCGCGACGCGAACGCCTTCGATCTGGCCGCGCCAGGCGCCTCTCCTGGATATACCCGGAACGAAGCTGAGCTGCAGGGTTCCAATCACTTGCCCGGCTTCGACGGCCACGGCCAGCAGTTGGTTGGGATCGGAATCGATTGCGCTGAATGCATCGAGGTAGGACGGCACGAGCGGCGTCGACGGGTCTTCGCGGCCGGCGCCGAGCGCATCGTCGGCAAGCAGTGCGACAATTGCCGGCAGATCGGGCGCTTGCGCGCGACGGAATTTGATCTCGCTCATCGAGTGGACATACGGTGTGGATTAGTGACGGCACGTGCGGTCCAGCCATTCGCGATATGTGCGTCGCGGTGCGGGCGACCGGCGCTAGGCATTCCCAGCTGATGGCCTCGCCGACCTCCAGCTTACGCCGCCTGCCGTGACCAGAGGCGGTGGCCGTAGCGGCGGAAGAAGCGCGCCAGCAGAAGCTGCTGCCTGGCGCGGGCGAGATCGGCGCCGCGCCTTTCCTGGCGCCAGCGCGGCATATTGCGATAACAGGCAATGAAGCGGGCGGCGTCCTCGAGCGCCTCCTCAGCCGACTGCGCCGGGCGGATCGCCGCTAGGAACAAGGCCTCGCCGAGCTTCAGCCGGTCGACCAGCGCCTTGCTGGCCATGGCCGAGGCGCGCCCGGCCTATGCCGTCGAGGCGGATAGCCGCGAGGGCGGCGAGCATGGCCGGGCTGTCGCCGGTATAGCCGCAATCGCGGGCGAACTGGGCGGAGAGGGCGTCCATCTTCGTCTCCTTGGCTGGCGGCGGCGCGACGGAGACCCGGTCCCGTCGCCCATTCATCTGGGATACCGCATGTAAGCATAACTCAAAAAATGGCACAAGTTAAACTTTTTCATGGGTTGAACGGAACCGACTCGACTCTTCGGGAAAAACCCCTAATGTTGTGAACAAAACAGGAACTGAGGCATCAGGGACGATGGCATTGCCGGGCAAGGAAGCAACGATCGCCGAGGTCGTCTCGATCGCGGTCGAGTGTATCGCTTGCGGTCGAAACAGATGGTGGAAGCCGGCGGAGCTGAGGCGATTCGGGGTGAGCGCGCAGACGCCGCTGGCGGCGCTCTCGGGGCGGCTTCGCTGCTCGGCCTGTCGCGCCGATGGCCTGCCGGGCGCGGCGGTCTCGATCCAGGCGGCGTTCATCGACGAGCGGCAGCAGCGCCGCGCCGAGGCGCGGATGCTTGGCGAGCGCGAGGTTCCGCTGGAGAGATCCAGGCGGGCTTGATGGGGAGTGGCGATTCCTTCTCCCCTTGTGGGAGAAGGTGGCCTCGCGAAGCGAGGTCGGATGAGGGGTGTTGGACGGATCGCCAACGCCTGCCTTTGCTCCAGGGAAGTGAAGCGAAGGCGACGGATTGCCGATGCCTCATTCCGTCCAGCACCCCTCATCCGGCTCGGCGCTACGCGCCGATCCACCTTCTCCCACAAGGGGAGAAGGGCGCGCTCCGCCGCCGCCCTAGTACCCCAGCAGTTCCTTGAGCGGGATGACGCGCCAGACGTGTTTTATCGCGTAGCGGTTGAAGGTCAGCGACTTCGGCGGATTGTACTGCTCGACGACCAACTCGGCGGCGGTCCGCTTGACCAGCTTTTTGATGAAGGCCTTACCGTTGCGCTCGTTTTCCTCGGGAAACATCTCGATCACCACGTGGTCGCCGGGCACAGCGTCGCGGCCGCCGCAATAGAGCATCTCGCCGGGCTCGTAGCGCGGCACCATCGAGTCGGAGAGCACGTGCAGCGCGAACACCTTGCGCAGATGGGCGATGCCGGGCGGGCGCTGGACATAGCCGGCGACCTCGCCGTTGAAGGTGAAGTCACCGTCGTCGCCGCCGACCGCGGCACCCAGAAGCTCGATGTCCATCGGGCCGGCGGGCAGGGGGGCGGCGTCGGTGACGATCTCGGCGTCGGCGACATTGTCGGCGTCGTCGAGGAAGACGACCTCGCCCTTGCCGAGCGCCACCGGGTCGACGCGCAGGAAGGCGGCGGTCTTCAAAAGGTTCTCGGTTTTCGGGAGGTTGCGGCCGGTTTCCCAATTGCCGACAGCGGCGACGTCGGTGTCGTTGTGCTCGGCAATATGGCGCATCACCAGGCCGCGCTGCTTGCGCGCCTTGCGGATCGCCGCCCCGACCTTGATCGACAATGAGGTTTTCGCCATGGCGCCATCTGAAACATAAGAATCGGTTTCGTCCATGAAAGAATGGCTTGCATATTTCTTGAGTTATGCTTACATATAGCCATGCACAAGCCACGCTCCATCTCGCTTTCCCATCCGTCCCGGCTGTCCTCCTCCCCGGCCGGGACGAAGCCCGAGGCTCGCGCCTCGGATCCGGTGGCCCTGCCGTCAGCGGCGGCGACCGGAACGGCCGGAGCCGTCCCCTCACGGCTCCGGCCCCGAATTTCGGCGCGTGCAATGCGGCCTTTCGTGCAGCCGCACCGAGGACGGCACGGTCATCGTCTTCGACCGGCGCACGGGCAGGGCGGTTTCCCCTGGGAGAGGTAATCGGCGACGCCGCGCCGCCCCTCACCTGCCTGCCGGCATCGTCTCCCCGTGAACGGGGAGAGGGGGCAGCTTCGGCATCTACGCAACCCTTTCGATCTCGATGGAAGAACATCATGCCCGCCTATACCGACACAAAATTGCAAAGCATCGCCCGCACGCCGGCCAGGCTGGCGCCGCCGGTCTGGCTGCCGCAGCGCCCGTTGGTGCGCGAGATCCAAGGGCCCGACGGCGAGGCCCTCAAGCTGCCGTCGCCGCGCCCCGCTGCCGCCGTCGGGCGCCAGCCGCATGTCGCGGCCATGCGCTTCATCGACTGCCTGTTCAACCGCTGCCGCGCACCGCTCGACCTGACGCTCGAGCAAAATCCCGAAAACGACGCGCCCGGCAGCCGGCCGGCACTGGCGATGCTGTGCTGCGGCTTGCGCACGCGGCCGCTGAAAAGCTACTGCGCCTATCACGCGGCGCGGTTCTGCGACCATCGCCGTACGGCTCTCGCGGACGCAGCGTGAGCGGCATCGGTCGAGAGTCTTCTCGCCAAGCACGGCGGCCCGGTTCCTCGCCCCCGCTGAGCGGAGGAGCCCAGCGAGGAGCCACAGATGAGCAAGAAGACCGCCCAAAAGGCCAAACCGCCCAAATTACCCACGGGCGAGGCCGAGCAGGTGCGCATCCGCAAGCAGGTCGGTCATGATTTCGCGCTGAAGGACGATGCCTTTGGCCGCAAGCGGCTGGCGACCGGCACGCTGGAGGCGAGGCGCGTCTATGAGGTGTCCAATAACGGCCACACCGCGACCGGCGGGATTGTGCGGGTGCGCAATGTCGACCCGCTGACCGGCATCACCTCGCTGTCGCGCCAGCAGCGCGAGGCGGGCATGCGCTACCGCGAGGATTTTCGCGTCTCGGCACAGGACGGCGTCAAGCCGATGGCGCTGATCGAGCGCGTCGACGGCGGACGCATCGGCGGCGGCGTTGCCGACCGCATCCTGTCCGCCGGCCGCGCCTATGCCGACGCCACCAGGGCGCTTGCGCATTGGGAGGTGTCGGTCGTGGTGCAAAAAGTCTGCTGCGCCGGCGAAACGGTGAAGAGCCTGGCCGAACAGACCGGCGAGCCGCGGGATGTGCTGTCGAAACTGCTCAAAATCGGGCTGGACTTGCTGGCGGTGCATTACGGCATGATGCTGATGCGGCGGCCGTGGTGAAGGGGCAAACGGGGCGTTTGGCAATGCGTTTTGGCCAGCGTCCTCCAATTGAAGGGCGCGGGTTTCCCGACGGCCTGTTACGCTGCGCCATTGCTGGTAGATCACAATGCCAAAGATGCCGCAAAACGCTCATTTCGCAGATACGGCGCCGACGTCTTCGGCGCTGACCGCGTATGACGAGCACTGCATGCTGACTTACATCCGGCTGCTCGATGCTTCGGCGGACAGCGCCGATTGGCGTGAGGTCGCCCACACCGTCCTGCACATTGACCCGGAGCAGGAGCCAGAACGGGCATTCCGCGCCTGGGCGACGCATCTGGCGCGTGCCCGCTGGATGACCGAGGTTCGTGTCGATCGGCATGATCGTGGCACGGAATGACGCGGGAGATTTTTCGTGGAACTGCCATCCCGGTCTGACCGTTTAGACAGGAAACCAACTGGGAAGCGCCCGATGAACTCTTGGCAAATCAACACCTTGGAGGCCTGCTGCCTGCTTGCCGTCCCGCTGTCGATGATCCTTACGGTTCTGGTGGCGGGTTTCATCCTTGGCTGAATCTGCACTGTTCAGTGAAGGAGACGGCACGCATGGCGGCACCGGCGTGAGTTGCGCCTTGGCATTCATCGCGCGCGACACCTTCAGCGACGACAAAAATGATCCTGCCTCTCAGTCCTTGGCGCGCTCCACATAGGCGCCATCAGCCGTCATCACCACCACGCGGGTGCCGGCGGTGATGTGCGGCGGAACCAGCGTGCGCACGCCGTTGGACAGCGTCGCCGGCTTGTAGGACGAGGACGCCGTCTGGCCCTTGGTCACCGGCTCGGTCTCGACCACCTCGAAGGTGGCGCGCTGCGGCAGCACCAGCGAGATGGCGATGCCGTTGTACTGTGAAATCTGCACCGCCATGCCTTCCTTGAGATAGGGCGCCATCTCGCCGACCACGCTTTCCGGCACCGCGACCTGGTCATAGCTTTCCGGGTTCATGAAATGATAGCCTTCGGCGTCGTGGTAGAGGAAGGTATGCTCGCGCTCCTCGACATAGGCGCGCTCGACCTGCTCGGTGGTGCGGTAGCGCTCCGAAACCTTCACCCCGTCGGAGATGCGGCGCATGTCGAGCTGGGTCACCGGCGTGCCCTTGCCCGGATGGATGTTTTCGGCAAAGAGGATCACATAGAGCTTGCCGTCCTTTTCGACGACATTGCCTTTGCGTAGGGAACTGGCGATGACCTTCACGGGCTTTATTCCTAACAGCGTTGACTGGCCTGGGAGCGCCGAATGGCGCAAATCGGCTGCGGGAGCCGTTCGGTGCGGCCTAGCGCATCTTGGCGGCAATCGCCAGTCCTCGATGCAAATCCTGTCGCCATGACCGCCGCCTCGCCCTGGTGGACGCCTGATGTTCACGCCGACCGGCGGCCGCGGTTGATCCTGCGCAACGCCATCACCGCGGCCGTGCGCGACTGGTTTGCCCGCCGCGACTTCGTCGAAGTCGAGACCGCGGCGCTGCAGGTCTCGCCCGGCAACGAGGCGCATCTGTCGGCCTTCGCCACCGAGGCGCTCGGCCCAGATGGGCGGCACCAGCCGCTCTATTTGCACACCTCGCCGGAATTCGCCTGCAAGAAGCTGCTCGCCGCCGGCGAGAAACGCATCTTCAGCCTGAGTGCCGTCTATCGCAACCGCGAGCGCGGCCCATTGCACCATCCGTCCTTCACCATGCTCGAATGGTACCGGGCCGATGAGACCTACGACAGCCTGATGCAGGATTGCGCCGGGCTTGTCGCGCTGGCCGCCGAGCGCGCCGGCACGAAACGCTTCGCCTTTCGCGGCCGCGAGGCCGATCCGTTCGCCGAGCCGGAACGGTTGAGCGTCGCCGAGGCTTTTATCCGCTATGCCGGTATCGATCTGTTGGTCACGGTCGCCGCCGACGGCAGCACCGATCGCGAGGCGCTGCATGCGGCTCTGGTCCAGGCGGGCTTGCGCACCGCGCCCGACGACAATTGGGCCGATCTGTTCAGCCGGGTGATGGTGGAAAAGATCGAGCCGGCGCTGGGGCAGGGGCGCGCCACCATTCTTTACGGCTATCCGATCTCGGAGGCCGCCCTTGCCCGGCCGAGCGCCGATGACCCGAGGACCGCCGAGCGCTTCGAGCTCTATTGCTGCGGCGTCGAGCTGGCCAATGCGTTCGGCGAGCTGACCGACGCCGACGAGCAGCGCCGGCGCTTCATCCTCGAAATGGACGAGAAGCAGCGCATCTACGGCGAACGCTATCCGATCGACGAGGATTTCCTCGCCGCACTGGCCATCATGCCGCAGGCAAGCGGCGCCGCACTCGGCTTCGACCGGCTGGTGATGCTGGCGACGGGGGCGATGCGGGTCGAGGATGTGATGTGGACGCCGGTGACGGGGTGAGGCGAGGCCTGCACTCTACGGCGCCCCCTCTGTCCTGCCGGGCATCTCCCCCTCAAAGGGGGAGATTGGCTGACCGCAACGCCGCACCTCGTCCTTCAACATCGGCGATTGAGGCCGGAGCGACGCGAAGGCGCAATCTCCCCCCTTGAGGGGGAGATGCCCGGCAGGGCAGAGGGGGGTGCCTCGCTCAGGCGTCACAATACTACCGCCCCATCAGCAAAGCGACGATCAGCCGCTGCAGATTGCCGCGCGGGGCGAATTCTACCCGGTCGAAATCGCGGCTTGCCTGCCGCTGCGCCTGGGAGAGTTCGGCAAGCCGCGTGGTCATTTCGGTCCTGATCTTTTTGCAGCCGGGATCGTCGGCGACGGACAGGCCGATGGTCGCCGTCTCGATCTTGCGGACCATGTCGACGATGATGTCGCCATGCACCTTTTCGTGGGCGGCGAGGCCAGCGGCGAAAACGTCCCAGCTCTTCTGCACGGCGGCCGGCACCGGCCCGGACGCTTTGGGCAAGGTATAGGTTATGATGAGTTTTGGGCGCGCCGACACCAGCACACAGGCATTGCCTTGCCGCTGATAGTCCCTGACCCAGGTCAGCTTGAAGTTGGTATAGGCCATGGCGCGGACCCTGCTTTTGCCGATCGTCGGCCCGCGTTCGCCCATCGAGGCATGGAGCTGGGGACCGGTCTGCCCTGAAACGGCGTAGGTCTCGACCTTCTCGACCGGCTTCCAGCCCGCCTGCGCCGGCGACGCCAGCAAAATGGCCAGGAGCAGGTAGGTCAGAACGGCTGTTTTCATGCGAATCCTCCGGGGCGATGCCTTTGGTGTGAGATCATCAACGCATGGCCGGAATGCGGTCAAGGCGCCGTTGCCGAACTCGCCGTTCGCATTTCGCGTCGAAAGAACCAATCAACGGCGATGTGCCGCAAACTCAATCCGCTTGGCGGGCTCGTTTTGAAATCTTCTTTCTCATTAAACTCTATAAACTTAGTAGAGTTAATGCACACAAGCGTTTTGCGAGGAGCCCAAATGTCGAAAAATCTGGTGGTGGGGCTGTCGGGCAACCTGACCCGTCCGTCGAAGACCAAGGCGTTCATCAGCCACATCGTTGCGGAGGTGGCGAGCAGCACCGGTGCAGCCTCGACCGTTTTCGACATCGAGGATCTCGGTCGGTCGTTTCCGCTGGCAAGGCGCATTGGCGATCTGGATCCATCGGCCAGGAACATCGTCGAGCGATTGCTGGGCGCCGACGTTCTGGTGGTTGGCTCGCCGACTTTCAAAGGCAGCTACACCGGGCTTTTCAAGCATTTCTTCGACCTGCTCGACCCGTCATCCCTGCGGGGAAAGCCGGTGATCCTTGCTGCAACCGGCGGCGGCGATCGTCATTCGCTGGTGGTCGAACATCAGCTGCGGCCGCTGTTCGGCTTCTTCGAGGCTTTGACCCTGCCGACCGCGATCTACGCCTCCGACAAGGACTTCGCCAACGGCGTGCTGGTGTCCGAAGCCATCCATGCTCGCGCCAGCCAAGCGGTCGCCGAAGCATGCCGTGCGGTGCCACGCAGCGTCGGTCTTGCCGCCTGAATACCGGCCCCGTGTCCTCAATTCGCTTCCCGCACAGCTCAGAAGGAGCCCGCAATGACCAGACCCAGCAAGTCGAGGCAGATCAAGCTTGGTGCTTTCCTGCCCGGTGGCGGACAGCATATCGCAGCCTGGCGCCATCCTGACGCGCCGGCCGACGGCGCGACGAATTTCGAGTTCCACAGGCAGCTCGCGCTGACCGCCGAGCGCGGCCTGTTCGACGCCTATTTCCTGGCCGACAATCTGACCGTCGGCCTCGGCGCCCGCGAAGGCGGCAATGCCAAGATCGCCGGGTTCGAGCCGGTGACGCTGTTTGCCGCATTGGCGCCGCTCACCACGCATCTGGGCTTCATCGCCACCGCCTCCACCACCTATGAGGAGCCCTATACGCTCGCCCGCAAGTTCGCCTCGCTCGACCTGCTGTCGAACGGCCGGGCCGGCTGGAATGTGGTGACCTCGGCGGGTGACGAGACCGCGCGCAATTTCAATCGCGAGACGCAGCCTGCCCACGCCGAGCGTTATGCCCGCGCGCATGAACATGTCGAGACGGTCAAGGCGCTATGGGACAGCTGGGAAGACGATGCCTTCATCCGCGACAAGAAGTCGGGGCGCTTCTACGACAAGGACAAGCTTCACGACATCGACCACAAGGGCCGGCATTTCAGCATCAAAGGTCCGCTCAATGTGCCGCGCCCGGTTCAGGGCCACCCGGTGGTGGTGCAGGCCGGGCAGTCGGAGGACGGACGCAAGCTCGCCGCCCAGTCGGCTGAGGTCATCTTCACCGCCCATCAGAACCTGGCCTCGGCGCAAGAATTCTACCGCGATATCAAGGCGCGCGTGGCGGCAGTCCGCCGCGATCCCGGGCAGGTGCTGATCATGCCGGGCGTAGCCCCCTTCGTCGGCCGCACCGAAGAGGAAGCCCGCGCCAAGTACCAGCAGCTGAACGAGCTGATCCTGCCCGAGGATGGCGTGGCCCTGCTCAATGGGCTGGCCGGCCAGACGCTCGACATCAGGGGTTACCCGCTCGACGGACCGCTGCCGCCGAGCCGGGAAACCGAAGGCATGAAGAGCCGCCAGGCGCTGATCCGCCAGATTGCCGACGAGCACAACTTCACCATCCGCCAGCTCTACCAGTGGGTGGCGACGGCCCGCGGCCACTACACCGTGATCGGCAGCGCGGCGCAGGTTGCCGATCAGCTGGAGGAATGGTTCGGCAATGACGCCGCCGACGGCTTCAACATCCTGCCGCCGTGGCTGCCCGGCGGGCTCGACGATTTCGTCGACCTGGTGATCCCCGAGCTGCAGCGTCGCGGCCTGTTCCGCACCGCCTACGAGGGCAGGACGCTGCGCGAGAATCTCGGCCTCAGGCGGCCGGAAAACCCCTGGACCGCCGCCCGCTCCAAGGTGCTGGCCGCCGAATAGATTCTCTTGAAGCAAAGGGCAAGACGATGAGTTTGCAACACATCGAGCAGCGGGTGACGATCGATGCACATGACGGCAGAACCGGCCTTGGCGCCGATTTCCCGCGCCTGGCCAACCGCACTGTCATCCGCTTCCTGTCCCGCTACGGCATCCTGATCGGCTTCCTCGCGATCTGGCAGGTGTCGAGCAGCGCGGGATGGGTCAACGCCGCGGTGCTGCCGCCGGTCGACACGATCGTCTCCGCACTGTGGAATGGTCTGGCCGGCGGCACCTTGCTTGGCGATATCGCCATCAGCCTGCAGCGCGCCGGCCTCGCCTTCGCGGCGGCGGGGGCGGTTGCCATCCCGCTTGGTCTGTTCATGGGCCAGGTGCGCGCCGTCGAAACCGCGCTTGACCCGATCCTGCAGGTTTTCCGGCAGACCTCGGCGCTTGCGCTCTATCCGGTGTTCATCCTGCTGCTCGGGTTGGGGGAGGCATCAAAGGTCTTCGTCATCTTCTGGGCGACGCTGTTTCCGCTGCTGCTCAACACCATCAGCGGCGTCAAGCAAGTCGATCCGAAACTGCTCGAGATGGCCCGGGTCTACGGCGCCACGCGGGTCACCGCGTTTCGCCGGGTCGTGCTTCCGGGGGCCGTCCCTTCGATCTTCGTCGGCTTGAGGCTGAGTGCGACCACGGCGCTCTTGTTGCTGATCGCATCCGAAATGATCGGCGCCAACAAGGGCATCGGCTTCCAGGTGATGAACGCGCAGTACAACTTCCAGATCCCGCTGATGTTTGCAGCGATCGTCATCCTTGCCGGCCTCGGCCTGATCGCCAACCAGGCGCTGGTCGGCCTGCAGCGGCGGCTCTGCCGCTGGAGCAATCCCATCGACTGACCAGCTTTCAACCATCCTCTCCAACAGGCCCGATCCTCCAACACGAAAGTCCGGACCATGCCAATCACTCGCCGTTCCCTGCTTGCAGGCGCTCCCTTTGCCGCCGGCATCATCGCCTCCGGCCTGCCTCGCTTTGCCGTTGCGCAAGCCGCGCCGGTCACGTTGCGCTACCTCGCCAGCCGTGGCAGCATCTCGCCGCATGAGCTGGCGGACGCGCTCGGCTATTTCAAGGACGTCGGCGTCAAGCTTGAGAATGTCGGGTACTCCAGCGGCGGCCCGGAATCGCTGTTCGCGCTCGCCTCCGGCAGCGTCGATCTCGGCTCGGCCGCAACCGCTGCGGTGATCAATTCGATCTCCGGCGGCAACGACTTCGTCGCTGCCTATCCAAGCAACGGCATCAACGGCCAAGTGCGCAGCATCTTCTACGTGCTGGAAGACAGCCCGATCAAATCGATTGCCGACATCGCCGGCAACACCATTGCGGTCAACACGCTCGGCGCCCATCTCGACTATACCGTCCGCGAGGCGCTGCACGGCGTCGGCCTGCCGCCTGATGCCGCCAACCTCGTCGTCGTGCCCGGGCCGCAGCTTGAACAGACCTTGCGGTCACGCCAGGTCGATATCGCGGCACTGGGCTACTGGCAGGCGACGTTTGCCGGCGCGCTGGTCGACAAGGGCGGTGTGCGCGGCGTGTTCAACGACACCGACGTGCTGGGCGAACTGGCCGGCGGCTTCATTGTCCTGCGGCGCGACTTCATCGCGGCGCATCCGGATGGCGCCCGCAATTTCGTCGAACAGTCGGCCCGCGCCGCCGACTGGTCGCGCCAGAACCCGAACGAGGCGCGCAAGGTGCTTGCGGAGATCCTCGATAAACGCGGCGAAAATGGCGAGCTGGCGCGCTACTGGACCGGCTTCGGGCTGCGCGAAGGGGCGAAGGCCGACGACCGCGACATAGACTTCTGGATCGGCGTGCTCGAGCGCGACGGCCGGCTGCCCAAGGGCAGGCTGAAAGCCGCGGATATTCTTTACGGGCGCGGCGAAACGAAAACCAATTGATCGGGAGACGGCCATGGCCAGCACAAGCGGCGGCGAGGGTCACGATACGCGACCTCTCCAAATCCTTCACCCTCGGCGGGCGCCTGCTTGCCGTGCTGAGGGCGCCATGGACCGGCCTGCCGTCGATCGCGACACCGCCGCTGTCGGCGGCCTCAAGACCGGCAAGGATGCGCAGCAGCGTGGTCTTGCCCGATCCGCTGACGCCGACGATGACGAGACATTCGCCGGAGCGGATGTCGAGGTTGAGCGTCGGCGCCGAGCGCGCGGTCATCTTCCAGGAACCGCGCCTGCTGCCCTGGCTGACGGTGCTCGGCAACGTCGCCTTTGGCCTCGAAGTGCGGGGCGTGCCCAAGGCGGAGGCCGAGGACAAGGCCCGCTTCTATACCGCGCTCGTCGGCCTGGCCGAATTCAGCGATGCCTATCCCAGGCAGCTTTCGGGCGGCATGGCACAGCGCGTCGGCATTGCCCGGGCCTTGACCGTGCAACCTGAAATCCTGCTGCTCGACGAGCCGCTAGGCGCGCTCGACGCCATGACCAAGATCGGCATGCAGGAGGAACTGGCACGCATCTGGAGCGAGGAGAACGTCACCATGGTCATGGTCACCCATGATCTGGAAGAAGCGATCTATCTTGCCGACAGGGTGCTGATCCTGCCCAGGGAGAAGGGCGGCACAGCACGGCTGGTCGAGGTTGAACTGCCGCGCCCCCGCGATCGCAGCGAGAGCCGGTTCGTGCGCTACCGCGAAGAACTGCTGCGCGAGTTTGGCTTGCACTGAGACTGGGGGCACCGAGACGCTGGTGAAAGGCGCGTCTTGCGCGCCTTACTTCCCGGCCGCCCCGGTCGAGAACAGCGCGCGCTCGACCGTCGGCTCCAGTGTTTGCGCAAAGGGCGTCGCCATGTGGTGGCGGTCGCGATAGGCCAGCTTGCCATCGATGAAGACATGGCAGGTCTTGGCGTCGCAGAACCGGTCGGTCATGTCGATGTAGGTCGCGTTGGGGACGGCGCGCACGATGTCACGCTCCACCGCGGCCATGGCGTCGTTGGCGGCGTCGGTTCGCGGCGCGTCACATACCGATGGCGTCTGTCCACGCCACAGCGCGCGGGCCACGCAGGTGTCGACAAACAGGGTGTTGAACGGCACATCGCGGATGAAGGCGACTTTCAGCCCGGCCTGGCTGAACGCCTCCAGCGTTGCGCGCAGGCCGCCCTGCCAGTCCTGATCGAGGCTTTCGGATTGCCGGGCGTCGGGCGACAGTTTGCGCGAACTGGTCAGCGAGATTTCCGAGATCACCACCAAGCTCGGGCGCAGGGCGATGATCTCCTTGATCGATTGCTCGCGCCATTGATCGCACTCGGTGTAGTCACGCTTCAGCTTCGAGCTCCAGACCGTCAGCCGCGATGCCCGGCAGGCGGCTTTGAGCCAGGTGACGACCTTGTAGTCGTTCTTCTTCGCCGCCTCGATCAGCGGCGTCGACCAGTGATCGGCATGCGAATCGCCGAACAGCGCGATCGAGCGCTCGGCATTCTTGGCGCCGAACTCGCAGGCCCTCGGCGTCACTGTCTCGTAGTCGACAACGCAGCCTACCTTGGCGCGCGCGGTAGAGGGCTGCGCGGCAGTTTCGGCAACGATGCGTTGCGAGGGGTCGAGGCCGTCCACGGCAAGGCGCGCATTGGCGTAAGTCGCCACGACGCCGGCGCCGGTCAGCATTGCGGCGGGGATTAGCGCGCGCGCCGCGTTCGCCATCAGCCAGCCATTGCGACGGATCGGGTTTTCGATGAAATTATAGGTGAAGAGCGACATCGCCAGCGTCAATGCGGCGCAGGCAAGCCGCCCCGGCCAGGCCAGGTCGGGCACCATCATCGTCGCATAGACGATGACCGGCCAGTGCCAGAGGTAAAGTGAGTAGGAAAGTTTCCCCACCCATTGCAGGGGCGGCAGCGCCAGCATGGCGCTCGGCCCTCTTTGGACATTGCCGGAGCCGCTGAGCAGCAGGAGCACGGTGCCGGCCACCGGCACCACCGCCGCAAAGCCGGGGAAGGGGGTGTCCTGCTCGCTGAAGGTCAGATAGGCACCGGCGATCAGCGCCAGGCCAAGCCATGCCAGTGCTGCGCCCAGTTGCGGGCGCTCTCGCCAGAATTTTACCGGTGCCATCGTCGCCAGGCCGCCGGCGGCGAATTCCCAGGCCCTGAGCGGCGAGAAATAGAAGGCCCAGGGCTGCGCCACGGTGGTGAGCCAGGCGCAGACGGCGAACGACACCGCGCCGGTGAGGCCGATCACCAGGATCGCCGTGCGCTTGCCCGGGCGCAGCCATGCCGCCAGCAGAAGCAGCCCCGGCCATACGAAATAGAACTGCTCCTCGACCGAGAGCGACCAGAAGTGGATGAAGGGGTTGTTCGCCGCATCGGGGGCGAAATAGTCGAACGACCAGCGTATCAGCCAGAAATTGATCGCATAGGCCGAGGCGAACATGGCGCCTTTCGAATAGAGCGACTGTTCGTCCGGCGACAGGATGAAGTAGCCGGCGACCAGCGTGGCGAAGATGACGAACAGCGAGGCCGGCAGCAGGCGCCGGGCGCGCCTTGCATAGAACCGCCACAGGTCCAGCCTGCCGTCCTCGGCGATTTCCCGCAGCAGCTGGCCGGTGATCAGGTAGCCGGAGATGACGAAGAAGATGTCGACGCCGGTGAAGCCGCCAGGCAGGTCCGACAGACCAAAATGGAACGCGACGACGCCGGACACCGCCAACGCACGCAGCCCTTCGATATCAGGCCGAAACGATGCTGACACGGCAAAACCTCGCGAAGTCGTTGAAAAGCCACCCGTGCGAAGACTCGACGCAATGCATGGATATTGCAATGCAACAAATCTAACGCAGTGCAACATAAGTGGAAGTTTGCCGGGTGCAGTGCGGCATGCTCGTGGGTGCGTCCTCAGCGAACGCCGCGCCAGCGCTGCCATCCGCATCCGCGGCGGCGGACTTTGGGCGGCGGGATTTTGGAGCACAAAAAGACAATTTGGCCGGGATACGGCGGGCGGGAGGCGTGCGAATTTGACTGGCGTCCGCTCTATCTGTTCGTTTTAGCCGCATTTCCGCAACGCCAGATTCCTCCTGGCTGCAAAAACACTCTAGCGGGCCCGATCTCAGGCTTTAGAAGGAGCCCGCCGCTCGCGCGCCGCGCTCCTCCCTTAAGCGCCTCGCGTTCGAAAGGAAATCGACGCGCTTTAAGTCTTTGTTTCTGTGCCTGTCGTTACCCCCAAAACCGCTGCGCACCCTCGGGTCAGGCCCGAGGGCATGCTTTTGGGCGACAAGCATCAGTCGTCACCGATCACGCATGCGCTGGCGGATGATGACGGGAGTCCCAGACTGCCCAGGCCGATGCCGCAACCACCAGCACGCCGAGGACAACGTGGGTCGCCATTGCGTTGCCGTTTGCCACGAAGCCGAGCAGCCAGGGCGACGCGATCAGCCAGAGCCCGACGACAAGGTTCACCCACTCTTCCCATTCGGCGAATACTGAAAGCGCCGCGAGCGCCAAGGCGCCGAGCACGACCGCGGCAATCCAGGCGTTCCAGGCAGCAGCGGTTTCAGCAGCGAAGCCGATAACCCAGGGTGAGATGAACAGGCATGCCGCAAGGATCAGGTTGATCCAATCCTGGGCCTTCTTTCCTTCCATCAGATCGTTTGCCATGACAACCTCCACAGATGAAGCTTGACCAAAGCACTACGTCGCGTGCAACGCACGCTTAGTCATTGATATATCGCAGTTTCGCGCGCTTTCAAGGAGTGGCGCCGGGGGCGGCCGGTTACGCACCTGAGTGCCGGGCGCGATCACGCCTTTTTCAGGAACTCGGTCTTCAGCACCAGGCCCTTGACCTGCTTGGTGCTGCACTCGATCTCGCCGGGATTGGCGGTGAGGCGGATGTTCTTCACCAGCGTGCCGCGCTTGATCGTCTCCGACGTGCCCTTGACCTTCAAATCCTTGATCAGGGTGACGGAATCGCCCTCGTTCAACTGGGCGCCGTTGCTGTCTCTTGCGATCGCGTCTGTCATATCAGGGTCTTTCATCGAAGGGGATAGCGCACTATCCGGCGGATGGGGGCAAGGTCAAGCGTGCTGGCAACTGTGCCATCGCTGGCGCGTGAAGCGGGCAGGGCACCCTTGTTGCTCATGTCAGGAGGCCGTATCGCCCGTCGAAGTCGGCGATGCCTCGTGGTTGAAGCCGATTTCACCGGAAGGTGGAGGATCACAGCCTGGCGCGCCGCCGGCTAAGCCTGTCGATCAAGTGGCCTGTCGAACAAGTGACTTGTCGAACAGGTGACCTGTCGAAATGCAGACCCGTCGATCGCGGACACCGCAAGCGGCGTACGGCCGGTTAAAGATTGAGCCCCACAACGGATGGAGGGACTCTAGAAATTGAAATAGATCGCCGGCGGATACAGACTGGATCCATTGTTGTCGGCTGGCGCCGCCGTCGCATCAGACGACGTGATCCCGCTGGTGGACTTGTTGTCGAGCGGCGGCCGGTTTTTCTCGGCTGAGGACGCTTTGGCATCGGTGGCAACGGCTTTCGTCTTGGCCTCCACGGCTTGCGAAAGTGCGAGCACGGTGAGAAGTGCAGACAGGGCAAGTTTCATGACGAGGTCCCTCCATGGTTAACGTAAGGTTAACCGCGGCCGCCGGCCCGAACACGGCCGCTGTGTGGAAGGACGTGGAATTCTCCGGAATTTCTGGAATATTAGCTTGTGGAAAAGTACAATGTGAGCAGTTGCCGGCACGTGTAGGCTTGCAGCCGCATCAGGCCGAAGCTTGGAGCGGCCGCGACAGAACCCAGACATCCAGTTGCGCTTGGCCGCTCAATGTCGCGGCCAACGCTGGTGTTAAGATCAATCCCTGAAGCCGTTCGAGTCGAGCAGGGCGACCTGCTTGCCGTCGATGAAAAAGCGTATCACGTGCGCGCCGCCGTCGACTTCGATGCGCGTCGGATCGATGACCGGCGCCGCAGGAGCCGCCTTGCCATATGTCGCTGCCGCGCGCGAGCCGGCAGCGGCACGCGACGGTCCATCCGGCCCGAAGGTCAGCAGCAGCAGTGCAGCGGATCCAGCCGCAACCGCGGTGAAAGGGATTTTGGGGGAGGCAATCCAGGACATCGAATTATTCCTTCCTTGTTGAGGCGGCATCTACGCTGGTTTGTGCCGGTGCCGAGAGCTCGGCTTCGCCGTCGTTCAAATGACTGAGGAAGGGTGTTGGTATTCAGGCCTAAATAGCGTGAGTTTCATAACTTGCCCCTGCCCTGCGCGACCTTAGCGCCGCCCGGCGGGGCGAAAAGCGCAGGCGCGTGGAGGGGCGTGGAATTCTCCGGAATTTCTGGAATATTAGCTTGTGGAAAAGTATAGCCGGCGCGTGCTATCCTCGCGGCGGCATAAAGGGGCGGGTAGGATGGCACAGCATATCGCGCAGAAATTGCGGCTGACCGCGGCCGTGCTGGGGACCGTCACCCGCAAGGACCTTGCGGCGGCGTTCCGGGGCGTCAACCCGAAGACGGCGTTCGACCTCGGCCGCGCCGATAAATGGCTGCAGGGGCGCTCCCAGCCACGCGAGCTCAGCGTCTACGACGACTGGACGAAGCTGCTCAAGCTGGAGCAGCCCGGCGCCTGGATCGCCGAGAGCGACCTGCCAGGTTTTACCGCGGCGATCTGTGCCCGCCACGGCATCGACAGGGCCGAACTGGAGCGCCGCGCCAATGCGCATTTCGAAACCGCTGCCGGGCATGAGGAGCGGAGCCCTGGATTGGCCCTTGCCGGAACCTACGCCTGTTATTCGAGCGCCTTGTCGCCCTACTATCGCGGCCAGCTGATCAGGGGCAGCCTGTCGATTGAGGTCGGGCCGGGGGCGAACGGCCTGACCGCCGCCTATCGCGAGGCCTTGCCGACCGGGCAGCTGCTGCTCGGTGGGCAGATGACGTCGGCAAAACGCGGGCTTTATGCGCATCTGAAGGAAGCCAGCGGCGAAGCGCAATTCTTCTTGTGCCTGTTTCCGCACTCGCGGCCGGGAAGCGTGCTTGGCGGCTATTTGTGCGGCACCACCATCATCGGCCCGGAGCCGCAGCCGTCGCTGACCCGAATCCTGATGGTCCGCTTGCGCAATCCGGCGCCCCAGGCATGGGGCGGATATCTGCCGCCCGACGGATCGATCGCCGCCGATCTGGCATCGCTTGGCCTGTCCGTCGAGCAGACGGAAGCGGTTGACCGGCAGCTGGCGCAATTCCTCGTCGGAGACAGCGACGGCGGCGCCAGCCAGATCCCGCCGGCCGAATTCCGCGCCATCGTCGACGTGTTCGACCGTCATTGGCTGAGCCATTCCGCCTGACACCGGGCCGTCTGACCCCGGGCTGAGCGAGAGACGAAGACCGCTTGTCGCTCGCGCGGGGCTCGCTGGCACGAAGGTGGGGACGTTGCATGCCGGCTCAATATGCCCGATCATGGTCATGGCAGGGTGGAGGCATCAAGTGGCGGCCAATCGGCGAAACGGCATGCATCCGTCGGAGCCCGGGCTGGTGGGCGTTGTTTCGGCTGCCATGGCCCTGCCGCGCATGTCGCTGCCCACCGTCGCGACCGTCGTGGCGGCGGTTGCGGCCCTGTATTTCGGGCGCGAGGTTTTCCTGCCGATCGCAATCGCGCTGCTGCTGACCTTTGCGCTTGCACCCTTGGTTTCGGCACTCAAACGGGTCGGCATTCCCCGTCTTCCTGCGGTCATCGCCAGTGTGCTGGGCGCATTCACCGTCCTTGCGCTGTTCTCCTTCATTGTCGCCACGCAGGTCAGCGAACTGGCGCAGAACATCCCGCTTTACCAGTCAAATATCCTGACCAAAGTCCGATCCCTGAAGGAGACCGGCGTCGGCGGCGGCGTCATCGCCAGGCTGAGCGAGGCGATCGAACGCGTTGGCCAGGAACTCGACAGGCAGGAAACCTCACCGCCCGCTGCGGATCAGCCACGGCGCGATCCGGTGCCTGTCGAGATCATCGCACGCGAAAGGCCGCTGCAGGTTCTGCAGAACCTGATCGGCCCGCTGATCAGCCCGCTGGCGTCGGCAGGCCTGATCGTCGTCGTCGTCATATTCATGCTGCTCGAGCGCGAGGACCTGCGCGACCGTTTCATACGCCTCGTCGGCTATGGTGATCTTCATCGAACTACCGAGGCGCTCCAGGATGCCGGCAAGCGGGTCGGCCGGTATCTTCTCATGCAGTTGGTCGTGAATATCGTCTATGCCATACCGGTTACAGCAGGGCTTTGGATTCTGGGGATACCCAATGCGCTGCTGTGGGGCTTGCTGGCGCTGGCGCTGCGCTTTGTTCCCTATATCGGCCCGATCATTGGTGCGCTGCTGCCGCTGTTCCTGGCGCTTGCCGTGGCGCCTGGCTGGTCGCTCGTGCTGTGGACCGCCGGTCTGTTCGTGGTCATGGAATTGATCACCGGCAATGTCGTCGAACCGTGGCTCTACGGTTCACGAACGGGGCTTTCGCCATTGGCCATCATCGTTGCGGCGATCTTCTGGACCTGGCTCTGGGGCCCGCTGGGCCTGGTCCTGTCGACGCCGCTCACGGTCTGCCTCGTCGTGCTCGGCAGGCACGTGCCGCAATTCGAATTCCTCGACGTCCTGTTCGGCAACGAACCGGTGCTCGAACCCCACGCCCGGCTCTACCAACGGCTGCTGGCCGGCGATCCAGAGGAAGCCACGGATCACGCCGAGGAGATGCTGGAGGAAAAATATCTGTTCGAATTCTATGACAAGGTCGCCATTGCCGCACTGCTGCTCGGCGAGCAGGATCGGGTGCGCGGCGTCATGGGCGATGAGCAAAGACGGCGGGTGGCGGCCAGCGCGCAGATGCTGGTGGCGAACCTCGACGACAGCGCACGGGAGGAAGCGGAGGAGGACGATGATCCGGCCACAGCCGAACCTGCGCCGGCGGACAAGGACAAGGACAAGGACAGGGACAGGGACAGGGACAGGGACAGGGATAGGGACAGGGACAGGGACAGGGACAGGGACAGGGACAGGGACAAGCAGGCTCAAGCGGAGGGCGAGGACGACACTGAGCTGCCGGATGGCACTGACATGTCGGTGCTGTGTGCCGGCGGCCGCGGCGAACTCGACGATGCCGCCGCCGCCATGCTGGCGCAGGTGCTCGAAGTCCAGGGGGCGACGGTCTCGAAGGCGAGCTTTGCCGATATGGATCCGACTGGCATTCGCCGGCTCGAGCTCGACGCTGTCGACACCGTTGTGGTCGGATTCCTGAACCGCGACTCGGTCAAGCACGCCCGTTTTCTTGTTCGTCGGCTGAAACGTGCCAGGTCGGCGCTGCGGGTAGGGATCGTGTTCTGGTCGAAGGACGGCGACGACAAAAAGACAGAAGTCGAATGGACCAATGACATCAACGCCGATTTTGTGGCGTTTGGCATGGTCGAAGCCGTTCTGGGCGCATTGTCGAGCGATCCGCCGGTTGCGCTGAAGATCGCTGCCAAGCGCCGCATGCGCCGCCGGCCGCGCCCGGCCAGGAAGGCGCCGCTTGCGGCTGCAAAGTAAGAGACTGTTTGGAAACTCTACTCCGGCGGCCATCTGATGGCGTTTTCTGTGCTTCCGGTGCTCACGGACCCAAATGTCCGCTGCGCTCCGGTTCTCGAAACCACCACCATATGACTCGCCGGAGCGACTTTCGAAACAGCCTCTGAGGTCGTAGCTCGCCCTCACGTCCAGAAATAGCGCACCGTGTGAAAGAAAACCGGGGCGGCGAAGACCAGGCTGTCGGCGCGGTCCATCATGCCGCCATGGCCCTCGATCAGATGGCCCCAGTCCTTCACCCCCTGGTCGCGCTTGATGGCGGAGGCGACCAGCCCGCCGAGGAAGCCCATCAGGCAGGCGATGAAGGCGACACCCGCCGCCTGCAGCGGCGAAAACGGCGTCAGGAACGACAGCAGCGCGCCAAGCAGGCTCGACGTCGCCAGCCCGCCGACCAGCCCTTCCCAGGTCTTCGACGGCGAAACCTTGGGCGACATCAGGTGCCTGCCGAACAGCTTGCCAAAGATGTATTGCAGCACGTCGCTGCCTTGCACGGTGATGATCAGGAAAGCGACCAGCAACAAGTTGCGGCCGTCGAAGCCGGGCACGTCGAGCGTCAGCAGCGCCGGCACGTGGCTGACGCAGTAGACCGAGATCATGACCGCCCATTGCTGCGCCGAGACGCGCTCGAGAAAGCGCTCGGTGTCGCCGTGCAGCGCGGTGATCGCCGGCATCAGCAGGAAGCAGTAGACCGGGATGAAGATGGTGAAGAGGCCGTACCAGGCGGTCCACACCAGCCAGTACTGGAACGGGATGATGAGGCCGAACATGCCGAGCAGCACCCAATGGTCGCTGCGGCGGCTGTGCGTCAGCGTCACGAATTCGCGCAAGGCGGCAAACGAGATCAGCGCGAACAGGATGGTCATGCCGGCGCGGCCGAAGAAGAAGGCGACGGTGATCGCCACCACCATCACCCACCAGGCGTTGATGCGCTGGTTGAGATTGACCAGCGTCGACGACAGCGGCTTCGGCGCGCGCCACGACAGGATGCCGGCGACCAGGCTTGCCGTGGTCAGCACCGCAGTGAGGCCGACAACTATGATAAGGGTCTCGTGCATTGGCATGTTGTGCTAGTCGTCTCTTGGAGCATCGTGGCTGTGAGGATCGTGCCGGATATCGGATCCGGCACGATCTCTAGCTCTTTCGGCTCTACGCTCTTTGGGCTCCACGCTGTTTTGGCCGCATGATGTTTTCCGGAAAACCGGATTCCACTTTTCCGCATCATGCGTTGGCGGGCGGGGGTTCAGCGCCAGCAGCGTTTGGCGGGCGCGGTCGAGAAAGGCGCGGCGTTCCTCGCCGGGCGCAATGGCGATCGGCGCGCCGAAGACCACCCGGCAGAGCAGCGGCACCGGCACGAACTGGCCCTTGGGCAGCACCCGCGACATGTTCTCGATCCAGCACGGGATGAGTTCGACGTCGGGCCGCGCCATCGACAGATTGTAAAGGCCGGAGCGGAACGGCAGCAGCGGCTGGTCGGTCATGTTGCGCGTGCCCTCGGGGAAGATGATCAGCGAATGGCCCTCATCGAGCACCGACAGCATGACCGAGATCGGGTTCTGCGCCTCATCGGTCCACTGCCGGTGGATCAGCACGGAGGACAGCATGTCCTGCGCGATGAACCGGCGCAGCCGCGATTTTCCCCAATAGTCGGCGGCAGCGACCGCATGGGTGCGGGCGCGCTGCTTCTCGCTGAGGCAGGCCGACAGCAGGATGAAATCGCCGTGGCTGGCATGATTGGCGAAGTAGATGCGCTGCCGGTCCGACGGCTGGCTGCCGTTCCAGATCGGCCGGACGCCGGTCACCGCCCAGGCCAGCGCCGACAGGCCGACCGAGGTCACGGTCTGCAGCAGGGTGAAGGTCCTTGTGCCGAGCTTGCTCATCGTCGGGCTCAGAACGACAAGGCGACGAGGGACGCCGCCACGAACAGGCCGAGTGCGATGCGCTGCTTCATCAGCAGGCGTTGCGTGCCCGCGATGCGCCGGTCGAGCGAGCGGATGCCGGCAGCGGCCGGTTTGACGCGCATGCGCGCCAGCACGTCGTCGACCGAGGCACCACCGGCGGCCTCGCTGATGTGGCTGGCCATCAGCCGGAACAGCAACGCGTCGAAGGCAAGCAGGGCCGAGACGGCGAGAGTGACCACGCCGCTCGCTGCCGCGACCAGCCACGCCGCTGCCGCCAGCGTGGTCGCCTGCGGCTGCGCTGCCACGGCAATGACCGGCGCGGCCGCCAACGCGGCCAGCACAAAAAACAGCGGCCACACCGCCTGCGTCATCAGCCCGGCGGCGAACGCTTCGGCTTGGTCTCGATGGGCACTCATGCCGGAATAATCGCTTCAGGTTTGGTGCCGCCCTTTTCCAAGCGCCTGCGCCGCCCCTCATCGCCCTGCCGGGCACTTCTCCCCGTATAGTGACGGGGAGAAGAGGCTGGCCGCGGTGTCGGCGCCATTTCTAAAACGCTGGTGATTGGCGAAACCGCTGATGACGGCGCCCCTCTCCCCGTCACTATACGGGGAGAGGATGCCGGCAGGCAGGTGAGGGGCAGCGCCGACTTTGGCAAGTGGCTTCGTCTATTGCTCGAACTGTTCATGCCGGCTCGTCCATCGCGATCCGAAGATGCACCGGCCGGCCCGATGCTGCGAGCTTGGTTCGCGCTTGCGCCAGCGTGTCGGCGCGGCCGGTGGCAACCAGCCAGGCGGCGACGGCGCCGGCGCTGCGCTGGAAGCCGAGCGCGCAGCAGACAAGCACCGTGCCGTAGCTGCGCGCGTCCTCGATCGCCGCCACCGCTTGCGCCTGCGCCTCGGGCGAGGGCGGCAAAAGATCGACCATGGCGACAGCCGTCCAGCGGCAGGCGACGCCGCGCGGCCGCTCCAACTCGCCGGCAAGGTCGATCACCGTGCCGAATGCGCCAGCCTCGGCGACGGTGGGAAAGCGGCCGAGGAAGACACCGTCGGCAATGGCGACATGCGGCGGCAGCTTGCGCGTCCATATCCATGCATTGATCGTGGCGCCAAGCCGGTGGGGCAGCAGCAAGACACGGCTGGCCAGCGAGACGCTGCCGTCGGCCGTTTTCTGGAACACTTTGGCGCCGGCTCCGGCATAGGCGAAGGCAACGATGGCCAGCGCCAGCGCCGGCCACAGCAGGATGAGCCACAGCGCCAAAACGAAGGCGCCGGCAGCGGCGCCGGCAAGCGCCAGCGCTGCAACCAGCGCGTAGAACAGCGCCAGCCGCCGCGCGCCGGCATCAGCGGTCAGTCGGAAGCCGGCGAACGGCAATTCGCCGTGGCGCGGAAACAGCCACAGGGCGAAGAAGCCGAGCAAAGCGCCGGTCGGGATATCGATGACATGGTGCTGCCACGTCGTCAGCACCGAGGCGCCGATCAGCAAACACCAGGCATGCCAGACGACGCCGGCCATGCCTTTCAGCCGATAGCGCCAATGATCCCAGATGATGACCAGCAGCGCGATGTGCAGCGACGGCGCCTGGTTGAACGGCTTGTCGAAGCCGCCGAGGACCGCGAACATGAAGCCTGGCAGGCCCGATGTCTGCGGCCGCACGAAGGTCGCCGTCAGCGGGAACAGGATGAAACAGGCGACGGCGACGATCTGCGCCGTCAGATAGCGGCCGGCAAGCCGATCGACGCCGCGCTTGGTATCGTTGAGCAGCAGCGACAGGCCGTAGAACAGATTGATCGACCAGTAGGGCACGATCGTCCAGGCGATGAACGGGATGTTGTGCTCCCAGGCGAAGACGATGCTGCCGACATCGTCGCGCTGCGACGCCAGCCAGTTGGCGAAGCCGTAGCTCGCGTAGAAGAACGGCGCCAGAAAGACCAGCCACAGCGCCGCCCGCAGCGCGATTCCAGCGTACGGCTCGCGCGCAGGGGCAGAAGGGGCGGCAGGGCCAAGGACAGGCAAGACCATGCTCAGACGCGCCGCGCGACCGATACGGTGAAGATCCCCCACTGGTCGATGCGCTGGTCGAGCTTCTCGAAGCCGGCCGCCGCCACCAGCTGGTCCATCTCGCCTTGCGTGCGCCGGCGCATCACCCAGGCCTGGCCGCCGCGATGCGAGGTCAGGCTGCGGGCGATCATTTCGAGCTGCGGATGCCAGGGCTGGTTGGTGTAGACAAGCAGGCTGCCGGGCTGCATCGCCCTGGCCAGCCCGCCGAGCGAGCGGATGATCATGGCGTTGTCGGCAAACAATTCGTAAAGCCCGGAGACGATGGCCAGGTCCGGCGCCGGATCGAGCCCGGCAAGCATCTCGGCGTCGAAGGCGTCGGCCTGGTGGAACGAGACATCGGTCGGCAGGGGCCGCTCGGCGATCAGCTTGCAGCCGAGCGAAACGTTGAGCTCGGAAAAATCCTGCAACCGCACGCTGGCCGGCGGCTCGGTGCATTTGGCGACGGCGTCGAGCACGTAGCGGCCGTGGCCGGCAGCGATATCGACGATATGGACCGTGCGGCCGGCGGCCTTCAGCGTGCGAGTGGCGCTGCTGATCAGCTCTTCGAGATGCAGCTTGCGCTGGCGGATGCCGCGCCAGCCGATGGCGTCGAGAAAGGTGCGGTCGATCATGCGGCCGAGCGGACCGGCGCCCCGCGCCTGGTTCTCGTAGACATAGTCGAGGGTCGAGCCGGAATCGAAGCCGGTGGCGATCCCGGTCTTCATGCCTGACGAAAGCCAGGCGCCCCCGCGGATCGAGGCGCGGCTCATTGCCCAGTAGAGGCCTTTCGGTGACAGCAAAGCGAGCGGCGAGGCCAGCCGGTCGGCCTCGTCGCGTGTGTAGCCGGCGCGGTCGGCCGCGGTCAGGTCGACCGGCTTCTGTGGCGTCGAGAACTGTCTTTCGAGGAACGGCTTGATCAGGTCGAGTGCCTTGCGGCGGTCGCGTTCGCCCAGCGTGTCGTGGAAGAAGCCCGGCAGCACATGCCGCTGCTTGGCCGGGCTGGCGAGATTGACGAAGAATTCGTGCTGCGGTCCATGCCGCACAACCCAGTCGCTGCCGGAGATCAGCAATTGCGTCGGCACGGTGATGGCGCGGGCATCCGAGACGATGCGGGCGGCGTGGTCGTAGAGCTCGACCAGGATGTTGGAAGCGATCGGCCGCGTGATCAGCGGGTCGGCCTCGAAGGAGGCGATGCGCTCGGGATCCTGCGTCAGGAACTTGGCCTTGACGTAGGAATTGACGAAGAAGCGGCCCTTGATCTTCTGCCACAGCGCAATGCCTTGCCTGGCGAATGGCACGTAGAGCTTGACCGAGAAGGCCGGCGAGGCCAGTACCAAGGCGCGAATCTGCGGTGCATAATCATGCACCCAGGCGGCCGCGAGCACCGCGCCGAAAGATTGCGCGATCAGCGCGATGTCGCGCTGGGAAAAACCGTCTCTGCCGATCTCGCGCACCAAACAATCGATGTCGCGCACAAGTGCGGCAAAAGACGGCGCATAGCCGCGCTCGCCGGCCGAGCGGCCATTGCCGCGCGCGTCCCAGGCGTAGAAGGCATGGCCGGGCATATCGAGTTCGTCGACCAGATGCGCCATGCGGCCGCCATGCTCGTGGCCGCGGTGGAACAGCACAACCGCGCCCCTGGCGGGTTGCCCGACCGCCGGCCAGTAGCGGTAGAAGATCTCGGTGCCGTCATGGCTGCGGAAGCTGCGCTCCTGCGCCACCCGCTGCTCAATTGCGGAAGCAGCAATCGTCGGTTCGTGAAGCATTTTTTTCCCCAGGCGGATGCGACCGGAATTTCAGTCGCCGCTCCCGTTAAGGCCGCTGCGTATCCGGTTGATGGCGGTCACCAGCGAGAGTGTAGCCATCGCCGGAAACACAAACGGCGTGATGGCTTCCACCCACAGGCCGCAGGCGATGAGAAAGGCGACGATGCCGAGCGCCAGCGCCCGATCGCTCTTGCCGAACGGCCCGGCATAATTGCGCCCGGTGCCTGCCGCGATGCCGAGCACGCCGGCGAACTCCACAAGCATTGCTGTGACGGCAAAGGCGACGACCCCCCAGGCAGGGAAGAGAGCGGCAAAGGCCAGGATCAGCGCCAGGTCGGAGACGGCGTCGCAGAGTTCGTTGAGATACATGCCGAGTGTTGAGGCCTGACCATGTTCGCGCGCAAGCATGCCGTCGATGGCGTTGAGCGCCATGCGCGCAAACAGCACCACCGGCATAAGCAGCAAGACCGCGCGATGGCCGGCAAGGGCTGCGACCACAACGCCGGTGGCAACCGACAGGGCGGCAGCCAGCAGCGTGATCTGGTTGGCGGTGACGCCGGCCGCGGCCAGCCGGTCGGCGAGCGGCCGCAGCCTGGCCTGGAAGGCCGGTTTCAGCGCATAAAGCGTCGGCATGTGCGAACCCCCCGGCCGCGGTGCAACTGCGGCGAGAATGATCAATTGGCGCGCAAGACGCAAGGGCGGCCAGCGGTTGTACAGGGTTGCGATCAGCAGCGCCCGCCCGGAACCTTACCATGCGCAGGCCCTACGGTTTGGCGGCGCCGCCTCAAGGTCGAATTCCCTAGAGCTCTCAAATGAGGACTTTACAAATTCTCGTATACATGTGAAGTTATGTTCACCAAAGGGTCATCCATGACAGCCAATCGTTTCGCCACACGCCTCAATTCCTTTGCCTCGCGGCCGCAGGCCGAATGGCCGGATCTTGTCGGCAAGCCGTCCATGCTGCAGATGGCGGCGCGTGCGGCGAAGGTTGCGGGGCTGACCGACCTCGACCTCAACTTTCCCGATCATGTCGATGAAAAACCTGCGGAAATGGCACAAAACCTCGGCGATCTTGGGCTTTCCATCAATGGTTTTGCCATGCGCTACTACTCCAATCCCGCCTTCAAGCTCGGCGCCTTCACCAATCCGGATCCGGCAGTTCGCCGCGAAGCCATCGACCTGACCAAGGCCGGCATCGACGCCGTGCGTGAGGCGGGCGCCAATCTGATGACGCTGTGGCTCGGCCAGGATGGCTTCGACTATGCCTTCCAGGCCGATTACGCGACGCTGTGGCAACACGAAATAGATGGTATTCGTGAAGTGGCGGCGCATGATCCCGACTGCGAGATCAGCCTGGAATACAAGCCCAACGAGCCGCGTTCCTACAGCCTGATGCCCGACGCGGCGACGACATTGCTGGCGATCCGCGAGATCGGCCTGCCCAATCTCGGCGTGACGCTCGATTTCGCCCATGTGCTCTATGCCGACGAGCAGCCGGCCTTTGCCGCAGCACTGGTGGCGCGCCACAGCAAGCTCCTGGGCGTGCATCTCAACGACGGCTATGCCAAGCGCGACGACGGCCTGATGGTCGGCGCAGTGCACACGCTGCAGACGATCGAGCTGCTCCGCCAGATCCGCCGCGACGGCTACGCCGGCGCCATCTACTTCGACACCTTCCCCGACATGACCGGCCTCGATCCGGTCCACGAATGCGAAGTCAACATCGCCACCGTCAAGCGCATGCTGCGCGTCGTCGACCGTCTGGAGAAGGACAATCGCCTGTCCACCGCCATCGACCGCCAGGACGCGGTCGCGTCGCAAGCCATCATCCAGGAAGCCATGCTCGGGCCGGAGAACTGAGGCCGGCGCCGTTTTCAACAAGGGAGGAAAGACCATGAAATTTCTGCTTGCCACCGCCACCGCTGCGCTGATGGCGCTGTCCATCGGCTCGGCCTTTTCCGCGGAACTCGCGCCGCTCAATTCCGATACCGAGAAGGACCGCATCGACTGGTCGCAGCTCGAGGCCAAGTTCGGCGCGTTGCCCAAGCTGCCCGACGGCACCAGGGCGGGCGCCGTCTCCAAGACGCTGACCAACGAATACTGGCGCTCGCTGGGTGAGGGCTACAAGTCGTTCGGCGATCGCGTCGGCGTGCCGGTCGTCTACCAGGCGGCGCAGAGCGAGGGCGACCAGCTCGGCCAGCTGACAATCGCCGAAGGCCTGGTCACGCAGGGCTACAACGTGCTGCTCGTCTCGCCGCAGACCGACTCCAACCTGCAGCCGATCATGGAACAGGCCAGGGCCGCCAACGTGCCGGTGGTCAACGTCAACGACGCGGTCATCCCGCAGGCCGAGCACTATGTCGGCAATGTCCAGCGCGACAATGGGGTGCGCGTCGCCAAATGGTTCATCAAGAACCGGCCGGATGGCGGCAAGATCGCCATCGTCGAAGGCCAGGCCGGCGTCTATGCCGCCGTCCAGCGCACCGATGGCTTCAAGACCACGATCACCGAAGCCGGCAAGTTCGAGGTCGTCGCCAGCGTGCCCGGCAACTGGGACCGCCAGACCTCCTTCGACGCGGCCAGCAACATCCTGCAGCAGCACCCCGACCTGATCGGCTTCTATGCCAACAATGACGGCATGGCGCTGGGCATCGTCGAGGCGGTCAAGGCCGCCGGCCTGCAGGACAAGGTCGCCGTCTTCGGCACCGACGGCATCTCCGACGCCTATGCCTCGATCCGCGCCGGCGAACTGACCGGCACTGTCGACAGCTTCCCGGTGCTGACCGGCGAGGTGGCGCTGGAATCGGCGCTGCGGCTGGTGGCCGGGCAGAAGCTGCCGCGCGTCGTCGCCACGCCGCAGGCGCTTATCACCAAGGACAATGCCGACCGCTATTCCGGCGCCGGCGACGCCGTGCGCAAGGCGCTGCTCGAGGACGCGGCAGCGGGCAATTAAGGGCAGGACTGCGGGTGCCGGCCGGGCTGGCGCCCTTTGCCTGGAGAATAGAACCAATGTCTGTCCCGCGGCTGCAATTCGAGGGCGTTTCCAAGGTGTTTCCGGCGGTGCGAGCGCTGAGCGATGTGTCCTTTTCCGTCGGCGCCGGCGAAATCCATGGCCTGCTCGGTGAGAACGGCGCCGGCAAATCGACGCTGCTGCGCATCCTGTCGGGGGTCTACAGGCCGACCGCCGGAAGCGTGCTGATCGACGGCAGACCGGTGGCGCTGAACAATCCGGTCGCGGCGCGCGCCGCGGGCGTCGCCATGATCCATCAGGAATTGCAGCAGGTGCCGCATCTCAGCGTCGCCCAGAACATGTTCCTCGGCCATCCGCTGACGCGCGGCGGCATCTTCGTCGCCCGCCGCGAGCAGGAACGCCGCGCCGCGGAAGCCCTTGCCGCCCTCGATCCGACCATCGATCCGGCAGTCCCGCTCGGCAGCCTGAAGGTTGCGCAGCGGCAGATCGTCGAGATCGCCCGGGCGCTGCTCGATCGGGCGCGCGTCGTGGCGATGGACGAGCCGACATCGAGCCTGACGCCGAGCGAGTTCGAGCGGCTGGCCGAAGTCATTGCCGGGCTGGCGCGCGACGGTGTCGCGGTCGTCTATGTCTCGCACAAGCTGGACGAGGTGTTCGGCATCTGCCAGCGCGCCACAATCATGCGCGACGGCGTCGTGGTCGGATCCGTCGATCTGGCGCAAATGTCGGAAAAAGCCGTCGTTTCGATGATGGTCGGCCGCGAGCTCGCCCAGGAACAGCACCGCTCCCACACCTCGAGCGAGGTCAGGCTGAGCGTGCGTGGCCTCGCCTCGGCGACAAAAGTCCGTAACGTCTCGTTCGACCTGCACCGCGGCGAGGTGCTGGGCATTGCCGGCCTGGTCGGCTCGGGCCGTACCGAACTGCTGCGGCTGGTGGCCGGCGCCGACCGCGCCTCGTCGGGCAGGGTCGAGATCGACGGCAAGGCGATAAAACTTTCCGGTCCGCGCGAAGCCATCGCCGCCGGCATCGGCCTGGTGCCGGAGGAGCGCAAGCGCGAAGGCATCGTGCCGCTGCGGTCGATCTCCAGCAATATGGCGTTGGCCTCGATGGGCGTGTTCGCACCGTGCGGCGTCATCGATCACGCCAGGCTGAAACGGGTCGCGGCCGAGAAGATGAAGCGGGTCAATTTGCGCCCGTTCCTGCTCGACCGGCCGATCCGGCTGTTCAGCGGCGGCAACCAGCAGAAGGCGATCATCGGCCGCTGGTTGGCGGCGGGAACGCGCATCCTTTTGTTCGATGAGCCGACGCGCGGCATCGACGTCGGCGCCAAGGCGGAGATCTACCATTTGATCGAGGAGCTCGCCGCCGAAGGGCATTCGGTCGTCGTCGTGTCGTCCGAGCTTCCCGAGGTGATCCGGCTCGCCGACCGCGTGCTGGTCATGCGCGACGGCACGGTCGCCGCCGAACTCGACCGGGCCGATCTCAGCGAACAGGCGATCGCGGCGCACGCCATACCCCAATCGGAGACGCAAGGCCGGCAAGGCGCAAGGCCATCGGGCCGGCAAGGCATAACGGACAGGACCAGCGTATGACTGATGTAACCGAACACACAGCAGCGCGCCCACGGGCTGAATTCCTGCACCGGTTTTCGCTGCGCGATGCCGGCACGCTGATCGGCCTGGTGGTGATCCTCGCCGTCTTCGGCGCGCTGGTCCCGGGCTTCTTTGCCGAGCGCAACTTGATCAACATCCTGCAGCAGTCGAGCATCAACGCCTGCCTGGCGTTGGGCATGACGCTGGTGATCATCTCGGGCGGCATCGATCTGTCGGTCGGGCCGACGGCAGCCCTTTCGGCCGTCATCTCGGCCTCGATGCTGATTGCCGGCGTGCCGTTTCCGCTGGCCATCGCCGCCGGCTTCGCTATCGGCCTCGTCTGCGGCCTGCTCAATGGCGTGCTGGTCGCCTATGTCGGGCTGCAGCCTTTCATCGTCACACTGGGAACGCTCAGCACCTACCGGGCGCTGGCGCTGATCTATACCGGCGGCAATCCGGTGCTCGGCCTGCCTGCCGGCTTCCGCGCCATCTTCAACGGCTCGCTGTTCGGGCTGCCATTGGCGGTCATCATCGTGGCCGTGGTCGCGCTGATCGCCTGGATCATCCTCAAGAAGACGCCTTTCGGCGAATATCTGCTCGCCGTCGGCGGCAATGAGGAGGCAGCCTACATAGCCGGCGTGCCGATCGCTCGCACCAAGATCGCCGCCTACATGATCTCGGGCCTGCTGGCGGCCCTTGCCGCGCAGATCCTGATCGGACGGCTGGGTGCCGCCGAACCCATTCTCGGCAATCTCTGGGAGCTCGATGCCATTGCCGCGGCGGCCATCGGCGGCGCCTCGCTGATGGGCGGCAAGGGCAGCGTCGTCGGCACCATCCTGGGCGCCGTCATCCTCGGCACCATGCGCAACGGCCTGACGCTGATGAATGTCCAGTCCTTCTATCAGCTCTTGGCAACTGGCCTTATAATCCTCGCCGCGATGCTCATCGATCGCGTGACGAGGGGACGTGGATGACCTTGACCAGCCTGGATCTGAAAGCAGTAGGACCGCGGATCCGCATGATGATGCCGCATTTGACGCCGCTCGAGGCGAAGGTGGTGGAAACCGTGTTCGGACGGCGCGGCTTCGACGAGACCATTCCGCTCAAGCAGATCGCCGAAGAAGCCGGCGTGTCGGAGGCGATGGTGGTGAAGATCGCCAAGAAACTGGGCTTTTCCGGCTATCGCGACTTCCGCACCGCGGTTTACGAATACAGCCGCCTGCCGACCGCCGAAATGCACCAGGAACTGTCGGTCGACGACAGTTCGGCCGAGATCGTCCAAAAAGTGTTCCGCACCTCGATCCAGGCGCTGGAGGAGACGCTGGCGATCCTCGACATGGACGATTTCGACCGCGCCGCCGATCTTTTGTACCGCGCCAGGAACCGCGATTTCTATGGCGTCGGCGGTTCGGCGCAGATCGCGCGCGACGTCTCGCACAAATTCCTGCGCATCGGCATCCGCGCATCGGTCTACGACGATTCGCACATGATGCTGATGTCGGCCTCGCTGCTCGGCGCTGACGACATCGCCGTCGGCTTCTCGCATTCCGGCAACACCAGCGCCGTGATCGATGCCATCCATCTCGCCCGCAAGAGCGGTGCGCGGACGCTGGCGATCACCAATTACGACAACTCGCCGCTGGCCGCCGTCGCCGACATCGTGCTGTGCTCGACCGCGCAGGGCTCGCCATTGATGGGCGAGAACGCGGCGGCGCGCATCGCCCAGCTCAACATTCTCGACGCGCTGTTCGTCGCGGTGGCGCAGCGCGACTACCAGGCGGCGGAGCGCAATCTCGGCCGCACGATGTCGGCGGTGACGTCGAAACGCCGGGACAAGGGCGGTTCATGAAAGATTGGGGCGGCTCATGAAAGATCGGGGCACATGACGGCTCCGCTGGTCACCGTGTTCGGCAGCCTGCATTACGACATCATGGTCGAAGCGCCTGACCGCCCGCGCAAGGGCGAAACCGTAACCGGCCATGCCTGGCAGCCGAAATGCGGCGGCAAGGGCGGCAACCAGGCGGTCTCGGCGGCGCGGGCCGGCGTGCGCTCGGCAATGATCGGCGCCGTCGGCGATGACGATTTCGGCCGCGCGCTTGTCAGCAATCTCGCGCGCCGCGGCGTCGACAGCCGCTTCGTGCGGGTCGCACCTGGCGCCGGCTCGGGCATGAGCGTGGCGATCTTCGACGCCGGCGGCGATTATGGCGCGGTGATCGTCTCGGGCAGCAATCTCACCTTGGGCGAGAAGGACATCGTGGCCGCGACCGAGATGGTTGCGCAAACGGCGGTGCTGCTGCTGCAGAACGAGGTGCCGGAAGCCGCCAACATTGCCGCAGCGCGGGCGGTGAAGGCGCATGGCGGCCGCGTCGTGCTCAACGCCGCCCCCGCGCGAAAACTGTCCGGCGAATTGATCGCACTCACCGATATCGTCATCGTCAACGCCATCGAGGCGGAATTTTTGGCCGGCGTTGCGGTCGTCGATACGCTCGAGGGTGCTGCCGAGGCGGCACGCATGCTGATCGATTTCTACCCGGCGGCGATCGTCACGGCCGGCGGGGAGGGCGTTGCCTATTGCGGCCGCGACGGCCAGGCGTTCGCGCGGGCCGCCCTTCCGGTGAAGGTGGTCAGCACCCATGGCGCCGGCGACGAGTTCGTCGGCGCGTTCGCGGCAGGCCTTGCCCGCGGGCATCGGGTCGAGGCCGCACTTGCTGCCGCCAACGCCGCCGCGGCCTTGCTGGTCGCCACGCCGGAACGGCAGCGCGAGGCGATCTGAGACGGGTGGCTGCCTCCGCCCGCGATCGTGACACGAAGCGGATGGCGAGGACTTTTCACAGGCCGATAAAGCCGACAATTGATACGAAAGCCCGCCACCCCAAGGGATGACGGGCTCCGTAGCCTGTGCGCCAGGAACGCCACGGTAGCGACGCTGCTACTCAATGCTCCGTAGATACTCACTATGCGGCCTTCGCGCCGTCAGGCGCATCGGCCGAACAAATGAAGCCCGTGCCTTTGGGCGGAGCGCGCGGGCCGATCGGGATGCAGCCCGATCTGCAGCCGGGCGCGGCTGGCGCGTCCGGCTGCCGATGTCGTCAGTGCTTGCTCTTGCCGGGGCTGGCGGCACTGCCACTGATGGCGATGCGCTTGGCTTTCGTCCGTGCGCGCTCCGTCTTGGGCAGCGTCACGGTGAGCACGCCGTTATGGAAGGCGGCGTTCACCTTGTCCTCCTCGACCTCGTAGCCGAGCGGGATGCGGCGCTCGAAGCGGCCGTAGAACCGCTCGGAGAACTGCCTGTCCTTGTCTTCGGTCTCGGAGCGCTTCTCGCCACGCAGCGTCAGCACGCCGTCATCGAGCATCACCTCGACGTCCTTTTCGTCCATGCCGGGAATTTCCGCGGTCACGCGGATCTCCTTCTCGCCGTCGGCGATTTCAACGCTCGGCCAGCTGCCGCGCGCCGACGAAAATCCGCTGAGCATCGGCATGCGCGTTTCGAAGCCGCGGAAGGCGTCGTCGATCAGGCGGTTCATCTCGCGATGCAACGCCATGAACGGGTCGCGGTCCTCGTCACGATAGAAGCTGGGAACCGGACTGTTCTCCCGGCCCCAGGGTATGAGATCACGAATAGCCATTGCTGTTCTCCTTTCTCGACTGGTTGTGTCAAAGGCGAACGCCAGAGATCGCCTTCGCTCAGGCGGCCTGCTTCGGCTTCTCGACCTGTCCGGCCTTCGGCGCGCCGTCTTGCTTGGCGATCGTGATGCGACGCGGCTTCATCTCTTCGGGCACTTGGCGCACGAGGTCGATCGTCAGCAGGCCGTTATTAAGCGAGGCGCCGGTGACCGTCATGTGATCGGCAAGCTCGAAGCGCCGTGTGAACGGTCGCACCGGAAGGCCGCGATGGAGATATTCCACCTCGTCCTGTTCCTTGCGCTCGCCCGAGACGATGAGAAGGTTCGGCTCGTGGCTGATGTCGAGGTCGTTCTCGGAAAAGCCGGCGACGGCGATCCTCACCCGATAGGTGTTCTCGTCGCTTCGCGCGATGTCATAGGGCGGCCAGGTTTCGACTGCCTGAGGCGCGTTTTCCAGCAAGTTGAAGATGCGGTCGAAACCGATGCTCGACCGATAGAGCGGGGAAAAGTCGAATGCGGTTCTCATAGCTACATCCTCCGTGGAGCAACATAGTACGAGGGACGCCAAAGAGCTTGGCGCTCCCTGGGTTCTGCCGGTCCCATTCGGCAACCGGCAATTTTCATTTGGTTATTGTCAGGCCGAAATCAAGACCCAGATTCTGTCCCGCTGCCAGAATTTTTGTTGCCAGATTGTACTGGCCCCGATTGTGCTGGCAATGCCGGTTTCAACCGACGTTTGAGGGTCGCGCCGGCACGCCGCATGGAGGACATCATGACCATGACACGCGACGACATCATTTCGGTGCTGGGCCCGGTCGACGACGCCGTGATCGCCGACATCGCCTCGACCGGCGCGACGATCGAAGAGTTGCGCGAGGCCTTTGCCTGGGTCGGCGCCGATGAGGCGCTGGTCAACGAGGGCCGCCCGCTGCCGTCGGCAAGGGTGGCGACGCTGATCGGGCTTCTCGAACCGCCGGACGACGACATATAGCGCCGGGTTTCGGCAAGCAGACTGGGAGACGGGGGAGGTCTTGAAGCGTGCAGCCATACGAACCATCTCGTCAGTCGGGCGCCGATCGGGCCGCCTTCCTGGTTATTCTCAAAAAGAAAAAAGGAGGAAGTGATGAACGACGTCCCATTCTCCGAGCCGATCACGCTCAAGCTCCAATCCGTCGGAGAGCGCAAGGTCGCCAGCAGCTGGGAAGCCATCGAATGCATGCAGCGATGGCCGGACCGGGCGCGCGGCCGGAGCTGGCGCGCAGCCTATCGCGCCTGCCGCGACGCGCTCGACGGCTGGCGCACCGCCCGCGAGGCGCGAACCGCCTTCGTCAAGGCGGCGCGCACCGCCGGACTGCTGGTCACGGGACGTAAATCCACCTGAACGCCAATCCACCTGAACGCCAATGAACCTGAAGCCGGGGAACCTGAAGCCGGGGCGGACGCGCTGTGCTGCAGAGGCGGCGCCATTCATTAAAAGCGCCGCCTTTTTTCTATTTCACTGCAGCGTAATGACGCCGTCCACCGCCCGCCATTCGGAGGGCTGAATCAGACGGTGATGGGCGACGCGCACAGAATGCAGCGGGCCCTCGATCTCACGTTCCCAAAATTCAAGGAAATGCTTCAGCGTCGGGAAATCCGGGGCGATGTCGTATTGCTGCCAGATGAAGAGCTGGAGCAGGTCCCGATAGTCGGGAAGACGATAATGGATCTCTGCCGTCGTCAGGCCAAAACCCTGCATCTGGAGCCGGAACTCGTTGCTGACCTGGAACTCATTACCGACCATGCCCGTCTCCTTTCCGAACGATCAGGCGTCCATCCTCCGCGGGGGAAAACGCTTCCACTTCCTCATCGGTTCCGGCCGCCGGCAGACGGTGCCGGGATCGACGATGATGTCGGAAGGTTGCGCCCCGATTTCAAGCCGCATCCGTCGTTTCAAATCCTGGAATAGCGCCATTATTACAGTGTGTTATTACGGTGCGTTGGCACTCGACAACGGCGAGTGCTAAAATTTTTTCGGCGTCCTCTTGAAAGGCTGGATAGGCAGACTAATTCGATAGGCGCGTGATGCCTGAGCAGGGGTCGCGCACCGTCGCACCGACCCATTGGTCGGCTGCGAAGGGAGGTCCAAGAAAATCTGTTTGTCCTATGAGGAGAACGACATGGCGTTCCGTCCATTGCATGACCGTATCCTGGTCCGCCGCATCGAGGTCGACGAGAAGACCGCGGGCGGCATCATCATTCCTGACACAGCCAAGGAGAAGCCGCAGGAAGGCGAGGTCATCGCCGCCGGCCCCGGCGCGCGCGACGATAGCGGACAGCTGCAGCCGCTGGACGTCAAGGTCGGCGACCGCATCCTGTTCGGCAAATGGTCGGGCACCGAGATCAAGCTCAATGGCGAGGACCTGCTCATCATGAAGGAAAGCGATGTGCTGGGCGTGATTGAAATGACCGACCAGATAAAAAAGAAGGCCGCCTGAGCGGGGCCTGAACAAGCCATCAGTCAACGTAAGCTGCCTATTTGAAGGAGTTATCCAATGGCTGCCAAGGATGTGAAATTCCATACCGAAGCCCGCGAGAAGATGTTGCGCGGTGTCAACATCCTCGCCGACGCGGTGAAGGTGACGCTCGGTCCCAAGGGCCGCAATGTCATCCTCGACAAGTCATTCGGCGCCCCGCGCATCACCAAGGACGGCGTTACCGTCGCCAAGGAAATCGAGCTTGAGGACAAGTTCGAGAACATGGGTGCGCAGATGGTGCGTGAGGTCGCCTCGAAGACCAGCGACGTCGCCGGCGACGGCACGACGACCGCTACCGTTCTGGCGCAGTCGATCGTCCAGGAAGGCGCCAAGGCGGTTGCCGCCGGCATGAACCCGATGGACCTGAAGCGCGGCATCGACAAGGCGGTCGACGCCATCGTCGCCGAACTCAAGGCCAATGCCCGCAAGGTGACAAGGAACGACGAGATCGCCCAGGTCGGCGCCATCTCGGCCAATGGCGATGTGGAGATCGGCCGCTTCCTCGCCGAAGCGATGGAAAAGGTCGGCAATGAGGGCGTCATCACGGTCGAGGAGGCCAAGACCGCCGAGACTGAACTCGAAGTGGTTGAGGGCATGCAATTCGATCGCGGCTATCTCAGCCCTTATTTCATCACCAACCAGGACAAGATGCGCGTCGAGCTCGAAGAGCCCTATGTGCTGATCCACGAGAAGAAGCTGTCCAACCTGCAGGCCATGCTGCCGGTGCTCGAAGCCGCAGTGCAATCGAGCAAGCCGCTGCTGATCATCGCCGAGGATGTCGAAGGCGAGGCGCTGGCGACGCTGGTCGTCAACAAGCTGCGCGGCGGCCTGAAGGTTGCCGCCGTCAAGGCGCCGGGTTTTGGTGACCGCCGCAAGGCGATGCTGGAAGACATTGCCATCCTGACCGGCGGCACGGCCATCAGCGAGGATCTCGGCATCAAGCTCGAAAACGTCACGCTGGAGATGCTCGGCCGCGCCAAGAAGGTGCTGATCGAGAAGGAGAACACCACGATCGTCGATGGTGCCGGCCGCAAGGACGAGATCCAGGCACGCATCAGCCAGATCAAGGCGCAGATCGAGGAGACCACCTCCGACTATGACCGCGAGAAGCTGCAGGAGCGGCTGGCCAAGCTCGCCGGCGGCGTCGCCGTCATCCGCGTCGGCGGCTCGACCGAGGTCGAGGTCAAGGAGCGCAAGGACCGCGTCGACGACGCCATGCACGCCACCCGCGCTGCGGTCGAGGAAGGCATACTGCCTGGCGGCGGCGTGGCGCTGCTCAGGGCAGCGAAGGCGCTCGACAATGTCGCCGTCGACAACCCCGACCAGAGGACCGGCGTCGAGATCGTGCGTCGGGCCATCGAGCAGCCGGTGCGCCAGATCGCCGAGAACGCCGGTGCGGAAGGCTCGATCATCGTCGGCAAGCTGCGCGAGAAGACCGAATTCGGCTATGGCTGGAACGCCCAGACCAATGAGTTCGGTGATCTCTACGCGCAGGGCGTGATCGACCCGGCCAAGGTGGTGCGCGCCGCTCTGCAGGACGCCGCGTCGGTGGCCGGCCTGCTGGTAACCACCGAGGCGATGGTGGCCGAGAAGCCGAAGAAGGAAGCTGCCGCACCGGCAATGCCCGGCGGTGGCGGCATGGACTACTAAGGTCAGGCCTCCAAAGCGAGGCTTCTGAACGGCAGATGGACCGTGTCCGCCAAAGCGGGCACGGTCTTGCCGGTCCGGGATTAATGCGGAGCAGGTGTTGCGATGGATGTGATGGACAGTTTTGGAAAGATCGCGGCGCCGACCCGCCCGAAGAACGATTTCAACTATGAAACCGATTGCAGGGCGGCGCTGGCGCCCCTGGTCGACGGCTTGCTGGGCATGGCCGAGCAGGCCGGCTGGGATCGCCGCAAGGCGGCCTATACGCTGATGTTCCTGTCGGCCCAACGCGTCGGGGCCGGCCAGGAGGAGCGTAAATGATGGTCGCGCGGGCGCGCATGCCTGCGCCTGTTGGAGACAGTTGAACCGGAAAGGAGAGTGTCATGGACCGTTCTTCTTTTGAAAAGCCGGTCACCATCCTTACCGGCCTCGGCACGCCGACCAGGATAGAAAGCGCGGCTGAGGCCTATGCGCTGCTTGCTGACTGGCCGCGGGCGAGCCGGACGGCCGCGCATGACATCGCCGCCAACGCCTGCCGGGCGGCGATGGACGGAGAGATCGACGCCGAGACGGCGCGGGCGACCTTCGTGGCGTTCGCCCGCCGCAACGATCTTCTCGCGCCGCTGACGAGTTCTACCGTTGCCGGCGGGACAGTCATCGATTGGGCAACGCGTTCGCAGCGTCTCAACGCACCGGCATGAACGCGGCTTTTCCCCAAGTTGGAGAATGGCGAAAGCCGCAGCAACATCCAATCTCCCCCTCAAGGGGGGAGATTGGCAGCTTCGCCGGTAGCGCTTATTCTGAGATTGGCGAAAGCCGAAGCGACATCCAATCTCCCCCTTGAGGGCATATGCGCTAAGATAGTTTTGGCATGGACTGAAATTTGCGCTTTCGTGGTGGCTCAC
>NZ_JBVVPV010000052.1:0-44080 GCF_055811735.1 Mesorhizobium sp. WSM4850 | reverse complement strand
ACTTCTTCGTCGCCAGCGGCGCGCCGCCCTCGTTGGTGAGGCGTATATAGTCGGCGCCCATCCAAAGTGTCAACAACGATTTCGGTCTTTTTTGAATTTTTTGCGACGAAAGATTGCGGCGCCGATTTTCGGTAGCCGACTTCCGCGGCGGCATGGGGATAACAAAGCCGAACATCGCCACGGAGCCCTATTGCCGCCGCATTGCGGTTTGACACCAAGGCCAACGAAGCTGGCGCAGCACCACCGGCGCGGCGCCTTACAAGAGACTGTAAGAGAGCCACTAAGAGAGAAGTATGACTGGGGATCTCGGCCGAAGCCAGCCGCTTCGTTGACTTCGCCCGCCGTGACAGGCAAATGTCATGGCCACAACAAAAGCGACAAGCCGTCCCGCCCGGGGAAGAAGCAGCCTTTCTGGATGCCAGATACGGAAAATGTCATAGCCGAACTCGGCAACGAGCCGCCGCTGATTGCGGACGGTCGCAGTGGCCCGCCCGACCGGCGCGAGGTTTCGGCGCGCTGGCTGTCGGGCACTTTTCTTACCGGCGTGACGTCGAGCGTGCTGATGGGTGTGGCGCTGTTCGCAGCCCTCGACGGCCGTCAGCAATTGGCGACGCCGCCCGAAATCGCCGAACTGATCAGCCTTGCGAGAGGCGACGATTCCGGCGAGATCGCCAAGACTACCAGGCTGGTGGCGCCGCGCCAGATCGCCAAGGCCAAGGACCGCCGGCGCATGGAAGTGCCGATGGTGACCAAGGTCGGCGACCGCGATGTCATCCACACCATGCCTTTCGTGCAGATCAAGATGGCGCTTGCCGCCGGGCACACGACCAGCCGCGCCTATCCGCCTTTCAATCCGATGCAGGTGTTTGGCGACGACCGCGACGGCAATGCCGGTCAGCCGGCGACCGCCGCCGCAGGCCAGATCTATGGCGCCAAGGTCGAAAGCGAGTTGAGCCTGAAAACGGTCGATTTCCCAATCGAGACGGCAGCGTTCGACGAAAAGAGTGACTTGTCCGCCGACGAGGTGGAAAAGGTGGTGCGCGAGGCCGGCACGGGTCTGAGCGACGGCGCCGTGCAGGTCGCATCGCTGCATTATGTCGACCCGCAGCGATTCGGCGATGCATTCGCCGAGAGCATGGCCGGCTCCTACGACGTCAGGATCGTTCCGGAAAACGTCTCGGTGTCGCCGCGTGCTGCCCCCGACGATCAGGCGCCGGCCTTCGCCGAGGAGATCATCCCCTTCACCAGGGACCGCAACATCGTCGAGGCTTTCGCCGATTCGGGCTATACCGGCGAGGACGCCACCGGTATGGCCGAGGCGATCGCCAAATTGCTGAATGCGACAGCGCTCAAGGCGGGAACCGTGCTGCGCGTCGGCCTCGAGATCCATGGCGACGCCGCCAAGGTCGTTCGCACCGGCATCTACGACAGGGCCCAGCATATCGTCACCATCGCGCTCGATGATCACGGCCAATATGTGCCGGCGCAGGAGCCGGAGCCCAATCCCGAATTGCTGACCGCGTTCGATGATTCGCCGCCGGTGGTGGTGCGCGGCAATCTGCCGAACGTCTATGACGGCATCTACCGCGCCGCCTACTCCTACGGCATGTCCAAGGCGATGACCAAGCGGCTGATCAAGCTCCTGGCGTCCGGCGTCGATTTCCAGTCGCGGCTCAATCCGTCGGACCGCATCGAGGTGCTGTTCTCGCAGCCGGATGGCGACGACCGGGCATCCGACGAATCCGAGCTGCTCTATGTCTCGGCGAGCTTCGGCGGCACGACGCGTAATTTCTACCGGTTCCAGATGCAGGACGGCAGCACCGACTATTTCGACGAGGACGGCCGCAGCGCCCAGCAATTCCTGCTGCGCAATCCCCTGCCCGCAGGAAAATTCCGCTCCGGCTTCGGTGCCCGCAGGCATCCGATCCTCGGCTATGTGCGCTTGCATACCGGCGTCGATTGGTCAGCCGCCATCGGCACGCCGATCATCGCCGCCGGCAACGGTGTCGTCGAGAAGGCCGGCTGGGCCGGCGGCTATGGCAAACAGATCATCCTCCGTCACGCCAATGGCTACGAGACCTCCTACAATCACCAGAGCGCATTTGCCAAAGGCATCGCGCCGGGCGTGCGCGTCCGCCAAGGCCAGACCATCGGCTTTCTCGGCCAGACCGGCCTCGCCACCGGTCCGCATCTCCACTACGAGCTGATCGTCAACGGCACCAAGGTCGACCCGATGCGCGTTCGCCTGCCGGTCGGCAAGGTGCTGAAGGGCGACGACCTCGTTGCCTTCAAGCGCGAGCGCGGGCGCATCGATGATCTGCTCAAGCAGGAAGACAATGATTCGCTGAAGGTCGCGAGCGCCAAGATTGAAGGCTGAGCTGAGTTGGGCCTGGCTGCTCAGCGCTGCGGAGCCTCGGATCCACGCGGCCATGGCAGTCGCTCGCCGGAAACAGTTGTCCACGCCACGATCGCCGAGAGCAGGCAAAGCAGCGCGGTCACCAAGGCGACTGCTGCGAACGCTGCGTCGCTGGCGGCAAGCCTTGCTGCATCGACATCCGGCGCCGGTTCGCCGAAACCCGGAATGCCGGATGCGGCACCGCTGTTCAGCACGGCTGCATAGACCCAGGCCGCCAGTGACCCCATCGCCGCCACTGCGATCAGGCCGCCAATGCGCGAGACGGCATTGTTGATTCCCGAGGCAGCACCGGTATCCTTGTCCTCGACCGCCGTCATCACCGCCGTCGACAGCGGCGACACCACCAGCGCCATGCCGAGCCCCATCAGCGCCATCAGCGGAAACACGCCCCACCAGAAACTGTGGAAGCCAGCATAGGCCAGCACGGCAAGCCCGGCAAAGGCGACAGCGACGACGAGACTGCCGCTGGCGATCGGAAAACGCGGACCGATCCGGTCGGACCACTGGCCGACCGGCCCCGACAACAGCGCGATCAAGACCGACAGCGGCAGGAAGATGAAGCCGACCTCGGCGGCGCTCAGCCCCCATCCGGCGATAAGCAGCATCGGCAGATAGAACAGGTTGGCCGACAGTGCGAAATAGAGGAAGAAGGTCGCCACATTGGCGCCGGCGAAGGCGCCGACCCGAAACAGCGAGAGATCGATCATCGGTTCGCGCTGGCGGCGCTCGAAGACAATGAACACGATGAGCAGCACCGCGCCGGCGGCAATGCTCGGGCCGGACATTTGCCCCTCGCCCTCTGCACTCATCGAAGTCAAGCCGTAGGCAAGCGCTCCGAACGCCAAGGTGGCGAGTGCAGCGCCGCCGAGATCGAGGCTGCGCCTTTCGGTCGGCGCGTCGGCCGGGACCTTGGCGAGAAGATAGATCGAGACAAGACCAAGCGGCAGATTGACCGCGAAGATCACCCGCCAGATGCCGTCGCCGAAGGCCGACAAGACTACGCCGCCCAGCACCGGGCCAAGCGCCGTCGTCAGCGCCGAGGCTGCCGCCCAGATGCCGATCGCCCTGCCGCGCTCCTTCTTCGGATAGGCCTTGGCGATAATAGCGAGGCTGCCTGGCACCATGATGGCAGCACCGATGCCCTGGATGGCGCGAAACGCAATGAGCATTGGTGGATTCGGCGCCACCGCGCAGACAAGCGAGGCGGCAATGAACAGCGCGATGCCTGCCACGAAAGCATGCCGCAGGCCAAAACGGTCGCCGGCGGCGCCGCCAACAAGGATGAGTGCCGAAAGCGTCAGCGCATAGGCGTTTGAAATCCACTGCGCCTCGGCGAAACTGGCGCCAAGATCGACGCGGATCGCCGGCGTGGCGATGGCCAGGATCGAGCCGTCGATGAAGCCAAGCGCGGAAGCCAGGATCGCCGCGATCAGCACGAACCTGCGTCGCGATTGCGGGCAGAACGTATCGGCCGGCAGCTGCTTGACCAGGGGGACGGCTTCGGCGCCGACTTCGCTTGGAGAACGCATGAAGCCTGCTTAGACCTCCTATGCGCCGGCAACAACCGGCCAAAGGGTTGCTGTCGTTGAAACCAGAACAGGATCACGTCGCCCAAAGAGCCTGCTCCCGGGTTGGCCCAAGACTGCGCGATGATTTGGGATAGGGCTCAGTCGATGAATTCCACCGTGACCCCCGGCGACACGATTTTTGCCAGTTCGCGCGCGTCCCAATTGGTCAGCCGCACGCAGCCATGACTTTCGGTCTTGCCGATCTTGGAGGGGTCGGGTGTGCCGTGAATGCCGTAGGTCGGCTTGTCCAGCGCAATCCAGACCGAGCCGACGGGGCCGTTCGGGCCCGGCGGGATGGTCAGGATCTTGTTGTTTTCGCCCTGCTTGAAATTGATGTTCGGATTGTAGGTGTAGTTCGGGTCGAGAGCGACCCGCGACACCGCATGCGTGCCGGTGGGTGAAGGCGTGTCCGCCGAGCCGATGGTGGCTGGATAGGCCGCGATCAGCTTTCCCGACGCGTCATAGGCGCGGGCCTGCTTCTTGCCCTTGTCAGCGATGATGCGTGCCACCGGCGTGGCCACCAGCCTGCCGAAATTGGCGACCTTGATGATCGTGCCGGGACGGTTGAAATTGGCTTCCGGATTGAGCGCCTCCAGATAGTTCTCGTCCATGTGGAACCGCTCGGCCAGCGCTTCGGTGACTGAGGTGTAGCTCAGCCGTTCGAGTTGCGCCTTCTGGCCGTAGTCTTCCGGCACCGAGGCGACATAGGGGCCGGCCGCATCCTCGGGCGTGATGCTGTAGGAGGCGAAGGCATCGCCGCCGGATTGCTCAAGCGCCGCCTGGATGCCGACCACATCGGTCGACCGCAGATTGCTGCCGGTGATCTCGTTATAGGCGGCGAGCGCCTTGTCGACATTCGAGCCGAAGCGTCCGTCGACGACGCCGGGCGAAGCGCCGGCGCGGTCGAGCAGCACTTGCAGCGCCGCGACCTCCTGGCGTGCACCGAGTGAAAGCGACGGATCGACGACAATCTTCCCGTCGATCTTTGGCGGCAGTGCCGCCTGGTCGCCCGGCGCCGTCGGTTCGACCGGTTCGATCGCAGCCTCGTTGAGCGGCTGGCGCTTGACGGTGCGCGGCCTTACCGGCTGCGGCGCTTCCGGATAATTGTTGCCATAGTTGCCGCCATCCACCGGTGCTTCGGGAAAAGCGTCCACCGGATCGCCGTAGGGATCATATTCCTCGACCGGCGGTACGACGATCAGGCCCTCCTCTTCCAATTGCCTGCGGCGCAAGCGCGCCGTGTCGTCCGGATCGTCGAGATAATAGCGGTCGTCCTCGACCGGTCCGAGATTGCGCAAGCCCTCGCGGCGGAGTGCGCGGCGATCGAACCTGGTCTGCGGCGGCTGGATGGCGAGCACCTTGCCGGTTTCCGTATCGACGATGACGCGGTTTCCTCTGGCGTCGTAGTAGACGTCGAAATCGCCGTTCTGGGCGACCAGCACAGCATGGCTATCCGCGGCTCGGGCATCCGCGGCGCGGGCAGATCGCGGCGCGATGTCCTGCGTCGGCGCGGCCATTACACTCGAAGAAAGCAGCCCGGCGGCGAACGCCGAAAGGGTGAAGATCGTGCGGAACATGCTGGCCAAATTCTCCGGTCCGTAATTGCCGCCGCCCGGCGTTGTCTCTTTAGAGCGCCGCGCGTCCCTTCGGACGCGCAGGGACGCTCTAACACTTAAAAAACTCCGCATCATGCTTCCCGAAAATCCAATTCGATTTTCGGGCCTTTGCGGCAGGCGAACCCTTCGCCAGCAAATCAGTTGCCAACCATAAGGTTCCAACATGAACCGGGCATGAAGATGGCGGATTTCTGGCGGCCTGGAGCAAGAACACTAGCTGGCGGCGAATCCCAATTCCTTGCGCGCCTGCTTCGTCAGCTTGAGCACGACAAGGCGGTGGCTTTCGCGCAGATAGTCTTTTAGCGCGTCATCGTCCATGCTTTGGCTTGTCTGGCGCTGGATCCATTTCATGCCGCGTGAGGCAAGATAGGGCGCGGGCCGAAGGCCCGGCTGTTCCTTCAAGATGTCATAAGCGATGTCGGAGCATTTGAAGGTGACGAACGGCTCCTTGCCATCGCTCCAACCGCCGATCGCAAAGACCTTGGCTCCGACTTTCCAGACATGAGCACCGCCCCACTGGACGACATGGGTCGCCGACGGCAGCGAGGCGCAGAAGCTGTTGTAGTCGTCCAACGTCATCTGCGCCCCCGTTTAATTTTTTGATTATGCGGCGGCCTCGAAAATCAGGCCGCCGCCTCGGTCGCTACGATCGTCGGCTTCGACCGGAAGTTCAACCGGTCGGAACCAGCGGTGACCTTGACGGTCGAACTGTCGAGGATGTCGCCGAGCAGGATCTTCTCCGCCAGCGGATCCTGCAGTTCCTTCTGCATCACCCGCTTCAACGGTCGCGCGCCATAGGCCGGATCGTAGCCCTTGGCGGCCAGCCAGTCGATCGCCTCCTGATCCAGCGAAAGCGTGATCTTGCGATCGACGAGCAGACTTTCCAGCCGCTTGAGCTGGATCTCGACGATGCGGCCCATATCCTGGCGGCGCAGCCGGTGGAACAGGATCACCTCGTCGACGCGGTTGAGGAACTCCGGCCGGAACGACGCCCTGACGACTCCCATCACCTCGTCGCGGACGACATCGACGTCTTGGTTCTCGCCGAGACTGACCAGATATTCGGCGCCGAGGTTCGACGTCATGATGATCAGCGTGTTGCGGAAATCGACCGTGCGGCCCTGACCGTCGGTCAGGCGGCCATCATCGAGCACCTGCAGCAGCACGTTGAACACGTCCGGATGCGCTTTCTCGATCTCGTCGAACAGCACGACCTGGTAGGGGCGGCGCCGCACCGCTTCGGTCAACGCGCCGCCCTCCTCATAGCCGACGTAGCCGGGAGGCGCGCCGATCAGCCGGGCGACCGAGTGCTTCTCCATGAACTCCGACATGTCGATGCGCACCATGGCGCTCTCGTCGTCGAACAGGAAGCTGGCAAGCGCCTTGGTCAGTTCGGTCTTGCCGACGCCCGTCGGTCCGAGGAACATGAACGAACCGATCGGCCGGTTCGGATCCTGCAGGCCGGCGCGGGCACGGCGAACCGCTTTCGACACGGCCTGCACCGCCTCGCCCTGGCCTACGACACGCTTGCCGATTTCGTCTTCCATGCGCAGCAGCTTGTCACGCTCGCCTTGCAGCATCTTGTCGACCGGAATGCCGGTCCAGCGCGACACGATGTGGGCGACGTGATCGGGGGTGACCACCTCTTCGACCATGCCGACCTTGCCGTCTTGCGCCTCGGCCTGTGTCAGCTTCTTTTCGAGCTCCGGAATCTTGCCATAGGCAAGCTCGCCGGCGCGCTGGAATTCACCTTTGCGCTGGGCGATGGCGAGCTCGTTGCGCGCCTCGTCGAGCTGTTTCTTCAGGTCGGCGGCGAGCCCGAGCTTCTGCTTTTCGGCCTGCCACTTCGAGGTCAGTTCGGTCGATTCCTCTTCCAGGGCGGAAAGATCCTTTTCGAGCCGGGCGAGCCGGTCCTTCGACGCGTCGTCCTTCTCGACCTTCAGCGCCTCACGCTCGATCTTGAGCTGCATGATGCGGCGGTCGATCTCGTCCAGCGCTTCGGGCTTCGAATCGACCTGCATCCGCAGCCGCGACGCGGCCTCGTCGACAAGGTCGATCGCCTTGTCCGGCAGGAAGCGGTCGGCGATGTAGCGGTTGGACAGCGACGCTGCCGCGACCAGCGCCGAATCCGAGATGCGCACTTTGTGGTGCTGCTCGTACTTCTCCTTCAGGCCGCGCAGGATGGAGACCGTGTCCTCCACTGTTGGCTCATTGACGAAGACCGGCTGGAAGCGGCGGGCAAGGGCGGCGTCCTTCTCGACATGCTTGCGGTATTCGTCGAGCGTCGTCGCGCCGACGCAGTGGAGTTCGCCGCGTGCCAACGCCGGTTTCAACAGGTTCGATGCATCCATGGCGCCATCCGCCTTGCCGGCGCCGACCAGCGTGTGCATCTCATCAATGAACAGGATGATGCCGCCGGCCGCAGCGGTGACTTCCGAAAGAACCGCCTTCAGCCGCTCCTCGAATTCGCCGCGATATTTGGCGCCGGCGATCAGCGATCCCATATCGAGCGCCATCAACTGCTTGTCCTTGAGCGATTCCGGTACATCGCCATTGACGATGCGCAACGCCAGCCCTTCGGCGATCGCCGTCTTGCCGACGCCTGGTTCACCGATCAGCACCGGATTGTTCTTGGTGCGGCGCGACAGCACCTGGATGGTGCGGCGGATCTCGTCGTCGCGGCCGATGACCGGGTCGAGCTTGCCGGCGCGACCGTCGGCGGTGAGATCGCGCGCGTACTTCTTAAGCGCATCATAGCCCTGCTCGGCGCTCGCCGAATCGGCGGTGCGACCCTTGCGGACGTCGTTGATCACCTGGTTCAGCGCCTGTGGAGTCACGCCGGCCTTGGTCAGGATGTCGGCGGTCTTGGCGGATTTTTCGACCGCCAGCGCCGTCAGCAGCCGCTCGACCGTGACGAAGCTGTCGCCGGCCTTCTTTGCCAGTTCCTCGGCGGTCGAGAACACTTTGGCCAGCGGTTGCGCCAGATAGAGCTGGCCGTTGCCGCCCTCCACCTTGGGCATTGCCTCAAGTGCCGTCTCGACGCCCAGCTTGACGTCGCGGACGCTGCCGCCGGCGCGCTCGATCAACGACGGTGCCAGGCCCTCGTCGTCGTCGACGAGCACTTTCAATATGTGTTCGGGGGTGAACTGCTGGTGGTTGCGCGAGAGCGCCAGGGTCTGCGCCGACTGGATGAAGCCGCGCACGCGCTCGGAATATTTTTCAAGGTTCATATCTGTCTCCTTCCGTCACCGGCCCGCTTTGCGGCACCGGATCAGATTGCGGTGACGGACCCGCCCGTTCGAGCCGGGTCCTGTTCACGCGAGATATGGGGCGCAATCCACGGACCCTCAAGACGTCCCGATAACGGCGGACTCATAATATTTCCCGGGGGGCGCACATACAAAAACGGCGGAGATTTCTCTCCGCCGTCCAGGAATGTCTGGGCTTTGCTCGATCAGTTGTTGACGTCGACGATGGTGGGCTCGCCACCGGCGTCTTCCGCCGGAGCAGCATTCACGTTACCGCCGCCAGCATTGTCGTTACCGCCATCCACCTGATCAGCCACCTGATCAGCATTGACGCGCGGACGGCGCGGACGCCTGGGGCGGCGGGCAGCGCCGCTTTCGGCGGCGGCTTCGTTCATCTCGGCCTGGGCAGCCAGAGCCGCTGGCGAAAAGCTTTCGAACTGCGGCGCGGGTTCGGCCACAGAAACAGGCTCGTTCGGAGACACAGCTTCCACCTGCACGGGGGTTTCGTTCTGAACCGGTCTCTCGTTGCGCCGGTTCTGATCACCGCGCTGTCCGCCCTGCTCGCCGCGCGCACCAAATTCGCCGCGCTGGCCGTTCTGGCCGTAGCCGCCATTGGGGCGACGGTCGCGATGGCGGTTGTCTCGCCCGCCGGCATCGCGCCCACTGGCATCACGCCCACTGGCATCACGATTGTCACGGCCGTTTTCCTGGTTGAACGTCAATTCGGCCGGCGTGCCGTCGATGACCGGCTGCGGGCCTGCACCGTGGTTGACCACCGGAGCCGCAGTCTCGCCGACATTGCTGTTGCCGGCATTGTCGAACTCGTCGCGATCTTCGTCGCCGTCATCGTCGAAATCGTCGCGGTTCTGCTGAGCGCTCTGGATCGGCAGCTGCGCCTGCGCGGCAGCGATGATGCGATTGTAGTGCTCGGCGTGCTGGAGATAGTTTTCCGCCATCACCCGGTCGCCGGAGCTTTGCGCGTCACGGGCAAGGGTTGCGTATTTTTCGGCAATCTGCTGAGCCGATCCGCGGATCTTCACGTCCGGACCGTTGCTCTCGTAATTGCGCGTCAGGGGATTTGGACCCTTGCGGTTGTTGTTATTGTTGTTGCCGCCGCCATTGTTGTTGCGACCGCGCATGCGCCTGTTCTGCTGTTGTGGCCTCATTCGACTCTCTTCATTTTGAAATTTTCGAAAACTTTTTCACGAACGGAGGCGCTCATGCAGCCAGCCGTTTCGTCTCTTCACCGGCGTTCGCCCGCATCGATTGCGTTGGCGCCACGTGTCATCCTGTTCCGGTTACATCACTTGCCGGACGATTCCCGCACGAAGCTTGGGCGTCGTTTGCGCAAGAAGGCAGCTATTTCCAAGGAAACCGAATCGCTAAGAGCACTGCCTGCTTCGTCTCATCCGGTTAAGCGACCCTAGCCGCATTCCCCGGCATTGCCAAGCGCTTTTTTTGCACTGCATCACGGCTTTGTCAGTTCAAAGATCAGAACCCTCTCGTTTCCGCCAAAGTCGCGGAATACCCCCGCCGGCATATAGCCGGCTGCGGAGAATATGCCCGTGACCTCTTTACGTTGGGTGTGGCCGATCTCGACCGCAATCCTGCCCTCGGCTTCCAAAAAACCTGCCGCCTCGGCGGCGATAATCCTGTAGGAACTCAGACCGTCCACGCCGCCATCGAGGGCTTGGCGCGGATCGAAATCGCGGACTTCGCCCTGCAGATTTTCGATGTCTATGGACGCTATATAGGGCGGGTTGGCGGCAATTACATGGTATCGGCCAAAAACTTTTTCGAACCAGTCGGATTTGAGCACCTGGAACCGATCGGCCAACCCCAATTCCCCGGCATTGCGCATGGCGGTCACCAGCGCGCCTTGCGAAATATCGACCCCGGTGGCGACCGCCGCCGGAACGGCGCTGAGCAGCGCCAGCGCGATGGCGCCGGTGCCGGTGCCGAGATCAAGGATGCGGCACTCGCCCTGCCGTCCCGCTGTCGCCTTCACGAAGGGCAGCACCGCTTCGACCAGCGTTTCGGTGTCCGGTCGCGGCTCCAGCGTTTCCGGTGACAGCGACAGGCGCAAGCCATAGAACTCGCGATGGCCGAGGATGCGATGCACCGGCTCACCGGCGACCCGCCGCCTCAAGGCTGCATCGATCGCGGCAATCGCGCCGGCGTCGACACCGCATTCGGGATCGGCGATGGCTTGTGTGCGGGTCGTACCGGAAAAATGTTCGACGATCAGCCTCGCATCCAGCGCCGGATCGGCGACTGCGGCCGCAGCAAGGCGTGCCCGCGCCGCTTTCAGCAGCAGCCCTAGTGTGGTGGATTTGAGGTTCCTGCTATTTGTTGGCATCAGCGTCCAGGGACCTCAAATCCACCACCTAGATACCAGCAATCTGCTGGTGTGATTTTGAATCCGAAATTCGTCATTGCGCTGCCCCAACGTGATACGAATTTCGAATTCAAAGCCACACCGGCCTACTGGGCAGAGTGTCAGCCATCGAGGCCGATATCGGCGAGCAGCTTCGACTGGTGATCGGCGATCAGCGCGTCGATGATCTCGTCGAGTTCGCCCATCATCACCCGGTCGAGCTTATAGAGCGTCAGATTGATGCGATGGTCGGTGACGCGGCCCTGCGGGAAATTATAGGTGCGGATGCGCTCCGAGCGATCGCCCGAACCGACCTGCGATTTGCGCGATTCGGAGCGTTCCTCGTCAGCCTTGCTGCGCTCGAGGTCGTAAAGCCTGGCGCGCAGGATCTGCATGGCTTTGGCCCGGTTCTGGTGCTGCGACTTCTCCGCCTGTACGACCATGATGCCGGTCGGCAGATGGGTGATGCGCACTGCCGAATCGGTGGTATTGACGTGCTGGCCGCCCGAACCCGAGGCGCGCATCGTATCGATGCGGATGTCTTCGGCCCTGATGTCGATGTCGACCTCTTCCGCTTCAGGCAGCACGGCAACCGTCGCCGCCGAGGTGTGGATGCGCCCGCCGGCCTCGGTCGCCGGCACGCGCTGCACACGATGCACACCGGACTCGAATTTCAGATGGGCAAAGACCCCCTTGCCCGAAATCGTGGCGATGATTTCCTTGTAGCCGCCGACCTCGCCCTCGCTGGCCGACGCCGTCTCGAAACGCCAGCCGCGTCCCGCGGCATAGCGTTCGTACATGCGAAACAGGTCGCCGGCAAAGAGAGCCGCCTCGTCGCCGCCGGTGCCGGCGCGGATTTCGAGGATGGCATTCTTGTCGTCGGCGGCATCCTTGGGCAGAAGCAGGATCTGGATGTCCTTCTGCAGCGCTTCGATGCGTTCCTTGACCTCCGGCAGATCGGCCTCGGCCAGTGCCCGCATTTCGGCATCGGTGCTTTTGTCGGCGAGCATCGCCTGCAGGTCGGCCTGTTCATGCTCGGCGGTGCGCAGCGCCCTGATCTTAGCCACCATCTCCTGCATGTCGGCATATTCCGACGCCATCTTGACATAGGCGTCCGCCGCCGGCCCGGCCGACATTTGCGCTTCGAGCATGTCGAAACGCTTGACGACTTGGTCCATGCGGTCGCGGGGCAGGTTGATCATGGCGAAAGTCTATAGCGGAATGGAGCGGTCGTCGGCAAAGGCCTGCAGCAGCGCCCGCATCGGCAACCCCTGGGCCGGCGCCATGAGATTGTCGTCGAAGAACGCTTCCAGCTCGGCCAGCGGCAGTTCCGTCAGCATCGCCTTGACCGGACCGATCGAGGCCGGCGACATCGAGATCGATCGGTAGCCAAGGCCGATCAGCGCCATCGCCGAGATCGGCTTGCCGGCCAGCTCGCCGCACAAGGTCACCGGGGTTTGATTGCGCACCCCGGCGTCGGCAATCTGCTTCAGCGCGCGCAGGAACGGCGTCGACAGCACATCGAAGCGGTCGGCCAGCTGCGTGTTGCCGCGATCGACCGCCATGACGAACTGGAACAGATCGTTCGAGCCGACCGAGACGAAATCGACGGCCTTCATCAGCTCATCGAGCTGGAACAGCAGCGAAGGCACTTCCAGCATGGCCCCGAGCTTCAGGCTGGTCGGCAGATGATGGGCAAAACGCGACAGATGCCGCACTTCGCGATCGACGATTTCGCGCGCCTGGGCGATCTCGCCGAGCTCCGTCACCATCGGCAGCATCAGCTTCAGTTCACGCCCGCCGCATGCCTTCAAAAGCGCTCGGATCTGGGTACGCAACAGGCCCGGCCGGTCGAGCGTCAGGCGGATGGCGCGCCAGCCGAGCGCCGGGTTCTCTTCCTGGATCGTGTCCTTGAAGTAGGGCAGCACCTTGTCGCCGCCGATATCGATGGTGCGGAATGTCACCGGCTTGCCGCGCGCCGCGTCGAGCACGTCACGGTAGAGTCGTTCCTGGGCTTCCGCCCGCGGAAAGGTCGAGGCGACCATGAACTGCAGCTCGGTGCGGAACAGGCCGATACCGGCGGCGCCGGCCTCGGCAAGCTGCGGCAGATCGACGGCCAGGCCCGCATTCATCAAAAGGTCGACCTGGACGCCGTCCTTGGTCATCGACGGCTTCTTGCGCAGCTCGCGATAGACCTCCTGCCGCCGCGCCCGGAAGCGGACCTTTTCGGCATAGGCGGCTTCGAGGTCCGGCTGGGGGCGCAGGTGGATGGCGCCTTCTTCGCCGTCGACAATGATGGCGTCGCCGTTTTCCGCCATGGAAACGGCGCCCTTCATCTGGCCCGCAACCGGTATGCCCATGGCCCGCGCCACGATAACGACGTGGCTGGTCGCTGCGCCGTCCTCCAGCACCAGCCCGCGCAGCTTGTCTCTGGGATAATCGAGCAGTTCGGCGGCCCCCATCGAGCGGGCGACGATGATGGCGTCCTTCGGCAGCGAGACCGCGACATCGTCCGGCCCGCGCCCCATCAGCTGGCGCAGCAGCCGGTTGGCGAGATCGTCGAAATCGCTCATCCGCTCGCGCAGATAAGGATCGGTCATGTGCAGCATGCGGGCACGCATGTCGCTCTGCACTTTTTCCACCGCCGCTTCCGCCGTCAGGCCGTTGCGTACCGCCTCTTCCAACCGGCGCACCCAGCCGCTGTCGTTGGCGAACATGCGATAGGCTTCGAGCACCTGGCGGTGCTCGCCCTCGAAGGCGACTTCGCGGCGTTCCAGCATGTCGTCGATGGAGAGCCGGAGCGAACCGAGCGACGCATCGAGCCGCTTGATCTCTTCATCGCTGTCCTCGTTGAACAGATTGGTGACGACGATGCGCGGCTCATGCAGCACGACATGGCCAAGTCCGACGCCCTCGTTGAAGGACAGGCCGGTAAAGCTCACCGGGCGGCGCAGATCGAGTTCGAGGCCGGGCCGGGTCAGCCGGGCAAGGTCGCCGGTGGCGATCATCTCGGCGATCACCATCGCCGTCGTTTCCAGCGCCTCGACTTCGTCGTCGCGATAGTGGCGCATGGTCTTGTTCTGGACGACCAGCACACCGAGCGTGCGCCCCGCCCTGAGCACCGGCACGCCGAGGAAGGAATTGTAGATCTCCTCCCCCGTCTCCGGCAGGTAGGCGAAGGCTGGATGTTCCTGCGCGTTGGAGAGATTGAGCGGCCGTGCCGAGGCCGCGATCGTGCCGACGAGGCCTTCCCCCAGCCTGAGCTGCGCCAAATGGACGGCCTTCGGATTCAGGCCCTCGGTGGCATAGAGTTCGAGCACCGAATCGGCGCGCAGCACGTAGAGCGAGCACACTTCAGCGACCATATTGGCGGCGATGTCGCGCACGATGCGGTCGAGCCGCTCCTGCGGCTCCAGCGGCTCCTGCATGAGCTCGCGGAGCCGTTTCAGCAAAACGCGCGGGCCACTGGCCGTATCACGCATCGCGGCTTGTTCTCCAATGGACATTATGCCCGCCGCAGTTTCTCCCGCGGCCGGCGCTCACGCAACAACTCAAATAGAGCGGCGTCGGTCCAATTGGACCCACAAAGGACGCTCCAAGACTTCGAACTGCTGCATCGTGCTTTCCGAAGATCGACCTCCGATTTCCGGACCGAGCAGTCTGCTACTGCTTATCCAGACCGTAGATGGAATGCAAAGTGCGAACAGCAAGTTCTGTGTAGGGACCGTCGATCAGGATCGAAATCTTGATCTCGGATGTCGTGATCGCACGGATGTTGATCGATTTGTCGGCCAGCGCCTTGAAGGCGGTGGCGGCGACGCCGGCATGGCTCCTCATGCCGATGCCGATGACCGAGACTTTCGACATGCCGGCTTCCGACTGCACGACGTCATAGCCGATCGTGGTCTTCAGCCGCTCGAGCACGGCAAGCGCCTTGTCGACATCGCCGGACGGCACGGTGAAGGTCATGTCGGTGAACTTGCCGTCCTCGGAAATGTTCTGGACGATCATGTCGACATTGATGTTGGCTTCGGCCAGCGGCCCGAAAATGCCGGCGGCGACGCCGGGCCGGTCACCGACACGGCGCAACGAAATCTGCGCTTCGTCCTTGGCGTAGGCAATTCCGGTGACGACCTGCTGTTCCACGATCTCTTCCTCGTCGCAAATAAGCGTTCCGGGCGGATTGAGCAAATCCCCCATTCCCGGCGCGTCGGGATCGTCGAACGACGACCGCACGAAAGTACGCACCCTATGCACCATGGCAAGCTCGACCGAGCGTACCTGCAGGACCTTGGCGCCGAGCGAGGCCATTTCAAGCATTTCCTCGAAGGAAATCTTGGCCAGCCGCCGCGCCTTCGGCTCGATGCGCGGGTCGGTGGTGTAGACCCCGTCGACGTCGGTGTAGATGTCGCAGCGGTCTGCCTTGACCGCCGCCGCGATGGCGACGGCACTGGTGTCGGAGCCGCCGCGGCCGAGCGTCGCGATTCGGTTGTCCGGGCCGATGCCCTGGAAGCCGGCGACCACCGCCACCTGGCCCTCGCCGAAGCGCTTGATCAGGAACGCGCCGTCGATGTCGAGAATGCGCGCCGCGCCATGCGCATTGTCGGTCTTGATCGGGATCTGCCAGCCTTGCCAGGAACGGGCATGGACGCCCATGTTCTGCAGCGCGATCGCCAGCAGGCCGGCAGTCACCTGCTCGCCGGAGGCAACGACGGCGTCATATTCGCGGGCATCGTGCATCGGCGAGGCTTCGCGCGTCCACTGCACGAGCTCGTTGGTCTTGCCGGCCATCGCCGAGACGACCACCGCGACCTCATGGCCGGCATCGACCTCGCGTTTGACATGGCGCGCCACATTGCGGATGCGGACGATGTCGGCGACGGAGGTTCCGCCGAATTTCATCACGATGCGCGCCATGGAAGCGAAATGCCTTTGACTGGGTGCCGAAACGGCGGCCGAAAAACGGAAACGGAGCGTCGGGCTGGGCCAGCCGCTGAATTTGCGGCCTCCTTAGCCAAATGCTTTGGGTTTCGCAAGGCGTGCCTCCGCTTGCCCCCCCTGCTTGCCCCCTTAGGCGACGAAGGCGACATACGAGCGCAACGCGCCTACCCGAACGCCTGTCGCAGAGGCGCAGCCGGCAACAGCCGAAATTTGCTGCCTTGACATTCGCCGGCTCTCGACCGACTTCCTAGCGCACCAGAGCGCGATCAGCAAAAGTGGTATCCGGTTTTGCGCCCGATCGCGCTCTGAATTTTTGAGTCTGCGGGAGACCACGATGCCAGAACCCCGACGATCGACGATCGATGCCGGAGAAGTGGAGCGTTTTTCCGCTCTTGCCGCCGAATGGTGGAATCCGAACGGCAAATTCCGCCCGCTGCACAAGTTCAATCCGATCCGGCTTGCCTATATACGCGACCAGGTGGCGGGGCGCTTCGGCCGCGACCCGCGCGCGGCGCGGCCGTTCGAGGGCCTGCGCATCCTCGACATCGGCTGCGGCGGCGGGCTGTTGTGCGAACCGATGGCGCGGCTTGGCGCCGAAGTGGTCGGCGCCGACGCATCCGCCACCAACATCGAAGTGGCCAGGCTGCATGCGGCGGAGGTCGGCGTGACGGTGGATTACCGTGCCACGACAGCAGAGGACCTGGCTGACGCCGGTGAGAAATTCGACGTCATCCTCAACATGGAAGTGGTCGAGCATGTTGCCGACATCGACCTGTTCGTGGCCAAATGCGGCGAGATGCTCAAGCCCGGCGGCATCATGGTCGTCGCCACCATCAACCGCACGCTGAAGGCGCTCGGTCTGGCCATTATCGGCGCCGAATATGTGCTGCGCTGGTTGCCGCGCGGCACCCACCAGTTCGGCAAGCTGGTGCGGCCAGACGAGTTGGAAAAGGCGCTTGCCGGCGCTGGCCTGACCATCATCGACCGCACCGGCGTCACCTACAATCCGCTCGCCGACCGCTGGCAGCGTTCGAAGGACATGGACGTCAACTACATGGTTCTGGCAGAGAAGGCACCCGCCTGAACTTTCTCACGACGCCTTCTCACGCCGCCACCTTCTCACCCGTCTGACTTTGCGTCTTCGGGGCGATCTGGCTTTGCGCCTTGGTGGTGATGAACACGCCGGCGACAATGATGGCAGCGCCGGCCCAGGTCAGCAATTGATAGTGCTCGCCGAGAAACATCGTCCCGGCAGACAATCCGACCGCCGCCGCGACATAGCCGATCTGGCTGAGATAGACCGGGCCGCCGACCGCCTGCAGCCGGAAGAAGAAAGCGAACATCGCCGCGGCTGATGCGACCTGCCCGACGACGACCAGCGGCGCGCCGGCGAGCAGGGCGAGCGAACCGCCGCCCTGCAGCGTGAAGATGCCGCAAACAAGCAGCGCGGCCGATGCCAGATGGCTGCCGACGGCAAGCTCGATCGGTCCGGTCCCTAGCGGCCAGTCGACCGTGCGGTAGATATTGCCGGCGGCAAGGCTGACCGGAATGAGCAGCCCCGCCGCCACCCAGAAAAATTCGGCCGGCTGGCCAGCCTCGCCGCGCGTCACCGCCACCATGACAGCACCAACGAAGCCGACGGCAATGCCGACGATACCAAGCAGATTGGGACGCCGGACGCCGAGCAGGATCGAAAACACCAGTGTGACCACCGGCGACAGCGTGAACATGATACCGGTGTAGCCGGCGCCGAGATGCGGAATGGTCGAGAACATCAACAGATTGGGAAAGGCGTAGGACACCGCTGCGGTGACGAAGAAATAGCGCAGCCTGTGCGGGGTGAGCCGGATGCGCTGCCCGCGCAGCAGCAGGACGCACAAAAGCACGCCGCCGGCGCCGAGCGAGATGACGAGGGCCCAGACCATGGCCGAAACACCGGCCGCCGTAGCGATCTTGCCGAACGGCAGCGTCAGGCCGAGCAGGCCGCCGGTGACGAGCAAAAGACCGAGCGCTGAATCCCAGAGAAATTTCATAACGAACCTTATTGTCCTTGCGGCTCTTTTGTCTTGAGGTAAGATAATGCAAACATTCTTAACGTCAAGATATTTAACGGTGAGATAGATGGATCGCGCCGCGAAGGCGATCGAGCAGTGGAAACGAGAGCGGCCGGATCTGGATGTTTCTCCGATGGCCGTGCTTGGACGGTTGAGCGAAGCCTCGTCGCTGATTGCACGAGAGCACCTCGCTCCGCTGTTTGCGCGTTTCGGGCTGCAATCCGGGGAATTCGATGTGCTGGCGACGCTGCGCCGTTCCGGATCACCTTACGCGCTGACGCCCACTGCCCTCTATGAGGCGACGATGGTGACGTCGGGCGCCATGACCAACCGGCTCGACCGGCTTGAGAAAACCGGATTGATCAAACGCGGGCCGCATCCCAACGACCGGCGCGGGGTTGTCGTGCAACTGACCGATAAAGGTCTGGCATTGGTCGATGAGGCTGTCGCCGCTCACGTCGCCAACGAACACGAGATACTTTCCGGGCTGACGCGCGCCGAACAGGACACACTCGCTGGCCTGCTTGAGAAGTTGATAGGGAGCGTCAGCCGGGGGTGAAGATCAGGCGGTTGGTGCCGATCCGTGCGACGTTTCCGCAGGAGGTCGCGATCCTCGACCTCCTGTTGTCGCAGGGCATCGATATCAACGCACAGGACAAGGCGGGGCAGACGGTTCTTCACATCGCAGCGCCCGATGCCATTGACGCCGCCTCGATCGAACTTCTTCTAAAACGCGGTGCCGAGAAGTCGCATGCGGGCAACGCCAGCTATGCGGCAGCCTTTGCCACCATGTCCGGATGTTGGCCGATCACCCGCACATAGGCGGCGGATTTTGCGACTGTCGCGAAAACCCCGATTAAAGCGACAGTTTCGCGCCCGATTCGCATAATCCGGTTTGCGACATGGTCCAAGGACCGCAACGGGTCGAAGCGGAATCCCGTCCCGGTACCAACCGTCACACCAGTCTATCAGTTACGATCCTCCGGGAATGCCGGCACCGGCATGAATTCGACGCCGTCCTCGGCCAGGCTCTTGGCCTCCTCCAGCGTCGCCTCGCCATAGATGCCGCGCGGATCGCTCTCGCCGAAATGGATCTTGCGCGCCTCCTCGGCAAACTTGTCGCCGACATAGTCGGCGTTCTCGCGCACCTTCTCGGCCATCGCCTTCAATTGCGCCAACGCCTGCTTCTGGGCCTCGCCCATGGCGAGCGCGATCTTTTCTCGGCTGCGCCCGGTGGAGACGGCCGGCGCCATCAACGCCTTCTCGACCTTGTGCGAGCCGCAGGTCGGGCAATCGACGAAGCCACGCTTATTCTGGGTGTCGAAATCGTCGTTGCTGCGAAACCAGCCTTCGAATTCATGCTCGTGGTCACAGATCAGTGAAAAGCGAATCAAGACGCCGCACCCCTGAGACTTTGCGCCTCGACCGGAGTGGCGTTCACGGCGAAGTCGCGTGAATTTTTCAGATTCGGGATCTTCTTGCGCGCGGCGGCCGACTGCGCCGGCTCGATCTCGGCGACGATCACCGCCGGTTCGTCATGTGACGCTTCGGCGACGATACGGCCCCAAGGATCGACGATCAGCGAATGGCCATAGGTCTCGCGGCCGTCCTCGTGCAGGCCGCCTTGCGCCGCGGCAACGACATAGGCGCCGTTCTCGATGGCGCGCGCCCGCAGCAGCACGTGCCAGTGCGCCTCGCCGGTCTGGCGGGTGAAAGCGGCGGGCACCGAAAGCAGGTCGGCGCCGGCCATCGCCTCGGCGCGGAACAGTTGCGGAAAGCGCAAATCGTAACAGACGGCGAAACCCAGCTTGGCCCCATCGATCCCAGCGCCGCTGATCTCGGTGATGACGGCCTCGGCGCCTGGTTCGTAGGCGGCGGATTCGCGCCAGCTTTCGCCATTGTCGAGGTCGACGTCGAACATGTGGATCTTGTCGTAGGTGGCAATGGTGGCGCCATCCGGCCCGAACAGAAGCGCGCGGTTGGCGAGCTTGCCGTCAGCGCGCAGGATGGCGGTCGAGCCGATATGCAGGAAGACGCCAAGGTCTTTAGCCAGCTTTCGCGCGGTCGAAGCGATGATGTCCTTGTCCTCGGACGTGAAGGCGGCGGCCCGCGCCTGGCTGTCGCGGATCAGCGCACCGGTCATTTCCGGTGACTGGATATAGGTCGCACCCTGGCCAGCGGCCTCGCGCACCAGCCTCTCCAGATCGACCGCGTTGCGCTCGGGGCTGGTACCCGATCGCATCTGGATCGCCGCCGCCTTGAAAGCACCCATCGTCATGTCCTCAATTCGTCGAGCCATTGGCGAGCAGACGGTCCAGCCGACCCTCTGCCTCCAGTTCATGGAGATCGTCACAGCCGCCGACATGTGTGTCGCCGATGAATATCTGCGGAAAGGTCGAACGGCCATTCGCGCGGGAAATCATTTCCCGGCGCAGTTCCGGCGAGAAGGAGGCGTCATGCTCGGTGTAGGCGACACCCTTGCGCTCGAGCAGCCGCTTGGCCGCCACGCAATAGCCGCACATCATCCGTGTATAGATCGTCACGTCGACCATCGGTCAGCAATCCTGCCTTTTCCCAATCTATATAGTCGCGGACTCGTCGGCCCGAAAGTCCCCCGGCAGCACGCGCGCAAAGGTCAGCACGTCGACGGTCCCGGCACCGCCCTTCTTCAGCGCCTTGGCGACGGCGCGGACAGTGGCGCCGGTGGTACAGACATCGTCGATCAGGAGCACCCGGCGGCCGGCGATCTCGATCTCGGCCTCCTCCGGCACTCTGAAGGCGGCACGCACATTTTCTTCGCGTTCCCGTCGCTCCAGCCCGACCTGCTGGCGGGTGAGTTTGACGCGCCTGACCGCGGAGGGCGCGAAAGGCAGGCCGCCAAGCTGCGATACCGCCCTTGCCAGTTCCGCCGACTGGTTGAACTGACGCCTGAAAAAGCGCCGCCAGTGCAGCGGCCAGAGTGCTATTGAAGTTATATGGTTTTTCTGCATAACACCTTGCTAGCACTTACCTTTTCGTTGACATAGTTATTATGGTTATCCATAGTGGCAACCGCTCTCGTTATGTTAGGCGGTATGGTATGGCCCGGCACAAGCTAACCGATTCAAAGGTCAAGGCACTCACCAAACCGGGCGTCTATGGCGATGGGGAAATGTTATATCTCCGCGTGCACCCTGCGGGAAGCAAGTCCTGGTTTTTCATATACCGCCGCAACGGTGTCCGGCGCGAATTGGGACTTGGCAGTTACGGCGGGCCGGTGACCGTCAACCTCGCAAATGCCAGGCGGAAGGCAGATGAATTCCGTACCATGCTCGCCGAAGATCGCGATCCATACGCCGAGCGCGCCACGCGAAAGGCTAGCCGGGCAACTTTTAGTGAAATCGCCGAGCGCTATATCGATGACGCCGGAGACTGGTCGGCGAAGACACAAGCCGAGTGGCGCCATCATCTTCTGGTGCATGCGGCCAAGCTCCGCAATGTGGCGGTCGACAACGTGAACACCGATCTCATTGAGGAAGTGCTCAAGCCGCTTTGGGCGACGAGGCCGGCAACAGGCCAGCGGGTACGCGGTAAGATCGAGAACGTACTTGACTACGCCAAAGCAAAGAAGTTGCGCAGCGGCGACAACCCGGCTCGCTGGACTGGCCACCTTGAACACGTACTATCCGAAGCTAGCCGGGTCACCGGCGCGAACCACGCCGCTATGCGGTACGCGGACGTGCCAGCATTCCTAAAAGAGCTTGGCGAGCGGACGGAAGAGAGATGCCTGCGGTTCACCGTCCTGACGGCAGTGCGAACAGGCGAGGCGCGCGAAGCGCACTGGGATGAAATCGACTTAGACAAGAAGCTGTGGACCATACCCGCCGCGCGGACGAAGATGGGTAAAGAGCATGTCGTGCCGCTTTCGGACGCCGCGATAGCCGTGCTGGGCGAACCTAAGGGCGGCTATGTGTTCGCCTCTGAGCGGTTGCGGGATCGGCGGCCGATTGGTCATAGTCGCATGCGCGAAGTCATGGCCGAGAAGCGGCCGGGGTTTACCGTGCACGGACTCCGTTCCGCTTTCAGGGACTGGGCTGGCGACATGACCGACCACCCGCGGGAAATCGCCGAAATGGCCTTGGCGCACAAGGTGGGCGACGCCACAGAACGCGCCTACAGGCGCGGATCCGCGCTGGAGAAGCGTCGCGAGTTGATGGCGGATTGGGCGGCATATTGTGCCAGCGGCACCAAGTAGCTATGCCAGAGTTGCTGATTTGGCCGCTAAAACTTATATAGGTGGCAGTAGAATGACGCGCAGACCTTTGGTCCGCCTGCAGGATGACCAGACCAGCATCCCGCCGCTCCCATGTGGACGGTGACGTAACCTCCCAGCTTTCAAATTTGCAGTTGAACCGCGTCCGGATTCTGTCGGGCTGCGAGGAGGAACCATGAATCACGCCAACAATAACTCGCCCACACTTGTGTCCTTGAATGACGCCGCGAAGATGACGTCTATGTCGCGCACAATGGTCAACAGGTACCGCGCCGAAGGCCGGTTTCCGATTGCCGTTTCACTCGGCGACCGCCGCGTGGCCTTTGTTCACTCAGAGGTCTCCGACTGGATAGCAGCGAAGATCGCGGCGAGGGCGGCCTAGCCACCAGCATAAAAACCCACCGCCGAACCAACGGCGGCCACCTTCCAAACGGGAACCACCCACTTGCAGATTCTATCAATTCAACCCGAGCCGCCTGGCTGCGGGAACGTCATCGCGCGCTTCGACATAGCGCTTACCGACGAGTTGCGCCTCTTCGGCCTGCGCCTCACCGAACGCGCAGTCGGTGGGCACGCCGTGTATTCCCCGAACGCTATGGGACGCCGCTGCGCAACCTTCTCGCCAAATCTCGTTGAAGAAATCGCCCGCGCTGCTCTGGCTGCGCTCAAGGAGCTAAAGCCGCATGACCGCAACGCAGCCTGAGCCTAAAGAGATTGATGTCAGGGCGGCCGAGGAATGGCAATCCGAGCACGGGGGGAGGCTCGCGATTGACCCGGACGGCGCTGCTTGCGTCTTCAATTACCCTAGTGGCGGGCGCTTCAACCTGAAATTCTCAACTAGATGGTTGGACGGGGTACAGCAGGCCATTCGCCATACTTTGACCGAGAGCAATCCAGTCGCCGACAACGACAACGACTTCCCATACTTTTGTCCTGCGCAGTGGCAGGACAAGCCAGTACCAACCCGCGAATGGTTTCTTGATGGCCTGATCCCTCGGCGGCAAGTGACGATCCTTAACGGCGATGGCGGTGTGGGCAAATCCCTCCTTGCCCTGCAAATAGCGGCCGCAAGTGCCATGGGGTGCGAAACGATTGGACTTCGCCCGATGGCCGGACGCGTCATGTATTTGGGCGCCGAGGATGAGGCTGACGAGTTCCACCGGCGGCTGGCCGCCATCACCTACGAGCATCATCGCCACCTGTCCGATCTGGCAGACTTTCGGCTTCTCCCCATGGCTGGCCGCGACGCCTTGCTCGCCGTTCCTGATAAGGCGGGAGTGATGCAGCCGACCGAAAATATGGTCAAGCTGGTTGAGCGACTTATCGAATTCCGCCCCGGCTTCCTGGTGCTGGATACGTCTGCAGACCTGTTCGGAGGCGACGAGATCAAGCGCAACCATGTCCGCCAATTCATCGGCCTGCTTCGCAAGCAGGCGATCGAATTGGATATGGCGGTGCTGTTGCTCTCACACCCTTCGGTGGCGGGCATGCAGACCGGCACTGGATCCTCGGGCAGCACGGCATGGAACAACAGCGCTCGATCGAGGCTGTATCTAACTACCCCAAGCGGAGACGGTGCAGACCCCGATGTTCGTATCCTCACCACAATGAAGGCCAACTACGGCAAGAAGGGTGGAGAGATACGAATGCGCTGGCAGGAAGGCGTGTTCGTGTTGGATGACGGCAAACCGTCTCCTGTCGCCTGGTTGATGAATGGTCGGGCCGACGACGCTTTCAAGAAGTTACTCTCGACCTTCAATCGGACTGGCCAGACGGTTTCTGACGTAACCGGCACGAACTATGCGCCCGCCAAGATGGCGAAACACACGGACGCCAACGGCGTTTCAAAGCGGCAGTTCGCGGACGCGATGCAGCGGCTTTTGGAGTCGGGAGAAGTCAAAATCGTTATCGAGGGTCCGGCTTCGCGACAGAGAAAGCGCCTCATCTTGGCTTCTGAAGATTACGGAGCGGCATGATACCACCGCAGCCTTCCACCGGGCTTCCACCGCCCTACCACCGCCTTCCACCAGCCTAGCCACCACCACCCCTTATACCCCGCTGGCGGTGGAAGCACCTACCGCCGGTGGAAACCGGCGGGCACTTCGACACACCTGAATAAGAAACGAGGAGAGAACATGAAAGCAATTCCCAATGACCGCATTTGCTATCGATTCATACGATGCCGAATTCGAGGCCTTCAAGACTGACGGCACGTCGACATGGAAGCCGTGCCAGGTAGTTGGAGCAACGATCAAGGCGGACGGCGAGCCGGCCTATGTGATTGAGACGACCGGTGGCCTGCAGTGTCTTCTCGTTGTCGATTACGTCCGCAAGCCAGAGCCGTACTTTCCGCGGAGGCGGTCAGCATAAGGAAGCAGCATGAACACAGCCCGCACCGTCACCATTGGCGCCGAAACGGTACAGGTACGCCGCATCAGTTGGGCCGAGTTTTATCGCCTGCGGCCAGACCTGAAGCCGGCGAATGACAATGAGCGGAAGGACAAGGCTGCATAGGGGGCACTCGATTCTTAAACGGAATCGAGTTTCACCGCACCCGCCTCATTCGCATTTTTTTGATTGTGTTTGATTTTTTTTGCCCGGCCTAGCCGGTTTCTCAAGATGGGATGACCACCCACAATGACCACTCCAGATAATGACAACGCAAGATTCCGCGGCGGCCTGCCGTCTCTGAAATGGCTGCACGGGAAAGCCCCAGAGGCGGCCAAGGCCGTTGCAGCCGAGATACGCAATGCGCGACGTCAGATGCACACGGATGCCGTGCCAAGCTTCCTTAACCCCATCAGCGCGACGCCGGACGACGTCGAGGTGCATGCCGTGCCGGATGAGGCAGTGACGTCCGAAACCATGGCAGAGACGGTGCAGGACGGCCCGGATGAAATCTGGCAGGAAGTGCTCCACGAGATGCGGCCAAGCGAACGCGATATCTGCAGGTCGCTCGGCTGGATTGAATGGCCCTATACCGGGCGCAGCGGGCCGCTAGGCTGGTCAATGCGCTGCCATTGCGGAATGCTAGTAGATACGGACGGACGCCACCTTCGCCCCACCTACGGCACGACGCGGGCGCATCTAGCGGGCATGGTGTTCGCAACGGGCAAAGGAGCCAGCAAGCAGCGCGACGGACTGCTGGTAAGTTACTACGATGCAAACGGAGAGGAGCAGCGGCCTACCTATATCGCCAGCAAGCCCCGCGGAGGCAAGCGGCCACACAGGACGAAAGCAGCGATTGCCGCCTACTTGGCCCTTCCCGCGGCCTCTGCCTCGCCACTGCGTGCGGAAGGCTATCAGCGCCCTATGTCCGCAGCGCCAGCGTTGATGCCGATGTTGACTCCGCAACTGCGGAAGGCGCCCGACGCGTGGGATAAGCATGGCCGCTATGGCGTGGCGGAGGCCAGGGCCGAACTCGCTGCTTTGGGTGTCGACGGCAGTGTGGCCTTTGACTTCCTGCCCTGGCCGGCAATGCGCCACCCTGAGACTGTTACGGCGAACGGTGCTCGATTCATAGCTGGCATAACCGGTGCTAAGCAGACGGCGGGCGTGCCGGCGCCTAACTGGCAAATCCCTGATGGCAAGCCGCTCTCGCCCATTCTCGAGGAAGTCGCCAGCCGCGGCACACTGACCGACATTGGCGAGGCGGTGCGCGATAAGTCAAAGCCTGTTCCCACACGGCTCGACAGGCTAGGAAAACGCGCATTGCTCGCCGAGGCGCAAGCTCTTGTCCCGGTAAACGACAACGCAAAAACAAAACTCGCGGCGTGAGTCCAAATCGGGCCGCGTGGGCGCGTATATATTGAAGACATTAGTTTGCGCTCGACGCCTCGTCACCGTCATGCGCAACCCGTCATTGTGGAAGTACCACAGACGGGACCAATTTGCCGCCTAACCGGCAATACCGCCGCCGCCTTCGGGCGTGCGGCTCTCTTTTTTAACCTCCAAATTGAATTTTGTGCAAAATTCCAAAGGGAACAATCGTGACCAGAACCAATGACGCCATCGCCGATATTGATCGGCGAATTGGCATTCCAAAGACGCGCGGTGTGACCGTTGCTCGCCGCCTGACCGAACATGGCCTGCTGCCTGCCGGCGCACCAGGCAAGGCGCCTGAACTCGATCGTGCTGACTTCGTCACGCTCCTGATCGGACTCGCGTCTGACGCGCCTCTTTCGCGGGTTGCCGAAGCCGTAGCAACTTACCGCGAACTAACGCCGGCAGGCACGCCAGTCGATGTACTGCCGGCCAGCCTACAGTATGCGGCCGGGAACTTCTTGGACGGCCTGGCGGACTATCCCGAGAACGCGCGCCATCTGCGCATCGAAGTCGTGTCCACGTGGCGCGAGATTGCCATCCACTACGCCGACGGTTCCACCCGCCGCTTCGTAGAGCCTGGCGCTGACGCGTCACGCTGGCAATCCAACGGCCATCGCCGATCGACTGTAATCAATGGCGCCGCTTTCGCGGGCGCAATCAACGATCTTTTCGGGGAGGAATGACCATTGCCCATCTTCAACAAAATTAAGCCACGGCCCGCCACAGACCCGCGTCCGCCTCGCATCGCGCCCAAAGCTGACGGCTACCGGGTGCCTTCACAGGCGGAATCGCTGCCCGAACTAGGTATTATAGTAGAAAAAGAAACCGGCATCAGCGATGCCGTCCGTGGAGATCGCGCCGAGCTCAAGCTCCTCGAACGGGAGTTGGCTGTCGATGACACGCCAGAGGTGCATCCTGACGTGGCAGCTTTGCTCGGCGACGCCCCCTCCACCAAGGCAATGAAGCGCAAGGCTATCGCCGAGACGCGCCATCGTCTTGCCGTTGGCGAGACCGCACTCGCAGAGATCCAGAAACGCCGCATGGCGCTGGGAACCAAAGCCAACAAGGCGGTATGCGACGCCGTAAGACCGGAAGTTGCCAAGCGCGTTGCAGCCGTCGTGACCGCCCTGAAGGCGGCTGACGTGGCACACGGCGAACTCAATGAACTGATCCTTGCCATCGAGGCAGAAGGTGTTTCTTGGGCGTCGCTCGGGCCAATCCGCCCGTTCTTCATGGGGGACCATCGCGACGCGCAACGGAAGGTCGCAACGTACCTAAAGGACGTAAGGGATGCTGGCTATGCACAGTGAGAGCTTGACTGAAACCCGAGTTGAGCATGCGACCGAAGGCGGCAAGCGACGTCCAATCCGCCGCATGGTTCGCCTGCCGGGTGCCAAGCAGCATGCCGGTAGCGACGAGAGCGCAGCGCTGATCTCGAAGCGAATCCAGTTGGCCAAAATGGAGCGGCGAGTAAGGCGGGATGGCTGAGCTTATTTCTGGATACGCGGTCGTCTTCAACAGCGAAACCACCATCGGCAATTTGTTCCGCGAGAAGATCGCTCCCGGAGCTTTCGACAAGAGCCTCCAAAGCAGACCAGACATCCTGGCGCTGTGGAATCATAATTATGATCGGCCGCTTGGCCGAACAGCGGCCGGCACGCTGGATCTGCGTTCTGATCGCATTGGTTTATGGTTCGGGCTTAACCCTGACGAGACGACCCCTGATGGTATCACGGCGATCGGAACAGTGGGCCGTCAAGACGTTAAAGGCTGCAGCTTCGGCTTCACCGTGACTCGAGAGACGTGGGACGAAGGCGACTATGAGCAGTTGCCATTGCGTATCGTTGAGGAGGCCACACTCTGGGAGGTCACGTTGACACCCATGCCAGCCTACCCCGAGACATCTGCTTCGCTATCCCGCGCATCCACCAATGCCACAGCGGCCGCGGAACGTATCAGGCGCAGGGAAGCGGCACACCGACTGCGAGGCATCAGATAGGCCACCCCAAGGGGGTCATGATGGGCTTGCCGCGGCCCATCCCGCTGACCGCGCGGCAACCAGTTTACGCGCTGCCGACTCCCCGGTTGAATCAAGAATCTGAATAGGTGAAACATGGCCGAAAAGGCTCAAAAGCCGCCTGCGCACTTGTCGCTAGCGGCGAAGAAATGGTTTCGATCTGTCATCCAGAATTTCGATTTAGAAGATCACGACATGAATCTTCTGGTCTTAGCCTGCGAGGCGCTGGACCGTGGAGAGCAAGCGCGGCAACGGCTTGCCGTTGAGGGCGTCGTTTTTACCGACCGCTTCGGCTGTCCGCGTGCTCACCCATGCGTTGCGATCGAAAGGGATTCGCGCCTCGCCTATGCGCGTCTGTTGCGAGAGCTTTGCCTTAACGACGACGGCGGCAACGAAGCCCCCAGACCACCTGCTCTAGCCGATAATCGGGGCTATTAATGCCAAGAAAATTGCGAAAATCGAAGCGAAAGCAGACCGTTTCGGATGCTTGGATTACCTGGGCCTGCGGCGGCGCGCTCCCTCCCGAGCCGGATCCTCGCCACGACGACTTTCTTGGGTTCAAATACTTCTCAAGCGACGAGGAGTTACGCGAGTGTTGGCGTCAAGATGGCGAGCGCGCAATCCGAGAATGGTTGAAGACTAACCCAGCGGGCACGCGGCCCGCCAACTTTTGGACCTATGCACTGCCCTATGCGGGGGAGCGACGGCATGGCGCGCAGCTAGCGTCACCATTCTTTGAAGACGAGACCGAGGCGGAATACCTACAGCGGCATGGGTTGCTGCTGAAGGGTGAGCGGTTACTACCCTGCGCGCCTTCTCAGTGTGGTCACTAATCTGTCGCGCAACTCGTCAAATATTCCCAGGTTGCCTAGCGCGCTGATTTGCTCCTCGGTGCGAATAACCGGACTCGGAATCGTTTCGGATTTGCGCCTCGCGTATTCATACAGAGATGCAGACCGAGCGTAGATTTCGGCAGCATCTAGGATGTATTCTTCCAAATTTGCTGACGCTACGATCATTTCCCTTGGGCGCCTTTCGGGGGCAATCGAGCTTATCCTTGATCTCTGAATCTGTATTTTGGTCAAGATTGCTGCCAACGTTTCTCTGTCGGCTGGAGGTGACACCTCGGTCATTTCCTTGAATGCCTGAATTGCTTCGGCGGGGAGAGTAGGGAATTCTTCAATTTTGACTGATCGTGGGAGCGCCCCGTCGACACACTTGTCTAACAGCCCTCTTAGCATGGTGGCGCACTCTTCGGCGTATTCGGACAGGAGGCTTAACGACATAGGCAAAGTCGCGCGCGCTGCCGCTCGGCGGCTTGCCAATCTTTCCGCCTCAGCGCGGGCCTCTTGCGTCATTTGCATGTTGATGGCGCGCACACCCCACCAAGCGCCGGCGAGTGCCAGTAAGCCCGTAATCAGGGTTTGATAATCGTAGAACCAACTCCAATAGAAATAGGACGAGGCCGTGCAGGCACCGTACTGCGCGACAGGCGCGCACGCATTGCGGAACGCTTGCCAAACTGCACTAATCACCACGAAAAGAGCGGCAGTTAAAATAACCGCCCTCGAAATTTTGTTTAACACCTGGCCCGCCCCTCAAAACTATTCCGAAAGCAGGTCGCCGTCGGCAATCACCCTTAGAACTAGCTGATTCATCTGTGCCGGGTGCGCAAATCGCGCGGCTATGCACGCTTTTCACAGGATCCCAAATGACCAAGCCTACCCAACGCGCCTCGGCGCGACCGAACAGCCGTGCTCGCAAGCAGGCCAAGCCGACCGCTGGCTCTATCCAGGCCTCTCTCGCGATAAACGCCTTGGCCCGCGGACTCCTCGATGAGGTATCTGCACCCGATATCGCCGCGGCGCTTGCCGTAGCCGCAGTGGTTTTCAGCGGCGGGACAGTCAGCATCGAGCAAGGTGGCGCTGATGGCCGCGACCACTGAAGACCTCGCGCGGCTTGTAGTTCAGATTGAATTGTCGCAGGCAAAGGTCGAGAAGCAGGCAGCGGCTATTGCCAAGAGCGCAGAGCGCGCAGCCAGCAAGATTGACGGCGACTTTGCGCGCGCTAATGACAACGTTGCGAAGAGCTTTCAACGGGGCGGCAAGGCCGCAGTAGACACGACTAGGCGCACAGGCGCAGCCGTTTCGCAGTTGTCATTCCAGCTTAATGACATTGCCATGGGCCTGGCTAGCGGCACGTCTCCGTTCACTATTATGGTGCAGCAGGGCAGCCAAGTTACGCAGGCCCTTGGCATGGCTGGGGGCGGCGCTGGGGGCGCGGTTAGGGCGCTTGGTGGCGCCTTTGCGTCCATGGTCAATCCTGTATCGCTGGCGACCTTTGCTATCATCGGATTGGGCGGCGCAGCCGTTCAGTATTTCGTGCAGATGCTGTCCGATAGCGAGGCTTCTGAGAAGACGCTTAAGGAGCAGGCGGAACTTATCGGCAAGGTTGCTGATAAATGGGGCGACGCACTCCCCGCGCTGAAAGCTTATAACGATGAGCGCAAGAAGCTCGCAGACGAGCAGGACATCAAGGGCGCGATCGACGCCGCTGTGGCTGGCGAGTACGAGCCACTGCGAGCAAAAATAAAAGACATCAACGTCGAGTTGGTCGATCTGCTGGCTAAGCTACAGGCAAGCGGCCAGTTAGACGGGAACGTCCTGAAACTGCAGACCGCGTTTGCTGGGATGTCGGCAGACGTCGATAAGGGCGTTTCAGCCGTCGAACACATGAAAGATGTGCAATCGGCGCTAACGCAGCTTTACAAGACGACGCATATCCAGACCGCCAAAGATATGGCGGACGCGATCGGCCACATGGCCGATGAATTCGAGCGGGCCGCGAAGGCCGGTCAACAGCTTCGGGCTGACGACGCACTTCGTGAGTTTTACAAGCAATCGCCACTCGGCACGCTGTCGCCGCTAACCAGCGGTGGCGGAAACTTCCTAAATCCGCAGCAGCAACTAGACTTCGATGCGAGCCAAACCAAGTCGCAGTTCGAAATTCAGTTGGACAAGGCTGGCGGCGCGATTGAGAGTTTTGTTGATCGAGTAGTCAGCGCCGAGAGCGGCGGAAACAACAGCGCCAAGAATCCAAATTCTTCCGCAACTGGCGCCGGACAGTTCATCGAGTCTACCTGGCTGGATCTGTTCAAGCGATACTTCCCTGATCGCGCCGAGGGCATGACTCGTGGCGCTATCTTGGCACTCCGCAAGGACGGCAACGTCAGCCGCTCACTGATTGAGGCTTACGCGCGCGAGAATGCCGCGGTGTTGCAGGCGGCCGGCGTACACGTTGATGAAGCCGCGCTGCAGTTGGCGCACTTCCTTGGTGCGGGCGACGCTGCGAAGGTGCTTTCGGCTGCTAGCGGCACTCCGCTTGCCGGTCTGATCTCGGCTGCGTCGATCAAGGCCAACCCGACCATCTTGGGCGGCGGTGCCACGGTCAATGACGCCATTTCGTATGCGCAGAATCGCGCGAACGCACCGACATCCGGAGGCCGTGGCAAGCCAAAGATGACGCCAGAAGGCGTCTTTGCTGGCGACATCAACGACATCCAGGCGCGTATCGACCTGCTAAATGCGGAGTTTGAAGCTCAGTCAAAGCTGAATCCCGCAGTTAATGACTACGGCTTCGCCGTCGAAAAAGCGGCGATAAAGCAGAAGTTGCTGAATGAAGCCAAAAAGGCCGGCGTAGTCGTCACGCCTGAGTTGGCCGCCAAGATCGACGCGCTCGCAGAGAACTATGCGAAGGCGGCTACGGCCGGCGACCAACTAAAAGCAAGCCAGGAGCAACTGTCCACAACGCTTCAGGAGTCTTCGGCCTTCGGCAAGGACGTTATTGGCGGCTTTATATCCGATATGAAGGACGGCAAGAGCGCCACTGAGGCGCTGTCTAATGCGCTAAACAAGGTTGCAGATAAGCTACTAGAGATAGGTCTAAATGCGCTGTTCGATGGCATGGGTACGCCAGGCGGCGGCGGAGGTCTTTTAGGTGGTCTGTTTAGCTTCCTGTTTGCAAAGGACGGTGGCGTCTACGCTGGCGGCAAAAAGCAGCCACTGAAGACGTTTGCTCGAGGCGGCGTGTCTAAATCGGCAGCCATCTTCGGCGAGGCCGGGCCAGAGGCCGCGGTTCCGCTTCCGGACGGGCGCAGGATCCCCGTCGACCTTCGTGGGCCGACCGTTGGGGGCAACAGCGGTGGCGCCGGCAACATGCACATCACCGTCGGCGTTTCGGCTGACAGTGTTGGCAATCTGACGCCGTTTGTTGAGTCGGTTTCGCAGGACACCGTCCGGAAGGCGTCTCCAGGCATTGTGCAGGCTTCTGTCACACGAGGGCAGAAGGAAACCAAGAAGAACATGTCGGGCTATATCGCATCGGCACAATCGCGGCAGATGTAAAAGGAACCCAATGCACGACCCAGACCCAGAACCAGAAGACGAAACCGACGACGCCGGCACACCATTTGATGATGGCAGCACATTCGATGATGGCTCCGGATTCGACTGAATAGAACAGCACTGCCGGCCCTGGTCGGATCACTCAAAAGGCTCGCTTCGGCGGGTCTTTTCATTTTGGACACTAGAATTATGGCGAACGAAGTAGCAGCGGCCTTTGACGCTGCGTACCGCGACTATGTCACAGACGGCGTTCCGTCTAGCGGCGCCAACAAGCCGCTCAAATCACAGATCCGCGGCATTGGACCTATTGTTGATGCTCAGCTTGAACTGCTGGCTGACCAGATAATAGATGGCGATGCCGATACTTTGGCAGCCGTCGAAGTCATCACCGACGCGCTGACCGAACGCGTTGAAGACGTCGAGGCGCTGGCGCTTAGCGGAGTAAAGCCAGCAAAACAGTCCGTGCGCATTCTGATGACTACCAACGTCGTCATTGCGACAGCGCTCGAGAATGGCGACACGCTTGATGCGCTGACACTGGTGACTGGCGATCGCGTCGCTCTTACGGGGCAGACTGCGCCCGCTGAGAACGGCGTATGGGTGGTCCAGGCATCCGGCGCGGCTGCCCGCTCAACGGACATGGACACCGCAGACGAAATAGTCGGCGCACGCTTTGATGTCGATGCCGGAACGCATGCCGGCGAAACGTGGGCGGTGCAGACGCTTGCACCAATCACGGTGGGCACGACGGCGCTTGTGATCGTTAGAACGACGTCGGCCAGCGCTCTCTCCGGAGTGGTGGCCGATCTGGAGACAGAAGTTGAGGCTATCGCCGAAACGGTGAGTGGCGGCGACAATGCAGGCGTATCGGCCGTCATAGAGGTCGGCGGTTCGGTAGTTGCGGCGGTGACGCTGGATGGCCAATTTCGCTTTATGACGCCTCTGCACGAGGACGACATGCCAGGCGCATCGTCCGGATCTGACACTGCTTACGCCGACAGCACAAAGTATCTCGTCAGTCCTAATGAGATGTGGTCGCAATGGGTGTGGCCGCGCACCATCGAGGACGATTATGGAACACAGTTGTGGGGATCACTGGGCAAGCAGGAGGGACCGCTCGTGGATAGCGGATCTGGCCTTGTCGGGCGGCCAGGGCCTTTGTGGATTGGCTACCGAGAGCGGTACGCAGCGAGCGCCAAGAAGGTTCTCATCGGCTACTCCGAGGAAAGTTCCGGTCTGTACGCGGCGAGAGGCTCGCAAGATGACCACAACCGTCCGGCAGTCCTGTTGCACCCCAACCCTGCCGCCCCTATCAGGATGGTAGCATTCCAGAGTGACCACAGCGCCCTCCAATGGTCCCGCTTCTGGCGGTCAACAACGGCAAATCCTGAAGATCTAGCCTTGGTTGGCCAGACACCAACGGTCGCCGGGGAGTACCACAGCTACGGTCAGTTGTGGTGGAATGGGGCCAGCCTGAACGAGTTGCGAGGCTGCTACCGCATTGGCGACTTCGACTCGGGTGTTTGGGCGTTCTTCAAGTGCGACCCTGCTGGCACCATGGCATCGTGGACCCACTACAAGAACAAGATTGGTGGTGATGGGGCTTACTTCATTGCATCTCCGACCGACGACAATTCCGGCAGGTGGATTGCCTCAGTGCGGCACCCTACGGTGGCTGGGGCTAAAAAGATCACTCTCGCCAAGCTGCTGTGGGATTGGTCTCTGGTTGCTGGGGACGGTACGGTTATATCAGCAGACATTACCGCCGAGGTGACGCCTATCGACATCCTCGACGATGCCGACGTGACCGTGATCGCCACTGCCACAGGAGATCGCAGACTTAGGCTGTTTGATGCCCGCGAGTACGATGACGGATTGGTGCGCTTTCTCTACGCCGATTTTCCAACCGTTGGCATCTCCTCCATAACCGGTGACTACAAGATAGCCACTTACAACCCGGCCACCGATGCCACCACCATTGAGACTGTCTGTGGGTGCGGGGGGAAGATACAGGAGGAGGTCTCGTTAGATGGTGAGTACGTGGCTGGAGCGGGAACGTCCAGTTATGTTGCCGGGGCGTGCCTTACCGATCGCCCGACAGAGATCTTGGCGGCTCGCTGGTGGCTTACCTACGGCGACCTGGTGCTCTGCACAAGGCAGGGTGTGGACGATTGGGACACACTCACGATCGACAGAGCAGAAGGCAAAATCGCCAGGCCCGAGGGTCATGCTAGGCAATATTGGGAGAGTTCCGCAGTCAAGGAGGAGCTTACCTCCAGAGTATCCTACTGGCGCGGCAGTGGCGCGCGCGGCGGGTATGCGATGTTCTACAACACCAACGCCGACAGGATCACCATCGATCTGTCTGCTTTCAGGAGCACGTTCATATGACCACTCGGATTCTGCACCTGAATAAGGACGCGGCCGCTCCTGCGGGATTGCCGACAAGCGCTAAATTCCGGTTCCTGTCAGCGGGGGGCATTAGGCTCAACGCCGACAACGTCACTATTGCCAGTGGCATGATAGACGAGTTCGTCAATATGATCGGCGGTCAACTCTATGGTGCAACCAGCAACCAGAACTGCGCCGCCGTCGAGGCTGTGAACGGTGTAAATGTCGCTACGTTCGATAAAACGCTTGTGGTGGCTCCTACTGGGTACACCATGGGAACTTTTGGTTTCGGTGGCTTGAACACCGGCCAGTACACTTTCGCGGCGCTGTGGAAGGTGACGGATGGCTTCCTCCCAGCGAAGCCGCGCGAGATTATCGCGCAGGCTTCCCTCGCCACCACTAGCAACCGCGCCATGCTGCGCGAGGACGCCTCCGGTGCCTTGCAGGCCCGCGCTCTACGCACCACAGCAGGCACAGTAACCATCGTGTCCATACCAGACCCGGTGCGGGTAGACGGATGGTGTGCCGCGGCTGCCGTCTTCGACTGGACAAACGATCTTGTGACGATACACGATCTGCTCGGCACGGAGTCGGTGTCGGACACGATAACGGGAACTTCCGGAGCCGCGCCAAGCGACGTCAGCGCCTATCGCATCGGGTACTACACGAACACCGAAGACAGCTGGTTCAACGGAAAGTTGGCCGACTACATGCATCTGCCGTATATCCCGACCGCGCCAGATCTTATCGCGCTCAGGATGCACATGCGGGCGCGTGCCGCTGACTTGGCGGCTTAGCGCTACAAGTTATGGAGTTACGGGGGGAACCATGTCGAACGCGTTGCTGGCGGCGAAGTTCAAGCACCAACTCGGAGACCCGCTCGTGGACCTTATTCACCGGGCAGCTGCGAATATCATCATTGAACCGGGTGCAAGTGATGTCCTCACAATGGCAACTAACCTGGCGGTCCAGGCGGCTCACTTCCATGAAGCAACGGGGCATCCTCCACCCACAACCGGGCAATTGGCTGCTTTACACACAATAATGAAAGACGCAGCCGACTCGATCAAACACGGCACGCTAAGGGAGCCATCCCGCCAGACCTCCTTTCAAACTGCGATCGAATTCGATGTCAAAGGGAAGCAGTATCGCTTTTTCCGAACGGCCATTTGGGCCAAAAGCGGGAGATCCGGCGAGTTTGATCTTGTCGATACGCTGAGACAGTACTGTCTGCTCCTGGGAAAGGAGCTTAACATTGACTGGGAATGCACCTTCACTATTAAGGATCACCAATTTGCGGACGTCGCCACGATAGTGGTCGGCGACAAGAATCCTAATCCCCAGAGTTGTGAGTACTTTCTCTATGAATTTGACGAGGCAACGCAAGAGAGGCGCCAATTAAACAACATTCCGGAAGGCTTCTCGATTTGCATCGAAAACAGATCCCAATCCGATTGGACTCCTCCCTAAACAGGGCCAGGCAGATCGGCGCCGAAAGGCGGCGCTTAGTCCACCATATCGCGCAACGGCTTTTTGCGCTTCGGTGGCCTGTACTTCTCGATTAGCTTCACCTTGTCGATGTCGACTGTCACAGGCGGTCCCATGGCTATTGTCACCCTGCCGCCCTCCTCGTCTATGCGCGTGACTTCGCCGGTAAGCTCGATCTGCTGGCCTCGCTTGACCTTAGATGTATCCCGGATTGAATGCGGGAAATTGTAGCTTGGGAGAGAGACGCTTACGACGTCGTCCGTGACCCTCCGCCTGACTGTGGCAGTGATTGCAACCACGTCCCCAATGCCTATTGCCCGCACCATGGAATTGAGTCTGGTGCGGGCGGCATTTTAGTCAAGTTGTTGCTAATATGTCTGGAGGGCGCGACGGGGCGGAAGTCGAGTTGCCGCGAGAGGCAATGCGATCTATCTTGCGGGTGGCGCATCGGATCGGATGCGCTGGTAAGCGAGAACCGACGTTGACGCTCGACGTCAGGGCGCGCCCTGAATTTGGTAATAGGGGCGCGTCCTTTATTTCAGCCGGACGCCGCTGTGATTGATGAACTCGACGCCGGCCGCCTCGATGGCGGTACGGATGGCCGTCTTGGCATCCTCTGAAATTGTATGCCGCCGCTGTTTCTCAAAATCGACAACGGTCGACAGGCCTAGTTTCGCTGCGTCGGCCAGTCGCGGCTGCGTCCAATCGAGAAGCGCTCGTGCGGCACGGCATTGGGCAGGTGTCATTGTATCAACATTTTCTGTTGACGCTTGTTTGCGTCAGGCGTATCAACATATTCGGTTGATAGCCATAACGCAACGAGGAGAATCAGATGCGCGGGCAGACAGTTAACGCCAACCGGGGCAAATACTTGGGATCGATGGTAGCTCGCTTAGATGAGAGGGATCGGCCGGTGGAATGGTGGCGAGCACCTAGCCAGTGGGCTGCGGATGCGTTCGCCGATTGCATGTCAGTAAAAAGTCCGTCCGAGAAGTTCGCGGTTTACGATGGCTGCGCCGCCTGACCGCTACGGGGCCATAGCCAACGACAAAGCCCCGCCTTGCGCGGGGTTTTTTGTGTTTGTCCATATTGTCAACCACGCTCGCTATGTTTAGCGATATGGTAATAATGACATTGATGTATGTAAATCAAGCACTTAAAGGCCAAAAGCGCCGCCAGTGCAGCGGCACCGGCACGACCACATCGGCTTCCGCGATCAGTTCGGCACCGGCGCGCAGCATCCAGCGCGCCATCCACGGCGCCAGATCGGTGCGGTCCTGGTATTTCAGCCCTTGCACCATCTGGCGGGCGACCCCTGAGTAAGCGACCGCGGCCCGTGCCCGCTCGAAGGGCGGCGGGTCGGCGATCGCCTCGGCCGACAGGAACCCCTCGCCCATATGATGGGTGAATGGCGTGCCCATCACCGGGCACCATGGCCGCTCCAGAAGCCTGAGTTTCGGCCAGCAGGCGCCGCACAGCACGCCGGGCTGCGAGACATGCCGTCGGCAACCGGCGCAAACCGGCGGAAACAGGATGCGCGCCGGCCAGTCCAACGCCTTTCGAGCGACACTCTTGATATCCGGCATTGGATCGGCCACGTGGTTCTTTCTCCGCCACCCTATATCAGAGTGCGGAAACCAGGAACTGTCAGTTGCAACCTATAGTCGATACTTCTCTCTGGCTGGCGCACAAGCGCCGGGCCCTCGCCAGCCCGGCTGCCGGCGCGGACTTCCTGATGCGGCGGGCGGCCGAGGAACTCGCCGACCGGCTGGGCGCAGTGGAACGCAAATTCGACAGGGCGGCCGTCCTGTTTTGCCAGACGCCGGCGGCAGTCGACGTGCTCGCGACAAGCGGCAAGGTGGCGGACATCGTGCGCGTCGAGGCGGATGCGGCTTTCCTGGGCGACGGGGCGGGGGGCGATGCCGCAGGACTGGTGGCGCCGTTGGAGACCGTGCCATTCGAGCCGGAATGCCTCGACCTCGCGGTGTCGCTTTTGTCGCTTCAGGCAATGAACGACATTCCCGGCATGCTGGTGCAGATCCGCCGCGCACTGAAGCCGGACGGTCTCTTCCTAGGCGCTTTTGCCGGCGCCGGCACGCTTTCCGAGCTGCGCGAATGCCTGCTCGCCGCCGAGACCGAGTTTTACGGCGGCGCCAGCCCGCGCGTCATCCCGTTCACCGACGTGCGCGACGCCGGCGCGCTTTTGCAACGCGCCGGTCTGGCCTTGCCCGTCGCCGACGTCGAGACGGTGACGGTGCGCTACGATTCCCTGTTCGGCCTGATGGCGGACCTGCGGGCGATGGGCGAGACCAGCGCGCTCATCGACCGCAGCAGGCGACCGGCCACACGAAAGCTGTTTGCCCGCGCCGCCGAAATCTATGCCGAACGATTTTCGGATGCCGATGGCCGCGTCAGGGCGAGTTTTCCGATCGTTTGGATGTCAGGCTGGGCGCCCGACGCCTCGCAGCAAAAACCGCTGAAGCCGGGCTCGGCAAAACTGTCGCTGAAGACAATCCTGGAAAATCCCGGCCGGCGCTGACCGGTTTATTATGGACGCGGCTGGTCGGTTACTGCGCGAAAGCCTTCACAAGCTTGCTGGCATTGTCGCTGAACAGCCACGTGATTGCGTCGGCGACCTTGCCGACGCCGCCTACGATGGTAAGCGACAGCACGGCCACGATCAGCCCATATTCGACAGCCGTCGCGCCGGTCTTGTCTTCCCAAAATCGTTGCACCAATGTTTTCATGGCCCTCGATCCCGCTTGCCGGAACCCTAGCGCGGACCTGTTAAGAAAGGTTAATGACACAGGCTTAACAGGCGATGAAAGCACCGCTTTGGCCGGTGTCAGCAGTCGCCGCTGCGCTGGCCATTGTCGCGTATCACGCAGATCGAAGTGGGCAGCGGCTGCAGCACGCTCCTGCGCAGCGTGTAGGTATCACGACGGCCGGTCGAGCCCGTGCTTCCAATCGAACCCGTGCTTTCAACCGACCCTGTGCTCATCCTGTCGAGGCCGCCGGCAAAATCGTCGCGGGCTGATCGCGTCCGGTTGTCGAGCAAGGGCGTGGCGATCAGGGCCAGCGCCACCGCGGCCGAGCCGAACAAAAGCGTGATCCGCAATATTCCCATGCCGGCAGCCCTAAAGCTGCGGTCGGGTCGGATCGAATCCCAGTCCCTGTCGAGGCTCATGCAACCGCCCTCCGGCGAAGGCCTGGACACGACCTTCCTTCGATTTCTGCCGTCATTTTTTCACGGCCAGATAAATCTTCCATTAACGTTGTCTATGTCTCGGAGGGCAAAATCACAGAAGATCGATGAGGAACTGGATCAGCGGCGCGTCGGCCGGCGGCATCGGAAAATCGCGCATCTGGCGCGGCCGCACCCATTTCAGCACCTGCCCCTCCTTCGGCTGCGCGATGCCGCGGAAGCGACGGCAGACGAACAGCGGCATCAGCAGGTGAAAATCATCGTAGGAATGGCTGGCGAAGGTGAACGGCGCCAGGCAGGGAATATCGGTTTCGATGCCGATCTCCTCGTACAATTCGCGGATGAGGCATTCTTCCGGCGTCTCGCCGGGCTCGACCTTGCCGCCCGGAAACTCCCACAGGCCGGCCAGTTGCTTGCCTTCGGGGCGCTGCGCCAGAAGCACGCGGCCGTCGGTATCGACCAGCGCGCAGGCTGCGACCAGGAGCAGGCGCTTGCCGACAGGGTGCGGGCCGGTCATGCGCCGGGCGGCCGGCGATAATGGTAACGATAGACTTCGTCGAACCCGAGCGAACGATAAAGCGCCAGCGCCGGCGCGTTGTCGGCCTCGACCTGCAGCCAGGCTTCCCCGGCGCCGCGCAGCCGTGCCCATTTCAGCGCCGACAGGATGATGTGCCCCCCATGGCCCTGGTTGCGCACCGATTTGTCGGTGGCGATCTCGAACAGCCCGGCAAGATCGCCGTCATGGACGCAGATCAGCGTCGCCAGCGGCTCGGTGCCGTCTTCGAGCGCGAACAGCCCGGCTTCCGGCTGGATGGCGCCGATGATCTCCGACAGGCCCGGCCGCAGAGACACATCCGAGCCGCTTACCTTGAGCGCCGCGCCGATGAAGCGGCTGATGTCCTTCAGCGGGATCTGGTCCATGGCGGCATCGAGCTGGGCGTCCGCCAGCGGCAGCCGCATCACCAGCGATTCGTCGAATGTGCTCCAGCCCTCGCTGTCGAGATGTTTGGCAAGGATCGGCCCCGACAGCGGCGATATGCGGAAGGTCAGCGGCCGGCCATAGGCGTCGAAACGGCGGCTGGCGCGGCCGATGCGATCGGCAATGTGCTGGATGTCGCCCGGATCGAGCGGGTTGACGGAATTCAGCCGCTTGGCCGGATGGCCCGCCGTCAGCCGCACCACCCAGGTGCCGTCATAATGCACGGCCGCCGCCGGCCAGGCGCGAAAGCCGGCCGCCTCGTAGCGGCGCACGATGGCAAGCACGCTTGCCGAATGTCTGGAAACCAACGCCATCAACTCCGATAATCGCCGTTGATGGCGACATACTCCTTGGTGAGGTCGCAAGTCCACACCGTCGCCTTGCCGCGGCCGATGCCGATATCGGCACGGATGCGGATCTCGTCGCGCTTCATGTAGGCCGACGTCGCCTCCTCGGAGTAGGCGGCGTCGCGCTCGCCCTGATGCGCCAGCCTGATGTCGCCGAACCAGATCGACAGCAGGTCGCGGTCGGCCGGTTCGCCGGCCTTGCCGACGGCCATGACGACGCGGCCCCAATTGGCGTCTTCGCCGGCGACCGCCGTCTTGACCAGCGGCGAATTGGCGATCGACAGCGCGATGCGCTTGGCCGAGCGGGCCGATTTCGCGCCGGTGACGGTGACCTCGACCTGTTTTCGCGCGCCCTCGCCGTCGCGCACCACTTGCAGTGCCAGCGCTTTCAGCACCTTGCCGAGCGCGCGGCGGAAGGCGCCGAGGCGCGCATCGCCGGCATTCGTGATATCAGGCGCGCCGCGTCGGGCGGCCGTGCCGGTGGCGAACATCAGCAGCGTGTCGCTGGTCGAGGTGTCGCTGTCGACGGTGACCGCATTGAACGTCATGGCGGTGCCGCGCGACAAAAGATCCTGCAGCACGGGGGCTGCGATCGGCGCGTCGGTGGCGATGAAGGAGAGCATCGTTGCCATGTCGGGCGCGATCATGCCGGCGCCCTTGGCAATGCCGTTGATGGTGACGTCGGCGTCGCCGAGTTTTACCGTCGCGGTCGCCAGTTTCGGATAGGTGTCGGTGGTCATGATCGCCTTGGCGGCTTCGGTCCACAGGTCCGGCCTGCCGTCCTTGACCAGTCCGGCGAGCAAATGGCCGAACTTGCCGGCATCCAGCGGCTCGCCGATGACGCCGGTCGAGGCCAGAAACACCTCGTCCGGCGTGCAGCCCGCAGCCTTGGCCGCAGCTTCGCCGGTCATTACCGTGGAGGCTCGGCCCTTACTGCCGGTGAAGGCATTGGCATTGCCGGAATTGACGACCAGGACGCGCGCCTTGCCGGCGCAAAGATTCTGCCGGCAGAAATCGACCGGCGCCGACGGGCATTTCGACTTGGTGAACACGCCGGCGACCGTGGTGCCGGCATCGAAGACCATGGTCAGCAGGTCGGTGCGGTTCTTGTACTTTATCCCGGCCTCGGCTGTGGCGATGCGGACGCCCTCGATGTCAGGCATTTTGGGATATTTCTTCGGCGCAAGCGGCGAAATCGTGGCTGACATGAAGACCTCGGGCGGGAAAAACGCAACGGGAACGCCGGTTTGCCCGATAGCGGGCGCCGGCGCAAGGGCGTTTGATGGTTGGGCACATGCCCTTTCTCATCGAAACGAAACGCTCAGTTGCGCGAAACGGACCGTTTCGTTTCGTCGAGAGAGCGTGTACGATCTGCCGACGAAAAAGCATCGAAGGAAAACAGGATGGGGCTGGATCGGGGGCGCAGGTCGATCGGCGCGCGGCGCAACCCCGACAGCGCCGACGCCATTCTCGACGCCGCCGAGGCAGTTCTGGTCGAGGCCGGTTATTCCGGCTTCTCGATCGAAGCGGTGGCGCGGCGGGCGCGTGCGGGAAAGCCGACAATCTATCGCTGGTGGCCGAGCAAGGCCGCCTTGCTGTTCGACGTCTATCAGCGGCTAAAGCGCGTCGACTATCCCGATACTGGCAACCTCGAGGACGATCTCGTCGGCTTCCTCAAAAGCCTGTTCTCGCACTGGCGCGAAACATCGTCAGGCAGCATCTTCAGATCGCTGATCGCCGAGGCGCAGTCGGACGCGACCGTGGCCGCCGTGCTTGCCGAATACACCAAAGGACGCCATGCCCATTCCGGCCAGATGATCGAACGCGCCAAGGCAAGAGGCGAAGTCGCGGCCGACGTCGATTCCACGCTCGTCGCCGACCTGGTCGCCTCGTTTGCCTGGACGCATCTTTTGACCAATCGCCTCGACGAAGACGAAACGACGCTGCGCAAGGCGGTTGGCTATCTGTTGAAGGGCATAGCTCCACCGGGGAACTCGCCGCCGGCGATCCGGCAGCGTTCAAGGCGTCGACGCATCGTAGGATAGGGCGATCTCGGCGCCGCGCTTCCCTTCTCCCCTTGTTGTGGGAGAAGGGAAGAACCGACTGCCCTAGCCTCGCCCTCGCCTACTTCGTGTTTTCCAGCGCGTCGACCGTCTTCTTCAGCTTCTCGTCCGGGATCTCGACCTTGGCCTGGGCGCGCAGCGACTTGACCAGCGCGATGTATTTGTCGCGGATGACTGCCTGACGGGCCTGATCCTTGACCTGGTCGAAGGCCGGCGGCTGCTTGGCGCGCTTGTCCTCGACCTGAATGACGTGCCAGCCGAACTGCGACTGCACCGGCTGCTCGGTGTACTTGCCGACCGCCAGCGCGAACACCGCCTTGTCGAATTCCGGCACCATCTGACCGGGTCCGAACCAGCCGAGATCGCCGCCGCTGGTCTTGCCGCTCGGATCGCTGGTGTGCTCGTTGGCGAGTTTCTGGAAATCGGCGCCGCCATCGAGCTGCTTGATGATCGCATCGGCCGCTTCCTTCGTCTTCACGAGGATGTGACGGGCATGGACCTCGTTGGCCGGCGGCGTGTTGGCGATTTCCTGGTCGTAGCGGGCGCGAACCTCGGCATCGGTGATCTTGCCGACGACATCCTTCTCGACCATTTCGCCATGCAGGGCGCGCTGCTGCAGGAACGCCATGCGGCGCTGGAAGTCGGGATCCTTGTCGAGGCCGGTGGTGACCGCCTGGGCGGCCATGACCTTGATTTCGATCGCTGCCGAAAGGGCTGCGGCGCGGCGCTGTTCGGGCGGCATCTGCGCGAACTGCTGCGACAACTCGCCTTCGGCAAGCGCAAGATCTGCCTCGGTCAGCGACTGGCCGTTGATCGTGGCGACCACGGCGTTCGGATCGACCGGCGCGGCCGGCTGGGGCGCCGTCCTGGTCGGCGGGACCGACTGGAAC
>NZ_JBVVPV010000051.1:0-44121 GCF_055811735.1 Mesorhizobium sp. WSM4850 | reverse complement strand
TCAAGGACCGGTAGTAAAGCGCTGATGCATTGACGTCGGCGGGACAGCGCCCCCTCTGTCCTGCCGGACATCTCCCCACTTGGGGGAGATCGGCGGCTTCGGCGACAGTGCCCCTTTTCTTGAATGTTGAAAATTGGCGAAAGCCGAGGGGCAGCCAATCTCCCCACTCGTGGGGGAGATGTCCGGCAGGACAGAGGGGGGCGCGAAGGATCGCTACCGAGCAGCTGAGTCCCTTCACTCCGCCAGCGTCTTCAAGAACGCCACCAGCGCCGCGCGCTCGCGGTCCGAAAGCTGCAGCGGGTGGACCTCGGATACACCCTCGACACTCGCCGGCGCCTTCGAATAATGCGCCACAACCTCCTCGAGCGAGGAAAACTGCCCGGCATGCATGTAGGGCGGACGGGTGGCGGCGCCGCGCAGCGACGGCGTCTTGTAGGCGCGCACGAGTTCCGGCCCGGCCTTGACCATGAAGCGCAGCTCGCCGCAGGCGCCGGCGTCGCCATCGCGAAACGCGCCGAAACAGTTGAACGGATCGGCCTCGACTTGGCGCACCGCGTCTATGCGGCCGCGATCCGGCGGCAGGTTCGCCACCGACATCACGCCGGTGTTGTGAAAACCGCCGTCCGTAAAACGCGGCCCGTTATGGCAGGTCACGCAATTGGCCTTGCCGATGAACAGCTTTAGCCCGAGGATTTCTTCGGGCGACAAGGCATCGTCGCCTTGCGGCGCCTGTATACCGGTATCCAAAGCGGCGGCGAACCGGTCGAAGCGCGTCTGCGGTGGCGCGATCGATCGCTCGAAGGCGGCGATCGCCTTGCCGATATTGGCGAAGACGCGGTTGACGTCCTCGGCTTGCGCACCGGACATGGCATTCCAGGCAGCCTTCTCGGCATCGCTGCCGAGCGGACTGGCATTGGCCGGCACATTTGAAAGGTCGGGCAGCGGCCCGAAGATGCGCTCGTAGCGCTCGCCGAATCGCGCCTGGATGTAATGCGCGTAGGCGGCGCGGTTGCCGGCCTGCTCCAGCGGATTTTCCAGCGGCGCCAGCGCCTGCGCCCAGAGACTGTCGCGCCGCCCGTCCCAGAAGAACCATGCGTCATGTGCAACACCGGCCAGCGGCATGGTGCGCCGGTTGGTGCGGCCGACACCGACCGCTCGCGGCAGATCGTCCTGGAACTGCCGGTCGATCTTGTGGCAGGTCGAGCAGGAAACCTTGCCGTCGCCGCTCATCCCGGCGTCGAAAAACAGCGTCGCGCCGAGCGCGGCGGCAGCCGGCACGTCGGCGAAGCGGTTGGTGGTGTCGGTTTTCAGCGGCGGCAGGGCTGACAGCGCCAGCGAGGCGATGGTCTTCTTTTCGGCATCGGAAAACTCAGGCTTGCCGCAGCCGGCAAGCACAGCCATCGCCAGCAGCGCGAAAAGTCGCGGAAAGCGGTTCATCTTGCTCCAGCGCTCAGAGCAGCACATTGAAGACCACCGTGTCGGATCCGGCCGCCGCGGAAATGGCGAAATGCAGTTGCCACAATCCGCTCATTGTGAATTTCACCCCGCCGATGCGATAGCGGCCATCGCCCAGATAATCGGTCGCATGCGGGCTGGTTGGCAGACCGTGCCTGTGCTGCGGCATGCCGCCGGATATCGAGATCGCAGCGCCCTCCACCGGGGTGCCCGCATTTGTCTTCAGGGTCAGCAGCCAGGATTGCAGCTCGCCTTGACGGACAACGCCCCGCTCCGGCTCGAAACTGGCTAAAAACAGGCCGTTCGCCGTCTCTTTCGAACGGGCAATCTCGGAGCCGGCGAGCCGAGGCGCTTGCGGCGCGGTCATATAGACGGCGGCGAGAATGCCGGCCAGCAAGGCAGCCAGACCAAGACCTGCCAGAACGTAGCGCCATAACGATGCCAAACCGGTTCCTCTTCCAGAAATAACGTCTCACTGAGCGGATCGCGTCCCGCCGCGCCGCTGAGAAAACGCCGCCGGCGCAAAATCCGCTGCCGCCAAGCATGGCGCTGCCGCCCGCAAAAAGCTACAGCACCGGTCTTTGGTTTTGTGCATGTCGTTATCCCAAAACCGCCGCGCAAGCTGTGGGCGACATGCACCAGGAGAGATACATGGCAGGAAACGGCGTCGCATCGATCGGTGAATGCATGCTCGAGCTTTCAGGCCAGGCCAAGCCGAACTGGCGCATGGGCTTTGCCGGCGACACATTCAATACGCTGTGGGCGCTGCATGCGCTGAGCGGTGACCGGCCGGCGACCTATGTGTCGGCCTTCGGCGACGACCCGTTCTCGCGCGACCAGATCGATTTCTTCGCGCAAAACGGCATCGGCATCGGCGCCAGCCCGATTATACTAGGCGCCCGGCCCGGCCTCTATGCAATCACGCTGACCGGCGCCGAACGCTCCTTCACCTACTGGCGCGGCGACGCCGCCGCGAGGCAGCTTGCCTCCGACGCGGCCGCTTTGGCGAAAAGCCTTGAAAATCAGGCGCTTGTTTACTTTTCCGGAATCACTTTGGCAATTCTGGACGACGCCGCGCGCAAGACACTTTTGGCGGCGGTGGCCAAGGCGCGCGCCGACGGCTCGCTTGTCGCCTTCGATCCCAATTATCGGCCGCGGCTGTGGCGCCGGCGCGACGAAGCACAGACCGCGATCCTCGATGCGCTGGCAGTCACCGACATCGCGCTGCCGACCTTTCCCGACGAGCAGATGCTGTTCGGCGACGCAGCGCCGCAGAAAACCGCGGAACGGATGCGAAAGCTGGTCGGCGAAGTCGTCATCAAGAACGGCGAGGAGCCGGCGCTAATCGCCGCAAACGGGACCCCGCAACCCGTTCCGGCCGTGCATGTCGCCGCCCCGGTCGACACCACCGGCGCCGGCGATTCCTTCAATGGCGCCTATCTCGCCGCCCGGCTTGCCGGCCATGCCCCGACCGCGGCCGTGTTGCGCGCGCATCGCGTCGCCGCCGCAGTCGTCCAGGTGCGCGGCGCGCTGGCGCCATTCGAGACGTTAAGGGCAGCGTTCGGGGATTAGAACCGACAACCGCCGACAAGCTCGCAGCCCAGGCGCTCGCTATCCGCGCTTTTCGATGACGCCGTACAGGACGTTGCGGTTCTCGCCAAAGAACACCTGCGCCTCGACGGTGTTTCGGTCGACGCTGGCATTGATGACGTTCCACATATCGGCCTCCGACCGCAGCAGCAACACCCAGTTCATGAACGTCTCCCAATACCCGGCGTCAGGGTTGCCTTCTGCGTAGTTCGCAAACAGGAAGGTCCCGTTCGGCTTCAACATCTGCAGGCAGGTTTTCGTGAGCTTCACGGCGACGTTGTGCGCAAGGTAGTCGTAAAGGCCGGAGGCGTAGATGAAGTCGAACTTGCCAAGCTTGTGGCCCCGCGTGAGCACGGTTCGCACCGAGCCGTCGATCGCCTCTACCGCAGTATCCTGGAAGTCGCGCGTGATCAATCCAACGCTCTGAGGGTCCTGATCGAGTGCAACCCAGCGTTTGAGACGGCCCTCCTGTAATGCGGCCGAGCGATTGGCCTCCCTTAAATGGCCGGCCGCAATCGCCAGGACCTCGGTTTGCGGTCCATTCCTGGTCGCAATCTTATCGACATAGCGGGTCAGAAGATCACGCCGTTCCCGTGCCGCGATGGACGACGGCACATCCTTGGTATGCATGTAGAGCGCCTTGCCGATCTCCGAGGCGTTTGCCACGCTCTCCGCCACGTGCGGATCGCAATAGATGTAGTCGAGCAACTGCGCGTCGCCGGAATAACCTCTGGGCTTGTCATGGGACCACCGCGTGAGCGGATCCTCAAGAAAGTACTCCAGGACCGGGTGGTTCTGCACCACCGGTATCAATGCCTGCCAGACGTCGGGATGAACCTTGGAACGCGTCGCGCTGAGGTACGACGTCACACGACGAATGATCTCGGCGGGGTCCTTTCGTTGCTCGATTTGCTGGTGTGTGGTGTGGAGAATGAGCGCAAGCTCGACGCGAGCGGTTTCGAACGCTTCGCTATGAGGCTCGAGCTTTTTTTGAGGGAGACTGGCGGCGATCATCTCGGCAGTAATCAAACTTTTGCCATCGAGGATGGTTGCCACCGCAGAACTCCATAATCACATTTAACTAGATATCGTTACATATTGCGTAAAATTTTATCTTTGCCAAGACACATGTCAGGCATTTTAGCGGTGTCGTTAAATTCCCGCCAACCATGCTGGTTTTTTGGACGCCTTGCGGGTCGGATTCCAGATACGAGTTAACCCAAACCTATATGCGCGACTGCATATTGCTTGCGAGGCGCCGCAATTCGCTGTCGCGCCTGAGGAGTCGGCCGGCGTGGGGGTAGAAGCTAGAAATGAGTTCGGCATACAAAGCCCCGTTCAAATGGGGCTTAGGGTGACGAACGAATACGCGTCATCCGCATTGGCCGATATGGCCCATGCGGAACCGCTTGAGCGGCGCTACGAGCGACGGTCCGACGAACTCCGCAGCCTCTACTGGGAGGAAGGCCAGGCGAAGCGAAGGATGGACGCCAGGCCGGGGCTTTGGATCGCCGTCGCCATCTATCTCATGTTTTCGGCAACGGATCTGCTGCTGATTCCGGATGTGGCACTCTATACGATCACGGCGCGCTTCGCGGTCGGAGTGACTGCGCTGTTGACCCTGGAAGCACAACTTCGCCGGGGGGTCGGAACGGAATGGATTGACGTGACTTGCGCCGCAGCCATCATCTTTGGCTATGTTGGTTGGTTGTCCCCAGCGGTTATGGCCGCGGACAAGGAAAGCGTCTCTTATTATATGGTCTTCGGTACTATCTTCATGATGGGCGCCAATCTTTTCTTCACATTCAGGTTTAATCTATCCATCGTAACTTCTGCTATAATTTTGTGTGTACTATACACGGTGAACTATTTCGTACCTTCTACGCTAACATACAAAATAGTACTAGGAATTTTTTACATTTCGTGCTTCATATTCACGTCGTATGTAAACTGGAGGTTAAACGAGGAACGTTACAACGTCTTCCTGAACGCCTTGGAAGCTAAAATCCAGCACAAGGAGGCCACCGAGCGCGGACAGGCGCTCTTGAATCTGTCGAGAACCGATCCGCTTACCGGTCTGGAGAATCGGCGTGCGATCGACGAGAAGCTGCGCGACTACTGGAGCGACTGGCAAAGGCATGGCAGCGGTTTTGTGGCGATCCTCATCGACGTGGACTTCTTCAAAAGGTTCAACGACTACTACGGACATCAGGAAGGCGATCGCTGCCTGATACTTGTCGCCAATGCCCTTGCCGAAATGATCAAGCAGCACAATGGCTCAATCGGCCGCTACGGCGGGGAAGAATTCATTGTCCTGGCTCGCATGGAGAAAAGGGAACAGGTCGCAGGTCTTGCCGAAGCCATTCGAAGCACGGTGGAGAACCTCGCGCTTCCCCACCAGCAGCGCAGAGACGGCACCTCGGTGGTGACGGTGAGCGTCGGCGCTGCCTTCACCAGGGCGCAGACTGGCGCCAAGCTGGAGAAGATCGTCCACGAGGCCGATCGTGCGCTCTATCTGGCGAAAGCAGGCGGTCGCAATTGTACCTGGCTGTTCGATCCAAACGATCCCCAGAGCAGCGACGAGAGCGAGAACATTGCGGCTTTGCTGAAGATCGCGATCGGCCAGGATCTCGTTTCACTCGTCTACCAGCCGATCCAGAACGTGGCGTCTGGCCGGGTTGAAGCCGTCGAGGCTCTGATGCGCCTCAAAATGCTGGACGGTACATCGGTTCCGCCGAGCCTGTTCATTCCTGTTGCGGAACGAACCGGCGCGGTCCTGGAGCTCGGGCGCTGGGCCATAAGGACAGTGTGCACCGAGCTCTTGGCGGACGATCACGTCCGTGTCGTCAGCGTCAACGTCTCTCCAATTCAGCTCAAGACGCCCGGCTTCGCAGCTTCGGTTGCGACGATTTTGAGCGAGACCGGCGTCGCCGGCAGCAGGCTGGCCCTCGAAATCACCGAAGGGCTGGAGATGGAGATGCACTCCGACGTTCTGCGCTGCATCAGCGACCTGAAGCTGCTGGGGGTCAGGGTATGGCTTGACGACTTCGGGACGGGCTTCGCGGGCCTCTCATGGCTTCGTCTCATCGATTTCGATATGGTGAAGATCGACCGCTCGTTCCTGCATGACTGCGGCACCCCAAGGGGCAAGGCGATGCTGCAAGACATCATTGCCCTGGTGCGAAATCGCGGCCATAAAATCCTGGTCGAGGGGGTGGAAACCGACGAGCAACTGGCCCTTATCCGCGAATTCGACATCGATAAGATCCAGGGCTTTCACGTCGGCCGACCTGCTCCCGCCGCGAATTTCCGCACGAAACCGGCCACCTACAAACGCACATTGTCGATCGTCAAGTCGGCATGAATGGCGGCGGCGCGATCTGAGCCTCTCAGGCCAACCGTCGCCGCCCGTCGATCGCACCCGAACAGGTCTGGCTCATTGCTTCGTGCTCGCCTCCCGGAACGCCGCCTCTCCGGCCTCCGACACCTCGGCCCACTTCTTGTCGGCTGCCGGATCCGCGGCGTAGCTGTCGTGCCAGTTCCACCATTTGTAGGCCGGGGTCTGGGGATAGCCCTCGGGCGAGTCCTCCGAGGAGGCGATGGAGCCTGGCTTTCAGGCGGTCGTCGACTGCATGCTCGGGGCCGGCTTGACGCGGGGAGATCTGCTGTTCGCCCGCTGCGCCGCCGCCGCGAACTGGCCGAACAACTGGCGATCATCGCCATCGGTTCGCGCGGCGATACCAAGGAAATCAGAAAACAGATCAAGCAGCTGTCGAGGGACTAGGGTCAAAACTCAATCAGCCGGTGATCGACAATGACCGGGATGGAAGGCGGCCCGTCGTTGGACGTTCCCCACCACGACAGATACGCGCTCCGGCATCTCTTTAGGGCAGCCATAGCCGCACTTCCACCCATCGCTTACCTCATGCGGGCATCAAATCGATGACCCGCATGATCGCGACCGCAGTGCTCGTGTTCTGGGTGCCTTCTGTAGTAGCGCCTTTAGCGCAGGCCCAAACATCGCCCTTCTTGACTGTGAACTTTTCTTTATTGTGAACGACCGAAAGTTCTCCCTCAGTCATGTGGCAGAGCATGTCGTTCGTCATCATGTTGTCCGGCGTCTTCGCCCCGGGTTGGATAACAACATCGCGTAGCATGACCGTTTTATAAGCTGGTATGACCGAAGCCCGCTCACCAAGCGCTACAACTCTGACACCGGGGCCGATCTCCTTGCCCTCATCGGGGCCGTAAGTCTGTGCGGCTGCTGGGGTCGCCCAAGCGATCAGTGGCGTCGCGGCTACTGTAAGACCGAGTGCAAATGTGGATCTACGATTGACGGATTCCATTGCTTCCTCCCTATCAAAAGTTGGTCGGAAAGGTAGGCCAACAAGTCAAGGATGAGCCGTTGCGGCCCAAAGTCAACTGATCTTCCGTTGGGTTTTGAGCCTAGGGCCGGATGGATAACTGCCTGACGACACGAGGAACTCGGAGTGCGAATTGCTCTTGCCGTGACAGCGGTGCGTGACGCTAGTGAACCCGGCTTAACCCACTGCATCGTCGGCCGCTTCTTCATCTCCTTGGGCGCCTCGCCGGCATGCTGGAGGCCCTTCCACAGCCGCTTCCAACTCAGTGAAGGCGGCGCGGCTCCCGCAAAAGGAAACGCCGAGGTCGAGGCGCAGCTCGCAATTGCACGCTCCATGATCCGCGCCGGCCCCACTCTAGAATCATAACTAGCGGACTTCGCGTCTTAGGCTACTCGGACCGCTTAATGCCGCCGCGGTCCAGAAGCCAGCGCAATGGCACCAAAGGCGGTTATAATCTCACGCCAGACCATTTCCGGAACCTAGTCAGACATTCCAAGGCAGCCTGCAACAAATCGCCTCCCGTCGGCATCCGTTTGCTGCGGTCATGGTTCACCTGCGACCGAATCTGGACAGGGCGCAGAGCCAGGACTACTGTCTACCCAATGAGCAGGTTCGTCCGCATCCTCGCAGTCGTCTTCCTCGCGGCCTTCGCCCTCGGCACGGCGGCGCATGCCGCGGCTTTGACGGACATGTCCCTGAAGATGTCGATGGCTGAGATGGACGGCGACATGCCCGACTGCCAGGACTGTCCCGGCGACGACGGCCAGACGTCGGCATGCGACCAGTTCTGCGTTACCTCGCTTGTCGCGATCTGCACGCCTGCCGCGGCCGAGCTGCCGCATTTCGCCGGTATCGTATCCTTGCCTCCCGGAGAACCGTCCGACGGCCGCACCGGTCCGCCTGAGCCCTATCCTCCCCGAACCACCTTCCTGAGCTGACACGGCCGCGGCATCCGCTCGCGACCGACCCGTCGACGCGCCCGGCTACGTCCGCGCGTCAAAAAAGCCTATTCCGGAATGGTTGATCCAATGCCCTATCCACGTGTGCCGGCGCTGACGCGTCGAATCTTCCTCGCATCGGCCGCCGCCGTTTCGGCGGGCGTGGTGCTTCCACCGCGATCCGACGCCGCAGGCCTTCGCGAGTTCCGGATCCGCGCCGGACCGGGACGCGCCCAGATCGCGCCAGAGCCGCATGGCGATACCCCCATCTGGTGCTATGACGGCAGCCTGCCCGGTCCGGAAATTCGCATCCGCCAGGGAGAACGCCTGCGGGTGGCGGTCGAGAACAAACTCAACGAAGAGACGACGGTGCACTGGCACGGTTTGCGAGTCCCGAACGCGATGGACGGCGTGCCGCACCTCACGCAGGCGCCGATCTGGCCCGGCGAGACCTTTGCCTACGAGTTCGATGCCGTCGACGCAGGCACCTTCTGGTACCATCCGCACCATCGCAGTTTCGAGCAGGTCGGCAGAGGCCTCTACGGCTCGCTGATCGTGGAGGAAGCCGATCCCATCCGGGTCGACCGCGAAGTCACATGGGTGCTGTCCGACTGGCGGCTGACCAAAACCGCCGAGATGCGGGAAGACTTCGGCAACCGCCATGACATGATGCACAACGGCCGGGTCGGAAACACGGTCACGATCAATGGCCGCGTGCCGGATGTCTTTCAGGTGCGAAAGGGAGAACGCATCCGGCTGCGGCTGATCAACGCCGCCAACGCCCGCATTTTCGGCCTCGACTTCGGGAACCATCAGCCTGCCATCATTGCGCTGGACGGGCAGCCAGTGGAACCGCATGCGCCGGAAGGCGGGCTGGTCGTGCTGGGGCCCGCGATGCGCGCCGACCTCATCCTCGACATGACGGCTGACGCCGGAAGCCGGGTTTCCGTGATCGACCGCTTCTACGAGGGCCTGGAATACCGCCTGGTCGACCTAGCCTATGCCGATAATCCGCTCAGGCAGGCGGCTCCCGACTGGCCTGTCGCCCTCCCGCCCAACCCGCTGCCGGAGCCGGACCTTGCATCGGCCGTCCGGCACGAGGTCACCTTCAACGGCGGCATGATGGGAGCCATCGTCATGCAGGAGATGGGCGGCAGCATGGGGAACAGGGGCGAGGATTCCTCCGGCGCGATGGGCGGCATGATGGGCAACCTGGGGGGCATGATGAACATGATGCATTCCGGCGGCATCTGGTTCATCAACGGAGTCGCGGCGGAAGGCCACGTCATGGACCCGATTCTGACGCTTGCGCAGGACAAGAGCCATGTCATCGCGATGACCAACGCGACGGCCTGGCATCACCCGATCCATCTGCACGGCCATTCCTTCCGGGTGATTTCCCGGAACGGCAAGCCGACCCGTCACCGCGAGTGGCAGGACACGGTGCTGATGTCGCCGCGCGAGCGGGTGGAGATCGACTTCGTCGCCGACAATCCCGGCGACTGGATGCTCCACTGCCACATCCTCGAACACCAGGGCGCCGGGATGATGGGCGTCTTCCGCGTCGCCTGACCAATTCTCGAAAGGAGAACCGAAATGCGAACCATCCTCAACACCCTTGCCCTTGCGTGCTTCGTCTGGGCCGCTGCCCCGGCCATGGCAGGCGAGAAGGGCGTCACGCTCTACAAGAACCCGCAATGCGGCTGCTGCGAGGGCTATGCCGATTACCTGCGGGAGAACGGCTTCGACGTCACCGTCAAGGCGACGCACGACCTGGCGGAAATGAGCCGCGAGGCAGGCATTTCTGACGAGTTCCAGGGCTGTCATCTGTCGTTCGTGGACGGCTACGTCGTCAGCGGCCACGTTCCCGTCGGCACGGTCAAGAAGCTCCTGACCGAGCGTCCCGACATCAAGGGCGTGACGCTGCCCGGCATGCCGATGGGCTCGCCCGGCATGAGCGGCAACAAGGAAGCGCCGTTCGAGATGCTGGAGATCACCAAGTCCGGCGTGGGTGGGGTTTACGCTCGCGAATAGCGCCGCCTGCCGAAAACCCGGAAGGAGCCGACGATGATGGACGGCGGAATGATGGACGGCATGGGGCTGGGCTGGCTTCTGTTCCTGGCGGTGCTTGTCCTCGCGGCCGCGGCCCTGGTGAAGTACCTGTTCTTCAGCGGCCGCAAATGAGCAGGAATGCTGTTGCCCTTGGCATCGTGGCGGCGCTCTCGGGAGTTGTCGCCCTTGCCTTGACATGGCTGTTCGGAGCACGCCCGGGCGAGGCCGCGGCAATCGCGCGGGGACGGCAGGTCTATGCCGCGCACTGCGTTTCCTGCCACGGGGTCAACCTCGAAGGCCAGCCTGACTGGAAAAGGCTGCTGCCGTCGGGACGCATGCCCGCCCCGCCGCACGACGCGTCCGGACACACTTGGCACCACCCGGACGGGGTGCTGTTCCGGATAACCAAGGAAGGTCCCGGGGCCGTGGTGGGCAACGGATACGAGAGCGACATGCCCGGATTCGGGGAAGTGCTGGGCGACGAGGAAATCCGCGCCGTCCTCACGTTCATCAAGAGCACATGGCCGGAGCGGGAACGCACCTACCAGGCGGAGATGAGCCGCCGCGAGCAGGAGAAGGCGCAATGAAGGCGATCCTGTCGGCGCTGGTGCTTGCTGTCCTCGCGGTGGCCAGCAGTGCGCACGCGCAGGAGCCGACGGCCATGGCTCAGCACGAGGAGCCGCAGCACTTGCGCGAACTCGCTTTCGCTGACGAGTCAGGAGAACCGCAGAAGCTTGAAGACTGGCGCGGCAAGGTTGTCTGGTTGGGGAACAACACGGAAACAGCGCACGGATCGCTCATGAGCCGCCGCGCCAGCGGGGCTGGGACAGGATTCCTGCTTTCAACATCTCCGATCTATCTTTTGCCACCTGATGCCGCTTCGCTCCGCCCTTTTCAGGCTTCGCTCCGATTGCGAAACAATCCGATTGGTGCTAATGCAACTCATTCGCATTTGCATTTATGGTGGCAGTTATGTCCGAGGTCAGCATGTGGTTCCGCGAAAAGATCAGCAGGCGTGGGCTGCTGTGGGGCGGCCTGGCGGCGGCCGGAGGCTCGGCGATAGCGGGAACGGCGGCTGGCCAATCGGTCCATTCCGACCATGGGGCCACGTCGGCCGCGGGCGCTGAACCGCCTCAAGCGCATTTGGCCGCCCACGGATCGATGATCACCGTCGGAGAGGTGGACAACGAGCGCAACGGCTTCGATCCTTCCCGGATGGTGACGGACTGGGAAACGGGCTCGGTGTCGACGCTTCCCGACGGACGAATCCTTCGGACTTTCGAGATCGAGGCGGTCGACAAAGAAATCGAAATCGCGCCGGGGATCATGTTCCCGGCCTGGACCTACAACGGACGCGTTCCCGGGCCTGCGCTCAGGGCGACCGAAGGCGAGCACCTCCGGATCGTCTTCCGCAACTCCGGCTCGCATCCCCACTCCATGCACTTCCACGGCATCCACGCCGCAAGGATGGACGGCGTCCCCGGTGCAGGATTGATCGGTCCTGGAGAAGAATTCGTCTACGAGTTCGATGCCAGGCCGTTCGGCTGCCATCTCTATCACTGCCATGCGCTGCCCCTGAAGCGGCATATCCACAAGGGCATGTACGGCCTTTTCGTGATCGACCCGGATCCGACCCGCCATCCGGAGCTTGCCGATGTCGCCCGTTCCCGCTTGCACGGCACGCCCGAGAACGCCGAATGGCAGGAATTCGCCATGGTGATGAACGGCTTCGACACCAACTTCGACAACGGGAACGAAGTCTATGCGGTGAATACCGTCGCACACGCGTACATGAAACGGCCGATCAGGATCGTCCGCAACCGCCCAGTCCGCATCTATCTGGCCAATGTCGTCGAGTTCGATCCCATCAACTCGTTCCACTTGCACGCCAACTTCTTCGATTATTTCGAACAGGGGACGACGCTCACGCCGACGTTGAGGACGGTCGACTTGATCACTCAGGTGCAGGCGCAGCGCGGAATCCTCGAGTTTACCTACAAGGATCACGAGACCGGGCTCTACATGTTCCACCCGCACCAGTCGGAGTTCACCGAACTCGGCTGGACGGGCATGTTCGACGTGGTGGAGGCGGTCGCATGAACGAGGTCTCGCACATCGCCGCCGCCGACCCGACCGCTCCCGTCGGCTCCGGAAAATCGCGCGCCGCTTTGCTGTGGCTGATCCTGCCGCTGGCCGCCCTCAGCCTGGCGATCACCTGGCTGCTGGTCTCTGACCCGCTCAGAAACTTCGGGAACGGTGCTCCGCCTGTGGAGAGCCTGACTTTCGAGCGGACGGTCCTTTCGTCGGACGGCATACGCGTCCTCGTCCGCGCCGGCGGCTCGGAGCCGATGACGATCGCCCAGGTCCAGGTTGACGATGCATACTGGCAGTTCACGCAGGAACCCGCAGGGCCGCTCGGCCGCGGCGCTACCGCATGGATCCATCTGCCCTTCCCGTGGGTGCTGGGGGAGGCGCATGCCATCAACATTGTCACCAATACCGGGGCGACGTTCGAACACGAGATCGCAGTCGCCGTGCCGACCCCGACACGGGACGCAGGGAACCTTGCTTCCCAGGCGCTGCTCGGTGTCTTAGTCGGCCTCGTTCCGGTCGCCATCGGAATGATGTTTTATCCGGCGCTGCGTGGAGTCGGCCGCAGCGGCATGAATTTCCTGCTCGCCCTGACTGTCGGCCTGCTGGCGTTCCTGTTAGTCGACGCCACGGCCGAAGCGTTCGAACTGGCGGCCGAGTCCGCCGCAATATTCCAGGGACAGGCCATGGTCGTCCTCGCAGCCGCTGCGAGTTTCCTCCTGCTGATGGCGGCCGGCCGCCGGGACGGAGTGCCGACCGGACTTGCGCTGGCCACCTTCATCGCGCTTGGAATCGGCCTGCACAATCTTGGCGAGGGGCTGGCCATCGGCGCTGCGTTCGCGGCAGGCGCGGCCGGATTGGGCACTTTCCTGGTGTTGGGCTTCATGCTGCACAACATCACCGAAGGCATCGGCATTTCCGCGCCGATGCTGAAGAAGCGCCCGACTCTGTGGGCCTTCGCCGGCTTGGCGCTTCTGGCGGGCGGTCCCGCCGTCATCGGACTTTGGATCGGAAGCCTGGCCTATGCGCCGCAGTGGTCGGCGCTGGCTCTCGCGGTAGGAGCGGGAGCCATTCTGCAGGTCATCGTCGAGGTCACTGCGTACCTGATGAGGTCGGACGGGAGAGGCCCTGCGGCGCTTACAGCGCCAGCCACGATGGCGGGATTGGCGGCAGGCGTTTCGTTCATGTATGTGACCGCTATGCTCGTCAAAGTCTGATCTGCCGCGGCGACAGCTTGTCCGGCCGTCCTGCCGGATCGTCGCCTGTGAACTGCGGGCGCGGAGATCGGTTGCGGCAAATAGCGGAACGTGAGCACCTGCGCAGCTAGCAGCGGCTGAAGCCAGGGCTGTGGTCAAACAGCAGGCCAGACAGGCATGGGCAACACTGTCCGGACCTGCTGCCGAACATTCCGGCCTCCGTCAGGGGTACCGCGCATACACTTCCGTCGTGCCGTCACGACGCACGAGAAGGACGTCATAGGGATCGGCGTCCGGCCCCGCCTCGCCCATGCCCGGTGACCCGTAGGGCATGTCCGGAACCGTCAGCCCAATCGCGTCCGGCCGTTCCGCCAGAAGGCGCTTCACCTCCCGCGCGGGAACATGGCCCTCGATCACATGGCCCTCGATCACATAGCCCTCGATCTGCCCGGTGTGGCAGGAGGTCTGGCCGGGTTTCAGACCAGCCCCGATCTTCACCTGCATCAAGTCTGCCATGGGCAGGTTTTTGAGTTCGGCAGCAAACCCGCTCTCCTCCATGTGGCGCGCCCAGCCTATGCAGCAGCCGCATCCCGACGTTGTCAGGGCTTCGATGGCCTCCGCCGCCGAAGTCAAGCCCAAGAGGCGGACAAAGGCCACCGTCGCGGCTACCCGCGCACCCACTGTGAGAAAACGCCGGATCTGGTCATTGTGCCTATCCTTTCACTGGCGGCCCCAACTGAGGAGCCGCATTGCGTTGGCCGTCACGAGCACGGTCGCGCCCGTGTCCGCGAGTATGGCGGGCCAGAGGCCAGTGACGCCGATCACCGTCGTCACAAGAAAAACCGCCTTCAGCCCGAGGGCGACCGCAATGTTCTGCTTGATGTTCGCCATTACGGCCCGCGAGAGGGTGACCATACGCGAAACGTCTTCGACACGCCCGTGAAGGATTGCCGCATCCGCGGTCTCCAGCGCGACGTCGGTGCCGCCGCCCATGGCGATGCCAATGTCGGCCGCGGCGAGCGCCGGAGCGTCGTTGATGCCGTCGCCGACCTTTGCGACTTTGAAGCCTTCCTTCTGCATCTCGCCGACGATCCGCCGCTTGTCCTGCGGCAGCAGCTCAGCGCGCGCCTCGACCCCCAGACCCGCGGCGATCGCTTCCGCGGTCTTGCGGTTGTCGCCGGTGAGCATGACCGTCCTGATGCCTTGCGCCTTGAGCGAGGCCAGCCCCGCCCTGGCGTCAGCCCGCGGTTCGTCCCGCATGGCGATCAGACCCGTGATTGCTTCTCCCGCCAGCAAGACCGAAACGGTCTTCCCTTGGCCGTTCAAATCCTCGATCCGGGCAACCTGGTGCGGAGACAGCGAGGCGCGCTCGGCCGCCGCCTTGGCGGAAGCCAGAAATACCGCCACGCCCCCGACATTGCCTTCCACGCCCTTGCCCGAGACTGCCTTCGCCCCGAAGGCCGGAGGGATCGGTGCCTTGTTCGCCTTCGCCATCTCGAGGATGGCGACGGCAAGCGGATGGGTTCGACCCCTGCTCGAGGGCGGCAGCCATCGACAGCACCTCGCGCTCGGTCCGCCCGTAGGCGACCACGTCCGTGACGACAGGCTTGCCTTTCGTCAGGGTGCCGGTCTTGTCGAAGGCGACGGCTGTGATCTTGCCGAAGCGTTCGAGGACGGTTCCGCCCTTCATCAGCATGCCGCGGCGCGCGCCCGCTGACAGTCCCGCCGCGACAGCGGCCGGAGTGGAGATGACCAGCGCACACGGGCAGCCGATCAGCAGGATGGCTAGGCCCTTGTATATCCATTCGTTCCATCCGGCACCGAACAGCAGCGGCGGCAGGGCGGCCACGAGCGCGCCCACCGCCAAAACGCCCGGCGTGTAGTAGCGGGAGAAGCGGTCAATGAACCTCTCGGTGGGGGCCTTGCTCTCCTGCGCCACCTCGACGAGACGGACGACGCGAGCGATCGTGTTGTCTTCGGCCGCGGCGGTCACCCTGACCTTCAACACACCGTCGGTGCTGATCGTGCCCGCGAAGACAGCGTCCTTTTCGGACTTCCGCTTCGGCGTGCTCTCCCCGGTCACGGGAGACTCGTCGACGTCGCTCGATCCTTCGACAATTGCCCCGTCCGCCGGAATGCGGTCGCCAGGGCGGACGACGATGAGATCGCCGACGGCCAGCATGGCGGCGGGTATCTCCACTGTTCCGCCATCCCTTTCCACAAGCGCGGTCTTCGGAACGACGTCAGCGAGTCCCTGGATGCTCGCCCGCGCACGCCCAGCTGCCACGCTTTCGAGCAGCTCACCGATCAAGAAGAGCAGCACAACCATCGCCGCCTCCTCCGTCGCCCCGATCAGCACGGCTCCGACGGCAGCAATCGTCATGAGTGTCTCAATGGAGAATGGCGCACCTGCAAAGGCGGCGGAGACCGCGCGCCGACCGATCGGCACAAGCCCGACCAGCAAGGCAGCCAGGAACGGCCAGTGGCCCCCGTCCGGATAGGCAATCCCTATGGCATAGGCCGCAACGAGCGCCGCTCCGGAGGCGACGGTCAGTTTCGCCCGCCCGGAGCGCCACCAAGACTGCTCGGCAACGGTTGCATATTCGTTCAAAGATGGACTGTCCCGTTGCCCATTTGCGGCTTTGCCATCCCCCTGACCCAAGGCGTCGCACCGTAGCCCAGTCGAGAGACCTGCCGCGCGATCGCGTCGCTGGTGAGGGAGTCCGCATGTGTGACCGTCAGACTGCCGGTGGTCACCGACACGGAAACGTCCGCCACGCCGTCCATCCGCCGGACCGCCGTGTCGATCTTGGACGCGCAGGACGCGCAGTCCATGCCGCTGACGCGGTAACGGGTCTGTGTCGACAATCCAAGCATGGTGCTTTCCCAGGAGTTCAAGCAGCTAGTGGTTCAAGCGAAATTCTCTGTCTAGAGCCAGCGCCGCACCCGAGCCTTGTAGGCGCGGTACTCGCTGCCGAACTTCAGCTCCAGGTATTGCTCCTCCCGAAGAATGACGCCGCGGTGGATCACGAGGACGGCTGCGGGAAGGAGGGTGAAAGCGACAAGGCTGCCGAGAGCGAGCGCGAGAGCGGCGTAGACAAGGGCCATGCCGACATACATCGGGTTGCGGGTCACCCGGTAAACTCCGCTCGTTACGATGGCGGTGGTCGGTTGCCACGGCTCCGGCCTGGTGCCCGCCTTCCGGAAGAGCCCGAGCGCGCGCGCCAGGAAGACGACGCCTGCTCCGAACAGCAGGACTGCCAGCACCTTCGCCGGGAGTGCAGGCGGAAGCGGCCATCCGCTGGCATACCTGTCGGCAAGCACGCCCGCGGCCCAGGAGCCTGCAAACACCAGGGCCGGAGGAGCGATCACTCCGGGATGGTCATGGGTCTCGCCGGAAGTCGCAGTCATGATCTCACCTGTTGCCATTCTCTGCCAGACAACCTAATTGCTCTAGTGACTAGAGGTTCAAGAGGGAAAATGACGGATGTATTCGATTGGAGACCTGTCGCGGCGGACGGGAGTGAAAGCTCCTACCATCCGCTACTACGAGCAGATGGGGCTGCTGGAAGCGCCGGAGCGCTCAGAGGGCAATCAGCGACGCTTCGCGAAGGCCGAGCTAGAGCGATTGGCATTCATCCGTCACGCCCGCGACCTTGGCCTAACGATCAACTCGATCCGGCAGCTCATCGATCTCAGCGGACATGCTGACAGGCCGTGCGCCGATGCAGACAGAATCGCCAAAGAGCAGCTCGCCTCCGTCCGGGAGCGAATTGCAAAGCTGCAGAAGTTGGAGGAAGAACTCGAACGTATCGCTACCTGCTGCACGGGCGAAACCGTCGGAGACTGCTATGTCATCCGCGCCTTGTCCGACCACTCCCTTTGCGGGCACGAGCACTGAAGGTCAGAGGGCGCATCTCATTCGCTTTGTGTAATTTGTTGTGCAGGGAGCGGACCCGTCCGACCGAATGACCGCGCTACGGCGAGCACAGAGCGCCGGCTCCGGACTTCGCGACCGCTCTTCACAGCGGCGCTTCGCGCCACGGTCAATCCGGCCCTCAGACCGACCGTCGCCGCCGTCTATCTCAGCGGATCAGGTCTGGCTCATTGCTTCGTGCTCGCCTCCCGGAACGCCGCCTCTCCGGCCTCCGAAACCTCGGCCCACTTCTTGTCGGCTGCCGGATCCGCGGCGTAGCTGTCGTGCCAGTTCCACCATTTGTAGGCCGGGGTCTGGGGATAGCCCTCGGGCGAGTCCTCCCAGGCCTCCTGCCGGCCCAGCGGCGTGATGTCGAGATAGTTCCAGGTGCCGCCCATCTGCTCGTCACCGCGGTTGTTGATGAAGTAGGTGCGGAACACGCGGTCGCCGTCGCGGATGAACACGTTGTGGCCGTGCCACTCGTCGACACCGAAATCGGCGTCGAAGCTGTCGGTGAGCGTGAACCATGGTATCTCCCAGCCCATCCGCGCCTTCAAACGCGCGATATCCGCCTGCGGCGCACGCGAGACGAAGACGAGGGTGGTGTCACGGGCGTTCAGATGGGCGAGGTGGGCGACCTGGTCGGCCACCATGGAGCAGCCGCGGCAGGCATGGTCTGGCCAGCCGAACACTCCCGGCTCGAAGAAGGCGCGGTAGACGATCAGCTGACGCCGACCGTCGAACAGGTCGAGCAGGCTCACCTTCCCGTCGGGCCCCTCGAACGCATAATTCTTCTCCACCACCATCCACGGCATCCGCCGCCGCTCGGCGGCCAGCGCGTCACGGGCGCGGGTCTGGGCCTTTTCCTTCACGAGCAGCTGCTCGTGGGCCGCTTCCCACTCCTGCGGCGACACCACCGGTGGCGTGCGCATGGCAGTCTGTCCGCTTTTCCGTTCGCTCTCGGCTACTGAAGTCATGGCTTCCTCCTGATCTGGGCGCGCGCCTCGTCGCTGAAGCGCGGCTCATTCGCTGCTCATCGCTGGTTGTTGGGCCTAAAATAGTTTGGCACCGGAAAACGACCAGTGGGAGTAACAAGTGTGACGCTATTATCCCCTCGGCGCGTTGAACCGCGTGGCGTGGCGCGACGGTGCTCCCGCCGCATGCCCCGGGGCGCTGGCGCCATTCAAAATTTTGAGGGCAGCGTTTCGAAGATTGGGCTCAAACTCAAATCAGACTGGCTGCCGCCAATGGCCGAGAACCTTGCTGCTTGAACTGGTCGGCGGGAACTAGCAAAGAGCGCCATAACGGGCATCCGACACTGAACGCAAGAGCGGACGTTGACTCTGTTCTCCGCTACATCAACCCCACCAATCTACCGTCCACCGGGCTATGTCGAAGACGAACGGTGGAGATCGACTCGCGCCACGGCGTAGGCGTCAAGAGAGATGAATTGGTCATCCAACCGTCTTCCGGGACTTTCCATGAAGTTCGGATCGGCTGCCGCCCGCTCGAACTGGTCGGCAGCAAGAAGAGCAATGCGGGCGCTGTTCGGCGTATCCGAAAGCTGCACTGATTGCTTTTTGGCAGTAATATTCGAGAGCCACAGCGTCGTCCGCCCGTCTTTTTCGGCCGCGATCGCCGCGATGCTGTCAGCTCCGGAAGTTGCCACGGACAGCAGGGTGGCCCCACTGAGTTTTGAGAGGCCTGCCATGACATGGAAAGCGGGATACACCATTCGGCCATCCTGTTCGTCAAACCACGGCTGCACGAAATCGGCCTTCCTGTAGACGTATCCGAACGGGCCGGTGAAGTCGCCGAATGCGACGGCCTCGATTCCCTCGCGCGCGCAGGCCGCGAAATAGCCGACTGTCCAAGCCGCATTGAACAGGCCGCGCTGCCGAGGATCGATGCGGCTCAGACAGACGCGACCGTTCGCTTCATTCGGCGCAGTGGACTTGCCGTAGGGGTTCTCGCGGCAGCCTAGCTGACTGGGACCTATACGCAGGGGCAAGCGGTCGCCCATGAAAGCACGGGTAGAGCGGATCAGATGGGGGATAGCCTGAAGCGTCTCCATTACGGAGACATCATCTGCTGCGTGCACGTTTGGACAGGTGGTGAAGGTTGCGTAGTCGAGCGCTCCGGTTGGCGGACGCTTGCGGTTTAGCTCGGTGAAGTATGCGGCCATGCCGCCGCCCAGCGGCACCCCGGGGAAAGCCCGGCGGGCGGCGGCGTAGTTTTGCTCGAAGGTGGGCATCGCCGGCCACGGTGCTCCCGGCTGCACCGACTTCATGTCCTGCGCCGGAAAGACGGAGACAGCTTCTGGATTGAGGCGAAGGCTTTGGACAGCATCCGCGAGAGGCGCCAATTCGCCGAAAGGATCGAGCGTTCCCTTGGTGATGATCTCAAGTACGACGCCAGCGCCGGTCAACTGTGCCAGGGCGGTGTAACCTTCAAGTTCATCCTGGCCGTGCCCGAACCGGAGATCGACTTGGCAGACCACCCACTGCGGAGCCAATGGTCGAATGAGCTCGGCGACTTCAAACGCGTGCTTCGCCTCGTCGGCAGCGACGCCGATGCCAATGCGGGGCACTCGACCGATGGCTCTGCCAATCGTCAGGTTGATGGATGGATCGGGGTTTTTGGAAGACCCGGCAGGGAGCGTTCCCAACAGCTGAAGTCGGACGGCCTGCGTGAATTTCTCGCCTTTCGGCAATCTGTAGGGCCACGGGCGACGCAGGGGACGGACATAGGTTTTGTAGGAGGCGTCGGACCAATTGCGCTGATCCTCCATCTCAAAGGCGTCACCTTCCATGGTGCATGTGGCCCAGATTCCAGGCACGATCTCGTGCGAAAGCGCGCGAATGTCGGTGAACGGACACCTAGGATCGATGTAGTCCGGAAAAAGCGAGAGTTTTTCGCGACCGTCCTCGTGCAGCACCTTTACCGGCTTGCCGGCCAAACCCTCGATCGGATGCAGCACGACGAAGCCGGTTCTGTTGGTCAATACGTCAGTTTCGGGCTCTGCCTCCACCACAAACGACAGCGCACCGTCGCTCCCGCCTGCGATCCGCGCCTGGTAGACCAGCCGACCGCACGCACCGGCGCATGTTCCACGATAGGCGACGCTGAACGCATCCGGCTTTTCATCGATCTGAAGGTCATCGAGAACGGGCGTCTCGGTTCCCCAGTTCTCGTCCCGTACGAGAAATGAAATCCCGCGCAGAACCTCGACCCCGCCGATCCGCACATAGCGTATCGCCCCATTGTCAAACTCGACCGACAAGGGTCCCGCGCGCAGTGTCCGCAACTGCGGATCGACCTGTTCGGTCCCACACAAGCGGATTGCTCGAGGTGCTGCCGTGGTCAAATCGCTCTCTCGGTCTTGGCGTCGAAAATCGAGGCCCGGTTCATGTTGATGTCGATCGGCAGTCTCTCGCCGGGACGACTGACGTCGTGCGCCTGCAGTTCCGCCATCACCGGCGCGCCGGCCAGGCGGAAGGTCGCATAGCTGCGCGAGCCGGTCGGCTGCAGCAGGTCGATCGTTGCGTCGTAGCGAAACGTGCCCTGCGCAGGTGTCGCAGCATGCGCGCGCGTCAGATGTTCTGGCCGCAGTCCAAGCAGCACCGCCTGTCCGTCAATGGCGCCATTCAGGCTCCGGCCGGGGGCGACCGGAAGCAGCGCCTCGGAGAGCCGGATGGCGGCAGCGCTGCCGTCCAACTTCAGCGTGCCCGGCAGGAAGCTCATCCGCGGCGAACCGAGAAAGCCAGCGACGAAGGTCGAGGCGGGGCGCTCGAACAGCTCGAGCGGCGCGCCCTGCTGCTCGATCATTCCGTCGCGCATCAGCACGATGCGGTCAGCCAGAGTCATCGCTTCGATCTGGTCATGGGTGACGTAGATCATCGTTGTCGCAATGTCCTGGTGAAGGCGCTTGATCTCGCCGCGCATCTCGTCGCGAAGCTGCGCGTCGAGGTTGGACAGCGGCTCGTCGAACAGGAAAATGCGCGGGCTGCGGACAATGGCGCGGCCGATGGCGACCCGCTGGCGCTGCCCGCCGGACAATTGGCGCGGAAAGCGCCCGAGCAGCGGGGTGATGCCAAGCATGCGCGCCGCCTCGGCGACGCGCGTCTCCACCTCCGATTTCGGCATTTTTCGCGCCTTTAGGCCGAAGCCAATGTTTTTCGCCACGTTCATGTGGGGATAAAGCGCATAGTCCTGGAACACCATCGCCACGTCACGGTCGCGCGGTCGGAAATCGTTGACCACTTCGCCGCCGATCTCGATCGTGCCTTCCGAACTCTCCTCCAGCCCTGCAATGGTCCTCAGCAGCGTACTCTTGCCACAGCCGGACGGGCCGACCAGCACGGTGAACTCGCCGTCGCGAATGTCCAGGTCTATGCCGCGCACGGCATGGAAGGCGCCGTAGCGCTTGTGCAAGCCGGTGATCCTGACTTCGGCCATGCCGACCCTTTCTATCCGCGAACAGCGCCGAGCGTGAGCCCGCGCACGAGATGTCGTTGGGCAAGTACTCCCAGCGCGATCGACGGTACGAGGGAGACGATAGCCAGGGCTGCCGCCTCGCCATATTGCGCGCCCTGGAAACCGATGAAGGCGCGAAACACCGTTGGCAGCGTAAAAGCAGTGCGGCTGGTCAGAATCAGCGCGAAGAAGAACTCCGTCCAGCAGGCGATGAAGGCGAAGACCGCCGCCGCGACGATGCCTGGCGCGGCGAGCGGCACTGCGACGCGCCAGAACGCCTCCCACCGCGTGCAGCCGTCGACAAGGGCCGCCTCCTCCATCGATTTCGGCATGCCGCGGAAATAAGCGAACATCATCCATACCGACACCGGCAGCGTGAACACCGTATAGGCGATGATCAGGCCAATATGCGTGTCGTAGAGGCCAACGCCGCGGTAGATCAGGAACACCGGCAGCACGATGCCGATGGGCGGCAGGAAGCGCTGTGACAGCACCCAGAACGACAGATGCTGGCCGCCGGTGTTGTAGCGCGCCAGGCTGTAGGCCATCAGCGTGCCGAACAGGGCCGAGAGCACCGTTGCCGACAGCGAGATGATCAGGCTGTTGATCAGCCCGTCGAGGCCGCGATAGGCGAACAGCGCAGCTTCATAGTGGACAAGGGTGGGTGCGGTTGGGAACCAGACGGGCGGCACGGTGAGATAGTCGTCGCTCGGCTTGATCGAGGTGTTGAACATCCAGTAGAGCGGCCACAACACGAAGACCAGGAAGAAGCCGAGCAGCAGGATGCGGCCGACCGGTATCGACCGGCGTTTCGGGCGACGGACAGGCGCGACGGCCGCCATCAGACCGGCTCCGTCTTCAAAAGCCGTCGCACCAGCAGCATTACCACGAGCGCGGTGAAGATCAGGAACAACCAGCTTCCGGCGGTCGCCTGCGACAGATGGAATTGGGTGAAGCCGACCGTGTAGAGATAGTAGGAAGCGGTGTAGGTCCGCGTGCCTGGCCCGCCGCCGGTCATGATGAAAATAGTATCGAACATGCGGATTGCATCGAGCAGCCGAAAGGTCAGCGCCAGCAGCATCATTGGCGCAAGATGCGGCAGGGTTATCGCCCAGAACGCTTGCCAGGCATTGACCCCGTCGAGTTCCGCCGCCTCGTAAAGGTTCGGGGGAATGGCGGTAAGCCCGGCGAGCAGGATGACGAACATGAACGGTGTCCACTGCCAGACATCGGCGATGATCAGCGAAACATAGAGCCATGGCGATTCGGTCATCCAGCCGATCGTCACCTCCTGCCCCAGAAGTTGCGTCAAGATGTAGTTGGTCGGCCCGAAAGGCCGCTGCAGCAGCAGCGTCCAGGCCTGGCCGACGATGACCGGGCTGATGAACAGCGGCACGATCAGGATCGACATGATCACGCCGCGGCCCGGAAAGCTGCGAACCATGGTCAGCGCCACGAGAAGTCCGAGAACGAATTCGATAGCGACGCTAATCCCCGACAGCCACGCTGTCAGCAAAAGCGACCAGCGCGCGACGGGATCGAACACGACGCGCTCGAAATTCTTCAATCCGACAAAGGCGTGGCCCGGCACCTGGAAATCATAGTTGATGAAAGACACGACCAGCGAGAACAGCAGCGGATAGACCGAGAGCGCCAGGATCAGCAGTACTGCTGGCGCCACCAGCAGCCATTTGAAGTGGCGGTCCGCCCAATTTGCGAAGCCCGACAGCCGTGGCGGGGCGCCGGCGGCCTTCAAGCGACTGATGGTTGCGGTATGCTGCATCGATTACATCCCAAAACCTGCCTGGCGGTTGCGACGAGGTGTTGCGGACCAAGCGCCCGCAACACCGATTTTGGTCAAGAATGCCGGCCGGCGTCCCTGAGGCAGGCCGAACTCAGAGGGTGACCGCCATGCCGAGCTTCTCCACCGTGTTGTCGGCAGTAGCGCCCGGCAGTTTCAGGAACTCGGTGTAGAATGCCTTCTGCGAATCCACGCCGAGCCGGTCGGTCGTCTCATTCCACTCGGCCGCCGCTGTTTCTAGCGACGCCTTCGGATCCGCACCGGCCCACACAGCTGTGCACATGCGGTCGATGCTCAGGAAATAGTCCTGCGCGCCTGGCATGATCGGGTCAAGGAGGCCGACATTGGCCGAGTTGTTAAGATTGCTCAGATACTCCTTGGCGCTCGGGAACAGCGCGCCGTAAAGCTCGGATTTGAAGTGGGAGATGCGGTAGGGATCGCGCAGGGCGTAGGGCAGCATGCAGCGCGCAAGCGAGACGGGTGGCGAGCAGGCCCATTGCATGAAAAGGTAGGCCGCTTCGGGGTTCGCCGAATCCGCCGACAGCGCCTTGTTGTAGCCGGTCGCATGTTCAGGATTGCCGGGCACGACCGCGTAGCCGACCTTGCCGGCGATCTGCGATTGCGGGATGAAGTTGATTGCGGTGGCCGACTGCGAATAGTTCGCGGCCATGCGGCCAGACGGCGGCCAGGAGTAGATCATCGCTACCTTGCCGGTCAGGAACGCCGCCCACAGCGAGACGGCGTCGAGTTCATTGTTGCCGGGAATCGACGCCGCATTGGCTGCAATCATGTTCTGCAGCGTCTTCACGCCGGCATCCGAAACCAAGCCGGCCTTCATGTCGTCGCCGAACAGTTTTCCACCGTTGGCGCGGTACTGCTGCAGAAAGTCGAACTGGTTGCCGGGACTGCCCGCCTTGCGGAAATGGCCAGCGCCATAAACGTTCGGCGCCATCTGGTCGGTGATGAACTGGGCGATCTGGGCATATTCCTCCCAGGTCTTCGGCGGCGCCAGCTTGGCGTTGAACTTGGCCTGGTAGGCCTCCACCATCTTCGGATCCTCGAAGATGTCCTTGCGGTAGTAGAGAGCGAACATGTCGCCGTCGTCGAAGAAGCCCCAGATCTTGCCCTTGTAGGTCGGCAGCGCCTTGTAGAGCGGATGATAGTCCTCGAGGTCGGCCGGGTTCATGTATTTGGCGATGTAATCGTCGAGAGGTGCGATGACGCCGCCATCGGCCAGCGACGGCGTCCAGGCTGGCGAGATGTCGAGGACGTCATAGGCGCCTGAGCCGGCAATGTGCTCGGCAACGGCCTTGGAGTACTGGTCCGGGTTCGACAGTTCGACCACGTTCGACTTCATGCCCGTAAGCTGCTCCCACATCGGTCCACTGAAATTGCGCGGGTCGAGAGCCTGCAGGCCTGCCTCGTAGGTCATGTTCAGCGTGACGCCCGAATGCGCCTTGGCCGCCTCGACGGCGCGGAAGGCGGAACCATCCGCCGGGCCTTCCATCGACGCCTTCATGGCCGCCGCCTGCGCCTGGCCGAGCGGTGAAGCGGCGTCTGCCAGTTCGAGCTTCTGCTGCGCCAGCGCCCAATCCGTCATCATGGCGAGGATCGGTCCGGACGCCGCCAGCATGCCGGTCATCTGGCCGAAGCGGGTTATGAAAGTTCGGCGGGTGGTTTCGCCGCGCATAAAGGCGTCGACCTCTGCTTCGAGGCCTGCCTGAAAGTCACGTTTTTCATGATCGTTCATAGTACTTGGTCCTCCCATTTTCGTTTGCCTTCACTCGTCCGCGGGCGCGGCGGTCGAGCATTCCTCTCGTGAAGCCGCCGCGAAGGCGCGGCGGCGCGCCGAATGCTCGTACTCCTATGTCCCGAAGCGGGCGGCGAAACCGGCCAGCCGATTCTTCCATGCCTCGCTTGAAAGCACCTCGCGATTGACCACGCCGCGCGGCTCGCGGCCGTGCTGCACCTCGATGACCGCTTTGACGTCCGCAGCACCGTTTCCGGCAAAACACTGGTCGGTCCAGCAGAGCGCGTGCGGCGTCAGGATAACGTTGTCGAGCTTGAGGATCGGGTCGTCGGCATCCGGCGGCTCCTGCTCCAGCACATCGAGCCCCGCGCCGGCGATGCGGCGCTCCTGCAGCACTTTCGTCAGCGCCACCTGGTCGACGATCGGACCGCGCGCGGTGTTGATCAGGTAAGCCGTCCGCTTCATCAGCGCGAGCCGCTCGGCATTGACGATGTGGTGGGTCTGAGGCGTTAGCGGGCAGTTCACCGACAGCACATCGGCGCGGCGGAACAGATCCTCCAGCTCGACCAGTTCGATGCCCAGTTCGGCAGCGACTTTGCTGTCGGCGAATGGGTCATGGGCGATGAAATTCATATTGATGGGCTTGGCCAAGCGAAAGACCTCGGCGCCTATATTGCCGATGCCGAGCGCCCCCAACGTACGCCCGACGAGACCAACGCCCATATGATCCGAACGCTGATTGAACCCGGCAGGCCCCTTGCGGGTCAGCGCGTCCTTGGTGAGCAGTTTGCCGGTCAGTGCCAACATGAAGGTGATGACGGATACGGCGACCGGCCGCCGCACCCCGTCGGGCGTGATGACAAGGGCAATGCCGGCGGCGGTGCAGGCCTCGACGTCGACGGTATCGTAGCCGACTCCGAAACGGGCAACGACGGCCAGTCGGCCGCTCTTCGGGACACTGGTCGCATCGAAGCGATGGGTGAGCAGGATCAGTGCATCGAAGTCCTCAAGCTGATCGCCGCGCAGCGGATTGTTCGATTCCAGGAACGCCATCTCGATGCCGGGCGCATTGCGCAGCGGCTCCAGGTCGAAGTCGGGATAGGTCGACGCGCCGTCCGGCTTGCGAAAATCACCGGAGAGCGCCACCCTGAACATTGCGTTGGCCATCGTCTCCTCCGCCTCACTCGCACCCGGCCCGGATCTTTGAGACCGCGTCGGCCATCGCATCGTGCAGGACCCAGACGTCACCCGAATAACAGATGAAATCGAAGCCTTGCGCGTAGAAATCGTGACCCTGCTGGATGCTGGGTACCAGGCGTCCAAGCGATTTGTTGTGCGTCTTGGCGGCGGCAACGATCTTGTCCATCGCCGCGGTGAAGGTGGGATGGGCGAAGTCGCCGGGAACGCCGAGTGAGACCGACAGATCGAAATGTCCGACCCACAGACAGTCGACCCCGTCCAGTCCCGCGATGCCGTCGATGTTCTTGACGCCGTCGGCGGTCTCGATCAGGCAGATGAACACCGAGCGCTGGTTGGCCGTTTCGAATTTATCTGTGACCGAGCCCGGACGGTAGCGGTCATGCGCGATTTGTAGCGCTACGCCGCGAGCGCCAGCAGGATGATACTTCATCGAGTTGATGATGTGCTGCGCCTGTTCGACCGTACTCACCATCGGCGCGATCAGCCCTTCAGCCCCCATGTCCATGGCGCGGGCGAGGAAATGATAGTCCTGCGACGGCACACGCACCATGACCGGCAGGTCGGCTGCCTCGAAATAGCGGATCGCGCTCTTCACCGTTTCCAGGCTGAAGCCCGAATGCTCCATATCGAAGAAGACGAAATCGCAGCCGGCGGATTTCAGAATGTGCCCGATTCCCGGCGTCGCGAATTCGGCGACGAGCGTGCCGAGCTTGACCCGTCGGTGCGCAGCCAACCCCTTGAGACTAGACTCTAACATGCGCTTCCCTCCCCTTCGCCCCGAAGGGCGCAATCCAATTATGCTTTGTTCAAGGCGTTGCCTCGAGAACGAGGTCGCAGATCGTCACCAATTTGGTGTCAACGAGCGGCGCGCTTTGCGTGTTGAATTCATCGAAATGCGCCGTCCGGCAGTGTTCGTCGAAAGCGGCCTCGCTGTCATAAATCTCGTAGAGCACGAGCCGGTCCGGTTCGCCGCGCGCCTCCGTCACGTCAAAGCGGCGGCAGCCGACCTCGTTGCGTACCGACGCGGTCGCATTGGCGTCAACGAGCTTTCGGAAGCTGTCTCGGGCGCCCGGCTTGAGGCGGAAATCGACCCAGACGACGAAGCTGGTCATCACATGGGCCTCGCGATTTCCAGATAGCGCCTCGACACATATTCCAGATGCCTGCGCATCGCCGCTTCGGACCCGTCCGGATCGCGCGCGGCGATCGCCTCGAAAATCTTTCGGTGGGCCGCGTAGGCCTTGCGGTCTTCACCTTCGGCCAAAGTCGTCCGCCGCTGTTCGAGCAGCCATTCGGCCAACGCCGCATGGACAGCTGTGAAGATCCGATTGCGGGTGATCACCGCCAGCACGTAATGGAAGTCCACGTCAGTGCGTTCGAAGCGCGTGAGGTCGCCGATCGACTGCCGGTTCATCTCTAGCGCCGCCTTGAGGCTTTCAATGTCCTCTGGCGTGGCATTCACAGCGGCGTTGCGGGCAAGCCCGACCTCGAAAAACAAACGTGCGCTCTGGAAGTCCTGAACCCCGCCCGGGGCCGAAATCATGTGTCGCGCCGGGCCTGAGAGGGCGTCGAGTACGAATTGGGGTGTGGGGCGGGTGACGCGGGCACGCTCACCGGACCTCACCTCGACAAGGCCCATCTTGCTCAGATGCAGCAGCGCCTCACGGATTGAGGGGCGCCCGACCCCGAATTGCCGCATGAGTTCCCGTTCCGACGGCAGCCGCTCGGCTTCGGCCAGTTCTCCCTTGCGGATCATCCGCTCGAGGTGTTCTGCAACCTCGTCCGAAAGCTTCCGCTGCTTGATCTGAACACCAATCACTTGGCATACCTTTGATACCAACACGCTATTGCCATGTTGCCCCCGTGTCAAACACAACTCAAATCGATAGACGCCCGTCTTCAAGCGCGAAACAAGCGAGCGAGACTTTGGCTCTTTTTCTACAAGCAACTTGCTCACTAGCTGAGCGATCAGCCAACGCTGTCAGTTCGCGTCAGGATCATTTCGGATCGAACGAGATTGATCGGCAGCGGACGTCGACAATTCCGGTCGGTGGCATCGCAAACCTTGCGGACTAGCCGAAACACCCCTCCACTTCGTCATCCCGGGCGGCGCAAGGAGCGAGGCGACGCGGCGCAGCCCTGGGATCCATCATGCCGTTATCTCAGCCGAAGAATGCAGCAGACCAGAACCGAACGCTACCACCCCGTGAAAAAGCTCGAACCACTCTGGATTGGACGGTCCGTTGCGGGAGAATATATGGACAGCCCTGTTCCAGCCGCCGCCGACTCGATTTGCAAATCGGCGCAAAAGCTCCCAATCTGGTCGCCGCCGCAGCAATGCTTAGACGGCGAAACAATGGGAGGAAATTCGCACATGAAAAAGACCTGTGTCCGTCTGGCGGCAACGGCAGTAATGCTCGTCTGTGCCGCCAGCTCGGCTTACGCCGACAGCCTCACCCTCTATTGCGCCGCCGACGAGGCTTGGTGCCAGCAAATCAAGACCAGCTTCGAGGAAAAGACCGGCATCACCGTCGACATGACCCGCAAGAGCTCAGGCGAGACATATGCCCAGGTGCGTGCCGAGGCCGGAAACCCAAAGGGCGACGTTTGGTGGGGCGGCACCGGCGATCCTCATCTTCAGGCCGCAGAGGAAGGACTGACCGAGGAGTATATGTCCCCGATGCGGGGCGAACTGCACGACTGGGCGATCAAGCAGGCGGAAGCCGCCAACAACAAGACGATCGGCGTTTACTCCGGTGCGCTCGGCTTCGGCTACAACAAGGATCTGTTGGCCAAGGGCAACCTGCCGGAGCCGAAATGCTGGGCTGATCTGACCAAGCCGGAATACAAGGGCCACATTCAGATGGCCAACCCGAACTCATCGGGCACCGCCTATACAATGCTCGCGACGATGGTTCAGCTGATGGGCGAGGACAAGGGTTTTGAGTACCTGAAGGCGCTCCACGCCAACATCAACCAGTACACCAAGTCCGGCTCCGCTCCGATTAAAGCCGCGGGTCTCGGCGAAACGACCATCGGCATCGTTTTCATGCATGATGCGGTGGCGCAGACGGCAGCCGGCTTCCCGATCGTCACGGTGGCGCCTTGCGAAGGCACCGGCTATGAGATCGGCTCGATGTCGCTGATCAAGGGCGCCCGCAACCCGGAAGCGGCGAAGCAGTTCTACGACTGGGCGCTGACCGCCGAGATGCAGTCGAAGGCCAAGGACGTGAAGTCGTTCCAGTTGCCGTCGAACAAGAACGCCACCGCGTCCGAATTGTCGCCCGACCTGTCGACCATCAAGCTCATCGACTACGATTTCAAGAAGTATGGATCGAGCGCCGAGCGCAAGCGCCTGCTGCAGAAGTGGGATACGGAGGTCTCGACCCTGCCGCAGTGATCATGCGCGTCCGCACTGCCACGAGCGCGCTTCACCCGACCGTCGTCCTGTGGACGGCGGTCGGCTTGGTCGGCTATGCGCTGCTGCCTTGGTATGGGCTGGAAAGCAACCTCTTCACCTTGTCCTGGCTGTTGGACGGCTATCCGCTTAACGATGACGTCGCGCCGGCGCTTTTCCTTGTGCTGCAAGGCGAGAAACTCTGGCTCGCCCCCCTCGGCCCGCTGCTTGTCGCGCCGCTCCTGCTATGGGGGCGCCGGAAGTCCGATCCTTTCTTTGGCTATTTGCTGATCGCCGTCGGCGCGACCGGCGTCGCCTACTTCCTGCTTCAAGGTTTCGGCATTGGTCTGCGCGGCTTCCAGTGGCAATGGCTGACCTTGCTCTTTGGCGAGCTTGACGACCGCCAGTTTGGCATGGGCTGGGGAGCACTGCTGGTAAGCGGCGCGTTCCTGTTCCTGTTCACCCTGGGGCTTGCGGCGCGCAGCGCGGTGGCCGGCGACGAATTCGTCGTCGGCTCGATCGGCTTCGTCGTCTCCATGGTCGCCATCTTTATCTTCATGCCGATCGGTCAAATGCTGGGGAGCGCGCTGCTCACACAGGAGGGCGACTATTCGCTTCCCGTCTTTCTCGCGAAACTCTCCAGCGACCGGCTCTGGAGCCTCGGCTGCCTCACCGGTGGCCCGCGCTGCGGCGTCGCCTGGAATTCGCTCCTTCTCGCCGTGCTCGTCGGCGTGACGACCACCGCGCTCGGCCTTGTCTTTGCCCTGGTGGTGACCCGTACCGGCTTTCGTTACGGCGCGCTGTTGCGCGCGCTGACCGTGCTGCCGATCATCACACCACCCTTCGTCATCGGCCTCGCCATCATCCTTCTGTTCGGCCTCTCGGGCGCCATCAATCTGGGTTTCGCCGAGCTGATCGGCGTCCAACCGACGCGATGGGTCTACGGCTTGCCTGGCCTGCTGATCGCCCAGGTGCTCGCTTTCACGCCGATCGCTTTTCTGGTGATGATCGGTGTGGTCGAGGGTGTCAGCCCATCCATGGAGGAGGCCGCGCAGACCCTGCGCGCCAATCGCTGGCAGACATTCATCACCGTCTCCCTGCCGTTGATGCGACCGGGTCTGGCCAATGCCTTTCTGCTCGGCTTTATCGAGAGCATGGCTGATTTCGGCAATCCGCTGGTGCTCGGCGGCAATTTCGATGTGCTGTCCACCGAGATCTTCTTCGCCATCGTCGGCGCGCAATACGACCAGGCGCAGGCGGCGATCCTCGCCCTCGTGCTCCTGTTCTTCACGCTCGGGGCATTCTACGCCCAGCGATTCTGGCTTGGGAAGAAGTCTTACACGACCGTCTCCGGCAAGGGCGACGCCGGCGTTCACTCGCATCTGCCGGCAAAATTGCGCAACGTCGTCTTCGCGGTCGCCGCCGTCTGGACGCTGTTTACCTTGCTGATTTACGTGACGATCTTCTACGGCAGCTTCGTCAAGCTGTGGGGCGTCGATTTCTCTCTGACTTTTGAACACTACGTGACGGCGTTCTCCATCGGCTGGAACGAGTTCGGCATCCACTGGCGCGGCTCGGCCTGGAGTTCTTTCTGGACGACCATGGAAATAGCGATGATCTCCGCGCCGCTGACCGCGGCCATCGGGCTTTTGACCGCCTATTTGCTGGTTCGCCAGGACTTTGCCGGCAAGGACACCTTCGAATTCGCGACGATGCTGTCCTTCGCCATTCCCGGCACCGTGATCGGCGTCTCCTACGTGATTGCGTTCAATGTGCCGCCGATCGAGCTCACCGGCACGGGCATTATCCTGGTGCTCTCCTTCATCTTCCGCAACATGCCGGTTGGGGTCCGCGCCGGTGTCGCGTCGATGTCGCAGATCGACCGCAGCCTCGACGAGTCGTCCCTCACTCTGGGAGCCAACTCCTGGCAGACCTTCCGCAAAGTGGTGCTGCCGCTGCTGCGGCCGGCCATCCTTGCCGCGCTGGTCTATTCCTTCGTTCGCGCCATGACCGCCATCAGCGCCATCATCTTCTTGGTCAGCGCCCAGTATGACATGTCGACCAGCTATATCGTCGGCCGCGTCGAGAATAACGAATATGGCGTCGCCATCGCTTATTCCGCCGTCCTTATCGGCGTCATGCTGGCGGTGATCGGTCTGATGCAGCTTGCCGTTGGCAGCCGCATGATCGGCCGGCGCGGTCTCGACGGCGATCTGGCGCAGTCGCGCACCAATGTCAGCCAGGCGGTCGTGGCGCGTCCACAGCCGGCGATCTCGGGAGGCGGATGATGGCCGAAATTCGCGGCAATGCCGCCTCAGTCGAATTCAGGAATGTCACCAAGATCTACGGCAAGAGCAAGGCGCCCGCCGTCAACGACATCTCGCTGTTCATCGAGGCCGGGAAGCTGGTCACCCTCCTTGGACCGTCGGGCTGCGGCAAGACGACCACCTTGCGCATGATAGCCGGACTGGAAATGGTAACGAGCGGCCAGATCCTGATCGGGGGCGCCGACGTCACCCGGCTGCCGGCCACTGATCGTGATGTCTCCATGGTGTTTCAATCCTACGCGCTTTTCCCGCACATGACCGTGACCCAGAACGTCGAATACGGCCTGGGCTTTTCCGGATTCGGCAGGAAGGAGACGGCCGAGAGGGCCAGAGCCGGGCTTGAACTGGTCGGCCTCTCTAATTTCGGCGACCGCCTGCCGAGCCAGCTTTCGGGCGGACAGCAACAGCGTGTCGCGGTGGCGCGGGCGCTGGTCCTGGAGCCGCAGGTGCTGCTCTTCGATGAGCCTTTGTCGAACCTGGATGCGAAGCTCCGCCGGCGCGTGCGCGAGGAAATCCGCGAGATTCAGCAGAAACTCGGCCTGACGGTCGTCTATGTCACCCACGACCAGGAGGAAGCGCTCGCCGTCTCCGATCGCATCATTGTCATGAACAATGCGGTGATTGCCCAAGACGGCACGCCACGCGACCTCTACGAGCAGCCCGCGAATGCTTTCGTGGCCGACTTCATCGGCGAAGCCAACATGTTCCAATGCGAGGTCGTGTCGGTCGAGGGCGACAGCGCCACCGTGCATCTGGGACCTGCCGTCCTGAAGCTGCCGGCTCGCGGCCGCAAACTGGGGCCGGCCATGCTGGCGGCGCGACCGAGCCGCCTCGAGATTGGCGAGCCGAATGCGCCTGGCGCCCTGCCCGGGACGCTTGAAAAAGTGACCTATGTCGGCAGCCACCTCGAGTTCGTAATTGCCACGCAATTCGGCGAAGTCTTCGTGGTCTCGCCGGATGTCGATACCGGGTTTCGAGCGGGGCAGCCGGTGAGCATCGGCTTTCCCGAACGCGGACCCGTGCTGATCACAGACTGAACGCCTCTTTGCAGAGCGCGTGGACCTTGTCGAACACGCCCTTGCCGCCCGCGATGACCAGTGTTCCTTCCTCGAGAACCGTTTTCGGGTCGGGCGTGACGACCGACCCGCCGGCCTCTTCGACCAGAAGCATGCCGGCGAGGCAGTCCCAAGCATTCATATGCTCCTCGACATAGGCGAGCAGCCTGCCCGAGGCGACGTAGGCAAGCATAAGCGCACCGGATGCATTGCGGAAAAACACGCCGCCCTCCTGAAGCAGGAGATGGATCAGCTTGGCGACGGTGCGCGCTTCACGACGATTGGAGAAGCCGGTTCCGACCGAGCCTTGCGTCAGGCTCGTCGTCGGGCTTGTCTTGATGGGCCGGCCGTTGAGGAAAGCGCCACCGCCGCGGCGTCCATAAAATGTCTCGCCGGTAGAGGGTTCATGGATAACGCCCACGACCGCCACACCCTCCTTGACGCAGGCGATGACGACGGTCCAGGCCGGGATGCCGCGCAGAAAGTTGGCAGTGCCGTCGATTGGATCTATCACCCATGTGTAACCCGATCCGCCGGCGAGTGCGGCGTGTTCCTCTCCGACAACACCGTCTTCAGGATATTGCGCCGCAAGCTCCCGGCGGATGAACGTCTCGACATTCCGGTCGGCCTCGGAGACCAGGTCCTGATGACCCTTGCTCTCGATTGTGAGTGTCTCCAGTTGTCGGAAATATTGCAGGCCGAGTTCGCCGCCACGCCGCGCCAGCGCAGTCGCAAACAGCATCCGATCGTTATCGTCACCATTCACGCAGTCAATTCCGTCATTGTTTCTGCTTCCATTCGTTCCCCGGCTCTTTGTACTCAAGGCCCAATTCTGCAGGGAAAAGTTGAGGTTAACGCTCGGCGATAGGCTGCCATTCGTGGATGATCTTGCAACCTGGCAAGCAGAAAGCGAAGAAATGACCTTGGAACGGTTGATCCCGACTGCGCGAAACCGGCGCATTCAGCAGCTTGCAAAGCAGCAGCGTGCCAACGCCGCCATGCGAGACGAAAGCAATGTCGCCGTCGTGATGGGTCGCAAGAATGCGAAACACGGCCCGCGCGACGCGATCCTGGGCATCGAGCGCGCGCTCCCATCCGCAAACGCTCTCATGTGGATTGGCGAAGAAGGCGTCAGCAACTCGTTCGAAATCGACGGGTGGAAGGAAACCGGTCGCGGAGCGGTCGTTCTCGCCAAGGTGCTCATCCACTTGGACGGGCAAACCAAATCCCGCCGCCAGCAGGCCAGCCGCTTCAATAGCCTTGGCCTCGGAACTCGACCAGATGGACGTCAGGCCGGACAGCACCGCACAGCCCGCGAAAGCCCTCATCCGGGTGACACCGCGGTCCGAAAGCCGCCAAGCTGGAACTGGCGTGGCGGGATCAACGGAAACTTCCGGATGAGTGATAAAGAAGGCCGTCGGCATGCCGTTGCGCTCCGATAAAATCCCTCCGACGCCTAACAGAGCTGATCAAGCGCAGGAAGTATCAACACACACCAACCACGTCATTGCACGGGCACTTTTCACAGCCTCAATGGATATCAGAAACAGGAACGTCTGTATCGCGCTGCCATGAGCGGACCTCCGGCCATCAAAACCGCTACATTGTCTCCAAACTCGTCGCAGTTCATTCCGCGCACCGGTCTGCGATTGGCGTAGCGCCCGATCAAGGCGCCGAAATAGGGGGTCAAGGATTCGTAGTCGGCGAGTTCCTTGAAGCCGAGCACGACGTTGTCGAGCTTGCCCCAGCGGTCGGGCACATTGATCGCCGTGATTATACCGCCATAGGCGATGAACTTGATGGACGCGCCTCTGTCGTTGATGAGCGTGTAGAGATCGACGGCTTTGCCGTCCTGCGTGTTTCAGAATGGGGACTTGTCCACAGAGCCGATGCCGGCGATCCCTCCTACCCGGGCTTGTGACAAAGTCGATCGAGCACGTCTCGAAGCGCAGTTGCGGCTTGGTCACGCTCGTCAGCAGACATCAGCTCGGGCTCGGCTTCCAGTCTGAGATGCGGCAGTTCGGTTCGAACGGCGCGACGGGCAGCGACAAGATTGGCCTTCGCATCGATGACGCGATAAGTGGCGACCGGATAGGCGATCCCTTTGACGTGGATGCGCCCCAGCTCGTCGCAGTCAATCGTGTCCTTCACTTGCGCAAACGTCTCATAAGAAATGAGCACGGTCCCTGGCTGCGCCTCCTGCTCAAGACGTGAGGCGAGATTCACGGCGCCGCCGATTATCGTGTAGTCCATCCGGTCCTCGCTGCCGAAGTTGCCGACAGTGCAGTAGTCGGTGTGGATGCCGATGCGGCAGCGCAGTGGTGTTTCAATTCCAATGTCGCGCCAGACTTCGGCAAGTTCGCTCATCCGCTTCTGCATGGCGAGCGCCATCTGCACGCCGGCGAGCGCGTCCTCCTTGACGCCGCGAGTTTCCGGATCGCCGAAAAACATCAGAATCGCGTCGCCGACATACTTGTCGATCGTCGCGCCATGATCCGAAGCAATTTTCGACATTTCCGTCAGATAGTGATTTAGGAGCTGGGTGAGAACCTCGGACTGCATTTTGTCAGTGGTCTCGGTAAAGCCGGCGATATCCGAGAAGCATATTGTCAACTTCTTCCGCTGGCTGGCGATCCTGACCTCCTGACGGCCGGTGAATATCGAGTTGTACACCTGGGGCGCCAGGTATTTCGCCAGCTTGCTGGAAAGCGCCTCGAGAGCCGCGGATTTCTCGGCGAGGTTCTCCTCCCGTAGCTTCAGCTCGGTGATGTCCGAGTAGACCGCGACTGTGCCGCCGCCGGTGATCCGCCGCTCGCTTATCATGATCCATCTTCCGTCGCCTCGCAGCTGCTCCCACGGTTCGCCAGGGTTGCGGTGCCGGGAGAGCCGCTCGGCGACCCATTCCTCGAATCGTCCCTCGGCATCCCTGATGTAGCCGCGCTCAGCGGATCGGCGGATGATGTGCTCGAATGTCGTACCGGGCGTCAGTTCGATCGCAAGGTCGCTGTAGAGCAGTTCGCGGTAGCGGCTATTGCTAAGGATGAGCCGGTCCTCGCCGTCGTAGAGAGCGAATCCCTCGGAGATGCTCTCGATGGCATCGATGAGCCGCTGGCGCGCTTCGGCGACCTCGCGCAGGTTCTTTTCCTCGACCTCGACTGCAGTGTCCCGGAAGAGCCTGAGCGCCTCGGCCATGCGGCCGATTTCGTCGTGGCCCGCGGCAGGCAATGGCGCACGAAGATTGCCGCCGGCGATTGCGAGCATGCTTTGGCTCACCCCTCCCAGGCGGGCGAGGAGGCTGCGGTCGACATAGAGCCAAACAACAAGAACGGAACTCAAGAGGCTGAGAAAGGCGGAGCCAAGGACAACTCCGGTCCCGTAGCGCTGGACGACCGCGGCTTCGAGACCAGATGCGGTGATCTCGCGGTCTGCCGCAGCGACCAGGCGATCGACGGCAACCGTAAGACTGCGCGACAGCTGATTGTTTTCGGCCAGAAGCTCTTCGCCCTGCGCCAGGACGGCGAACTCGTCCTGCCGCGCCTTCGGGATGCTGTTTCCACCGTCGATCAGTGCCTTGAACTCGTTGACCCGCTGCTGGAAACGGGTTCGCAGCCTATCGTCGATCTCGTTGGAAATCGTGTCCAGAACGGCGAGGGACCGGCGCAGCGGAAACAGGATCAACGCCAGATCGCCTGGCGTCGGCGCGTCCGCCGTGTTGACCAGCGCGTCATTGACCGCCGAGATCTCCTGCTGCGCCTTCTGCTGCGGGATGTAGGCCGCTATCGACTGGACCAGGTCGGCCGTCGCCTCCGCGCCTCGATCGGACGCGAGCGGCGTGTCGGCCGTGACCGCCCGCCATTGCTGGAGTTTGGAATTCATCACGAGCATGCCGGGCGCCACAAGGCGCTGGCTTGCATTTGTCGTAGCCGACAGGCGACGTAACAGTTCCTCTTTGCGCGCCACTACGGTGAGGCGGGCGGCGACAAGGTCGTCGAGGGCGTTGAGATTGCGCCGCAGACCAAGCACCGCAGCCTCGATCTCAGCCACTACCGCCGTGCTAGGCTTGGCGCCTTTGAGAGCGGCAAGCAGTTCCTCGAGGCGCGTCATCTCTGCCGCGATCGCAGTCGAGACCTCGTTATGCTGAGCCTTGCTGGTCGAAGCAAGTGCGGCGGGCGCAGTGGCGGCGACCCGCTCAGCCTGGCGCGACAGCTGGAGGGACGCGAGCGCCGACGGCACACGCTCCTTGGTGATGTGGTCGACGACCTCCCCCACCTCGAGGAAGGCATAAAGAGCGGCTGTTGTCGCGAGCACCGCGAAGGTGCTGATACCGAAAAAAGCGAGCAACAGACGGCCGCGTATGCCGAGACGCTTAAGCATCGCGGCGACGCATTGATTCAGCTGGCGCGGCCGATAGGGTCTGCACAGATTGGCTCAAGGCGATTCGCCGGATCGGTGGTCCATTACTCCAACGGCACGTATTCGCCACCCTTCCAGACATACCATACCCAACTCTGAACAGTGAGGTCGCCCTTATTATCAAAGTCCATACGGCCCAACACAGTGTCAAATTGATTGCCGCGCAGTGATGCAATCACGGCTTGGAGTTCTAGTGAGCCTGCCTTCTCGACCGCCTGCGCCCAGGTCTGGGCGGCGCCGTAACTGTGCAGCGTCCAGGAATCGGGTTCGAAGTTCTCGGCCCGGAATCGTTCGACGACTTTGGCCGCTTCGGCATTTCGACGCGGGTCGGGGACAAAGGTGAAGAGCGTGCCCTCGGCGGCAGGGCCGGCAATCAGCCCGAATGCCTCGGTCGCTGTATCGTCACCCGAGATCAGCTGAACCGAGTAGCCCCGGTCGCGCGCCGCACGGACCATAAGCGCAGCCTCGGTATGATACCCGCCCATGTACAGCACGGCGATGTCCGCCCCCTGTAACGTGCTGATCTCGGCCGAGTAGTCGTCTTTCCCGGGAGTGTAGCCTTCATAGATTGATTCGGTCACGCCCCGCTTGTTCAACTGCTTTCTTGTCTCATCGGCGAGACCCTTCCCATAGGTCGTATTGTCGTGAAGGATCGCGATCTTCCTGTCGCTCCAATGATCGGCCAAGTAGTTGCCGGCCTCGAAGCCCTGCGCATCGTCGCGACTGCAGACGCGGAAAACGTTGGCGCGGCCTTGCTCGGTCAACATCGGATTGGTCGAGGACGGCGAAATCTGCAGAATTCCCGCCGCCTCGTACACCTCCGATGCCGGAATCGAGGCTCCAGAGCAGTAGTGCCCGACGACGAACACTACACCGTCAGCCACCAGCTTTTGGGCAGCAGCCACCGCTTGCTTGGGATCGCAGAAGTCGTCGACCGTGATGAGCCGCACCGGCTCGCCGAGGACGCCGCCCGCCGTATTGATATCGGCCACAGCCACCTCTGCGCCGCGCTTCAATTGCGTGCCAGTCCATTCGAGCTTTCCGGTCATCGGGCCTGCGACCCCGATCAGCACCTCCGCCCGCGCAGGACAGCTAAGCGCCGCGGCCGCGAGCGCGACAATAGCTACGGTGATGATACGGTGCATGGATGCACCCCAAAGGCAGTAGCTTACGCCAATCCCGTCAGCGCCGACAGTCCTTTTCCGCGAGCGTGGATTGGGTTCCGATCCGAGAGCGTCGCGCGTCCAATGGAAGCGCAAAGGACGCTCTTTGAACTTTGCGCATGATCCTTTCCGGACCGAAGGCCAGCGCAGCAAAGGCCGGTACCTCCGGGCGTCAAGCGCCAGGCAGTCTGAACCGGTATTCCGTCACATGGTGGTAGATCTGGCCCGGCCATAGCGTGGCCTGCGGGAAATACGGCCGGTTCGGCGCATCCGGCCAGACCTGCGGCTCCAGGCAAAAGCCCGAATAAGCCTTGTAATGAACTCCCCCGAGCCCCGGCGAAGCTGGCGCCAGATACTGGCCGGTATAGAGCTGCACGCCCGGTTCCGTGGTCCACAGCTCCATCTCGACGCCGGAATTCGCGCCTTGCGCCCATGATGCCAGCTTGAGCGGCCCGTGCGTCGAGGCAAGGCAGAAATTCTGGTCGTAGGGGAGCTGCTTGCCCTCACCCTCCATGCGCAGCGGCCGCGCCTGACGGAAATCGAACGGCGTGCCGTCGACCGGCTTCACGACGCCGGTTGGGATCAGGTCGCCATCGACCGGAAGATAGGCGCCGGCGTTCAGCATCAGCCGGTGATCGAGGACATCGCCGGCGCCGCCGTCATCCAGGTTGAAATAGGAATGCTGGGTGAGATTGCACAGCGTCGGCTCCTCGCAGGTGGCGGTCAGCTCGACGCTGAGCGTGCCTGGGATCTTCAACCTGTAGGTGCAGGTCACGTCGAGCGCGCCGGGAAAGCCCATCGTGCCGTCGGGATCATGCAGCGTCAGGGTGACAAAATCCCTGCCATGCAGCGAAACCTCCCATGGCCGGTGCGAAAAACCTTGCGAGCCGCCATGCAGCGTGTGCTTGTCGAGGAAGTTGCGCTCGGTCTGGTAGCGCTGGCCGGCGATGGTGAAGCGGCCATCGCGGATACGGTTGGCATAGCGTCCGACGACGGCGCCGAAGAAGGCCGTATCCGTTTCATAGGGCTCAAAACTGTCATAGCCGAGCACCAGCGGCGCTTCGTGGCCGGCCAGGCGCAGATCCTGGATGATGGCGCCGAGCCCGATGATGTTGGCGGTGAGGCCGCCGCCGCGGATGCTGAAGCGGCGGATGGCCTCGCCCGCCTGCGTCGTGCCAAAAACCTCGCCGTCTTTCATCGCCATGACCGAAACGCCAGTTGGTTGATCGATCCCGGCTCGCCGCGTGGGCCGGCTTGGTCTGTTGACGTTCGACAGGCCCTGCCCGATCAGAGGCCGAGGCCGCCGATGCAGACATATTTGGTGTCGAGATAATCCTCGATGCCCTGATGTCCGCCTTCCTTGCCGAGGCCCGATTCCTTGACGCCGCCGAACGGCGCCTCGGGCGTGGTGATGAGGCCTTCATTGACGCCGACCATGCCGTATTTCAGCCCTTCCATGACCCGGAAGGCGCGGCCGAGATCGCCGGTGTAGAAATAGCAGGCGAGGCCGAACTCGGTATCGTTGGCGAGCGCGATCGCCTCCTCTTCGGTTTCGAACTTGAACACGGGCGCTACCGGGCCAAAGATCTCTTCCTTCATGAAGCGCATCTTCGGTGTGGCATTGGCGATCACCGTCGGCTGGAAGAACGAACCTCCGAGCGCATGGCGCTTGCCGCCGGCGACGATCTTGCCGCCCTTGGCGGTGGCGTCGGCGATCAGTTCCTCGACCTTCTCGACCGCCTTCTCGTCGATCAGCGGCCCCTGCTGCACGCCGTCATCGAGGCCGGAACCGACCTTCAGCCCGTCGCTGGCGGCGGCGAGCTTTTCGACGAACTTGTCGTAGACACCGGCCTGGACCAGGAAGCGGTTGGTGCAGACGCAGGTCTGGCCGGAATTGCGGTATTTGGCGGTGATCGCGCCGGCAACGGCGCGCTCGATATCGGCGTCGTCGAAGACCAGGAACGGCGCGTTGCCACCAAGTTCCATCGACACCTTCTTGACAGTGACGGACGACTTCTGGATCAGGATCTTGCCGACCTCGGTCGAGCCGGTGAAGGTGATCTTCTTGACCAGCGGGTTGGCGCAGATCTCGTCGCCGATCTCGCCGGCAGCGCCGGTCAGGATGTTGATGACGCCTTTGGGGAAGCCGACTTCCTCGGCGAGCGCGCCCCAGGCAAGGCCGGAATAAGGCGTCTGCGACGCCGGTTTGACGACCGCGGTGCAGCCAGCGGCAAGTGCTGGGCCGAGCTTGCGGGCCAGCATCGAGGACGGGAAATTCCACGGCGTGATGGCGGCGATGACGCCGACCGGCTCCTTGGTCACCAGGATGCGGCGGTCCGCCCAAGGCGACGGCACGACATCGCCATAGGTGCGGCGGCCTTCTTCGGCGAACCACAATATGTACGAGGCCGCCGAACCGATCTCACCCTTCGATTCGAACAGCGACTTGCCCTGCTCGATGGTCAGCAGCTCGGCCAGCACATCCTGGTTGTCCATCATGGCGTCATGCAGCTTGCGCAACAGCTTCGAGCGCTCGAGCGCGGTGGTCTTGCGCCATGTCTGGAAGGCGGCGTCGGCAGCTTCGATGGCGCGGCGCGTCTCGACCTTGCCCGACTTCGGCACGGTGCCGATCTTGAGGCCGGTGGCCGGATTGTTGACGTCGACCGTCTGGCCGCTGTCGGCCTGCACCCACTCGCCGTTGATGAGATTGGCCTGGCGCATGAAATGGCTGGTTTTCTGAAGCATGGTCTAGCCTCCGTTCGGCGCGCTGACGGGCCGCTATCTGGATTTCCTTGACGGGCGTGCGCACTGGCATCGATGCCGGCACGCCTGGAGCCACTGCTCTTTACCTAGGGCAAGCCCCGCAATCAATCGCAAGATGGCATATAGGGGTTTGGGCCAGCACAAGGCGAGGCCGATTTGCGCTCCCGTTGTTGATTGAGGGTGTGTGAGGAAACGACCGGACCGGCGGCTCCCGAGAACCGGAACGGAGCGTAACGTTTGGGTATATGAGCACCGGAAGCGCCAGGAAACCGCCCTTCGCAGGCATCAATATCGATCATACCTATCCAAACACGTGAACCACCACCGTCAGCCAAAAGGCCGTGGTGACGACCGCGCAGGCGGTGGCGATGGTCATCTGGTTCGATGCCAGCGCCTGGCCGGTGTTGAACTGCGTCGCAATCAGGTAGGAATTCACTCCGGATGGCAGCGCGGCCGCCACGACCGCGACCTTCGCCGACAGCGGCGGCAGGCCAAGCAGCCAGACCAGGCCGAGCGCGACGGCCGGCATCAGCATCAGCTTCAGCGCCGACAGCGCCAGCGCCGGCCGCAGATTGCCGGAGATGCCGAAACGGCACAGGCCCAGCCCCATGGCAAACAGCGCGACCGGTCCGGCGATGTTGGCCAGCGCGTCGACCAGCCGGACGGCCAGCGCCGGCAAAGGCAGGCCGGTGATACGCCACACCCATCCGGCCAGGATGCCGATGATCAGCGGATTGGAGAGCAACTTTCGAAAGAAGCGCCGGATGATGCGCAGCGGATGCACATGCTCGTCGCCGCGGCCAAAGATCTCAAACAGGATGATCGATGCCATGATCATCGTCGGCAGATGAACGGAAATCAGCAGCGACAGCACTTCGAATCCACTTGGCCCGAATGTGCCGAGGAAGAACGGGATGCCGAGCAGGACGAGGTTGGAAAAAGCCGACGACACGCCGCCGACGACCCCGGCACGCGCGTCGCGCCCGAACACCCGGGTGATGACCAGGTGGCCTGCGGCCCACGTCACTGCGGCAGCCGTAAAATAGGCGCCCCAGAACAACCAGGGTGCGGTGCCATGGAAATCGGCGTTGACCATGGTGCGGAACAGAAGCAGCGGCATTGCCACCCCGACGGCGAATTCGGCGATGGCCCCACCCGCCTCGGCCTTCAGATAGCCGGTGAGCCCGGCCAGATAGCCGAGCGCGACAAGGCCGAAGACAAAAAGGACGGTTTCGATGAGTGGGGACATTTTTCCCCTGATAGGCGAGCCGGGATTTGAGCGCAACCGCCCCACCTGGCAAAGCGGCGTGTCTTCGCAGGCAACCAGGGCTTGGTCGTGCCTTGTTTTTCAAGTGGCTTTGCCGTCCCTATATGCCGATCACCGGAAGCCACCTGCCGGTCACCGGAAAAGGACGTTTGATGCTTCGATCTGTGCTGGCTCTATTGCTGCTCGTCATTCCCGCCGCGGCCCATGCGACCGAAGCCGGCTGGGCGCTGTTGCGCGACGGCGGACATGTGGTGCTGCTTCGCCATGCCATGGTCACCGGCACTACCGATCCGGCGAATTTCGACATCGAGAAATGCGCCACCCAGGTCAATCTCTCGGTGCGCGGCAAGCAGCAGGCACGCAAGATCGGCGCGCTTTTCGACGCCCGCGCGGCGCCGGTCGAGCGCGTGCTGTCCAGCCGCTATTGCCGCGCCCTCGACACGGCTCGCACCGCTTTCAGGGAGGAGCCCGAACCCTTCGCCCCGCTTGACCTGCTGAAGGCCGACGCCAGCGAGAAAGCCGCCCAGCTCGAGGCGATCATGAACGAGATCAGCGCCTATTCCGGCTCCGACAATGTGGTCATGGTCACCCATCTGGAGAACATCATGGCGCTCACCGGCATCTCGCCGCGCGAAGGCGAAGCCGTGATCGTCGAGCCGCAAGGCGACGGACTGCGCGTGCTCGGCCGCGTCACTTTCTAATCTGCGCTGGAGCCAGTTTAGTTTAAGCGTTCGCCAGTGGTGAAATCTAACGCTTGGTCCCTAAACGGAATACCGGTTCCGGCCCCTAGCGGAAGCTCGTTCGTTCGGCCTCGGCCGAATTTACGCAGATGACCGATTGTGTTGAAGAAGTCGGTGATTAAGCCGGGCGTTCTTTTCGCCGCGACGAGTTGCGGTTGGGTCGAGGC
>NZ_JBVVPV010000050.1:0-44614 GCF_055811735.1 Mesorhizobium sp. WSM4850 | reverse complement strand
GGAATCATTCCTTTGCATCTGGCCTAGGAATCACATCTCGATTCCACCAGTCTACCCCTAAGGTTAGCGCCTATGGGACAGCGCCCCCCTCTGTCCTGCCGGACATCTCCCCCACAAGGAGGGAGATTGGCCTTCATCACTGATTTCGCCAATCACAAACCTTGCAAAAAGGACGCTGTCCGCGAAGCTACCAATCTCCCCCCAAGTGGGGGAGATGCCAAATTTTGGCAAAGAGGGCAGGACAGAGGGGGCGCGAAGGATCGCTACAGAGCGCTTTTATTCTGAGCCGCAGCATTATGGACGGAAATTAGCTGGGATGACGAAGTCGTGGTGGCTTATGCCAATCGCCAGCGTTGGAGATCGGCTGCAGTCTGGTCGGGCAGCGGCCACCCACGGGCCTTTTCAGGCTCAGTCAAAGAACCAAATTCTCTATGCAGAGACTACGTGCTTCATCTTATCGGCAATCCGCAACGGCATCCGGAACGACCACCAGTTTGCCGACAAAATCCTTGGCAATGAAATCCGCCTGGGCGCGGTGGAAATCGGACAGCTTGTAGACACCGCCGACCAGCGGCCGGATCTTCTTCTCCTCGATGTAGCGGACGATACGAAGGAAATCGTGTCGCGTACCCTGGCTGGAGCCGTGCAGCTGCAATTGCTTGAGGTACATGGTGCGCAGATCGAGCCGCACGACCGGGCCGGCAATCGCGCCGGCGGTGGTGTAGCGACCCTCGGGCCGAAGGATGCGCAACAGGTCGTTGAAGATCGCACCGCCGACGAGGTCGGCAACCACGTCGATCGGCTGGCCGCCGGTTGCGTCGTTGACGGCGGCGGGCAGATCGGCGACGCCACGGGTGATCACCGCCTCGGCGCCGATGGCGAGCACCGCCTGTTCCTTGCCTTTGGCGACGACGGCATAGGGGATGGCGCCGCGCGCCCGCGCCAACTGCACGATACCGGAGCCGACGCCGCCCGACGCGCCGGTGATCAGCACGCGCTCGCCGCCCCTCAATGCGGCGCGTTCGAGCATCTGTTCGCCAGTAAGGTAAGCGCAGCAGAAGGTGGCGAGCTCGACGTCGGTCAGGTCGGTGGCGACGACATGGGCATTCTCGGCCGGCACGGTCTGGTACTCGGCATAGCCGCCGTCTCGGCCGTGGCCCATATAGTCGATGTCGGCGAGTGAATCATCGTCGCGGTTGTAGATCGAGAAATCGACCATCACCCGCTCACCGATGCGGGCCGAAGAAACACCCTCGCCGACGGCAACGATGTTGCCGACCGTGTCGGTGCCCTGGATACGCGGGAAGGCCAGTGTATTGCCCTGACGCCGCCAGGTCGACACGGCGGCAGCATCTTCCTCCGTGCCGTAGGCGCCCTGGCGCACCCAGACATCGGTGTTGTTCATGCCGCAAGCGGTGACCTTGACCAGCACTTCACTTGGGGCGGGCCAGGGCACTTTCACGTCGGTGCGGTAGACGAGCTTTTCCGGTCCGCCGTGGCCGGTCAGCTGCACGGCGGCCATGGTGGCGGGGAGGGCTTTGGAGGTCATTGATGTTGCTTCCAGATATTCCAGGTTCGCGCTGCCCCTCACCCTTACCCTCTTCCCGTGAACAACGGGGAGAGGGGGTCGCCAGCGCTGGAGCTTGTCCCTTCTCCTCGTCGTTCACGGTGAGAAGGTGCCGGCAGGCGGATGAGGGGCGGCACCAAGGTCGATAATTAGATGCTGGCAAACACGCCCTTCACCGCATCCGCTGTCTTGGAGACGACGATGTCCGCCTCTTCGCGGGTGAGGCACAGCGGCGGCGCGAAGCCGAGAATGTCGCCTTGCGGCATGGCGCGGCCGATGACGCCACGCTCGGCAAGCGCGGTCGCGACCTGCGGCCCGATTTTTTGCGCGGCATCGAAGAACACGCGGTCGTCCCGGTCGGCGACGAATTCGATTGCCGCCAGCATGCCGTCGCCGCGCACCTCGCCGACATTCTTGTGGCCGCCGACGGCTTTCGCCAGTTCGGCGCGGAAGTAGGCGCCGGTCTCGCCGGCGTTGGTCACCAGGTCCATCTCGTCGATCAGTTCCAGGTTGGCGACACCGGCGGCGACGCAGATCGGATGCGCCGAATAGGTCCAGCCATGGCCTATGCTGCCGAGTTTGTCGGAACCTTGGACCAGCACCTGCCAGACCTTGTCCGAGACGATGACGCCCGACAGCGGCGCATAGGCCGAGGTCAGGCCCTTGGCGATGGTGATCAGGTCGGGCTTGATGCCGTAATGATCGGAGCCGAACATGGTGCCCAGCCGGCCGAAGCCGGTGACCACTTCGTCGGCGACCAGCAGCACGTCGTATTTGTTCAGAACCGCCTGGATCTTTTCCCAGTACAGAGCGGGCGGCGGCACGATGCCGCCGGTGCCGAGGATCGGCTCGCCGATGAAGGCGGCGACCGTGTCCGGGCCCTCGGCCAGGATCATCTCTTCGAGCTTGTCGGCACAGTGTTGGGAAAACTGTTCCTCGCTCATCGAGCGGTCGGCGCGGCGGAAATAGTAGGGCGCCTCGGTGTGCAGGATCGGCGCACGCGGCAGGTCGAAGGCGTTGTGGAACAGGTCGAGCCCGGTCAGCGATCCGGTCATGACACCGGAGCCGTGATAGCCGCGCCAGCGTGAGATGATCTTCTTCTTCTCGGGACGACCGAGCACGTTGTTGCAGTACCAGATCAGCTTGATGTTGGTTTCGTTGGCGTCGGAACCGGAGAGGCCGAAATAGACCCTCGACATGCCTTGCGGGGCGCGGTCGATGATCATCTTGGAAAGGGTGATCGACGCCTCGGTGCCGTGGCCGACATAGGCGTGGTAATAGGCAAGGTTCCTGGCCTGGGCGGCGATGGCGTCTGATATCTTCTGGCGGCCATAGCCGACATTGACGCAATAGAGCCCGGCGAAGGCATCGATGCTCTTGCGGCCGTTATTGTCCCAGAGGGTGACGCCTTCGCCGCCGGCGATGATGCGGGTCGGCGATTCACCCCGCGCATGCGTGCCCATGTGGGTCGAGGGATGGAAGAAGTGGTCGCGATCCCAGGCGGCGAGTTCGTTGGACTGGTCGAGCATTTTTTTGACTCCTTGGAGAAAGATGGTCCCGACGCGGCCTAAGGTGTGTCGAGATTCAGGTCAGGCCGAGTCGACAATGGTGGCTTCAGAGAACCGGAGCGGAGCGTACTTTTTCGTACGTGTCACCGGAAGCGAAGGACGCCGCCATTTGCAGACCGGCATCACCTGAATGTCGATACACCTTACGCTACGTCCAGGCAGAGATATCTGAGATCGGTAAAGGCTTCGAGCCCGTGGCGCGAGCCCTCGCGACCGATGCCGGACTGCTTGACGCCGCCGAACGGAATCGGCGCGCCGGTGATCTTGACGCGGTTGATGGCGACCATACCGTAGTCGAGTGCACGGCCCATGCGCAATTGGCGGCCGCCGTTCTCGGTGACGACATAGGCGACGAGGCCGTATTCGGTGGCGTTGGCGCGGGCGATAACCTCGTCCTCGCTGTCGAAGGGCGTCACTGCGGCGACCGGACCAAAGGTCTCCTCGCGCATGATCAGCGCGTCGTCGGTGACATCGGCGAGCAGGGTCGGCCGGTAGAACAGCGGTCCTGCAGAATCGCGTTTGCCGCCGGTGAGGCAGCGCGCGCCATGGGCGAGCGCATCGGCGACCTGCTCCTCGACCTTCTTGACGCCGCGCTCATGCATCAACGGCCCGATGTCGATGTCATCGGCCAGGCCATTGCCGGTCCGCAGCGCCTCGATGCGCCTGGCGAAGGCGGCGCAGAAACGATCATAAATCGGACGCTGGACATAGATGCGGTTGGCGGCAAGGCAATCCTGGCCGGAAGTGGCGAATTTGGCGTCGACGGCGATGGTCACCGCCTTGTCGAGATCGGCATCGGCGAAGACGATCAGCGGCGCGTGACCGCCAAGCTCCATAACCAGCCGCTTCATCGTCGGCGCGCTTTGCGCGGCGATAAGCCTGCCGATCTCGGTCGAGCCGGTGAAGCTCATAGCGCGGACGCGCGGATCTTCGCACATCCGCCCAACGATGGTCGAAGCCTTGCCGGTGAGAACGTTGAAGACGCCAGCCGGCAGGCCGGCGCGTTCGCCGAGCTCGGCCAGCGCCAGTGCCGACAGCGGCGTTTCCGACGAAGGATGCGCGACGATCGTGCAGCCGGCAGCAAGCGCGGCCGCCGCCTTGCGGGTCAGCATGGCTGCGGGAAAATTCCACGGCGTGACGACGCCGACGACGCCGAGCGGTTCGCGCCGCACCATCATCTCGGCGTTTGGCAAATGGCTGGTGACGCTTTCGGCGTTGAGGCGCTTTGCCTCCTCGGCATACCACTCGACGAAGGAGGCGGCGTAGTCGATCTCGCCAAGCGATTCCCTAAGCGGCTTGCCCTGCTCGAGCGTCATCAACAGCGCCAGATCGTCCTTGGCGGCGATGATCAGATCGAACCATTTTCGCAGGATTCTTGCGCGTTCCTGTGGGAGGGCCGCGCGCCAGGCGGGAAAGGCGCGCGCCGCCGCGTCGATCGCCTTGCTCGTCTGCCTGGCATCGAGCGCGGCAACCCAGGCAACGGTGGCGCCTGTAGCAGGGTCGGTCACCCCAAAACTCTCGGCGGCTTCACTCGCCGTCCAGTGGCCGTCGACATAGGCGAGTTGGCGCAGCAGCCGGCGGTCGGCGAGCCGGTCAAGCGCTTCGTGGCGTTGTGGGCGGGCAAAATGCGCGGACATGTTCGAGGTCTCCCGGTTTCGGAGTGATGCGGAGAGACTATGCGCGCGGCGCAGACAGAGAGGCTGTTTCGGAGCGCACGCGTAGAGAGATTGTCTCTATTGGGCTGCTCGGGCAGACAATCTGTTCAGCTTATAGGCTGGGCTATCTCATCGAGGAAGTGCCCCCTCACCCGGATTGCCAAAAGAATTGCAAAGGGCAATTCGGGGCAATCCGACCTCTCCCCCGAGGGGAGAGGAGATCGCAGCGCCGGCACCTTTCTCTTCTCCCCGCCGGGGAGAAGGTGGCCGCGAAGCGGCCGGATGAGGGGGCTCTTTGCGATTTGCTCAGACCTCACGACGGCGCCGGCAACAGATTCGCCACCGGCAAGGCGACCTCCTCCTTCACCGTCTTGGTGACGATGTAGGTGAAGTAGCGGTCGATGCCGATCTCGCGTTCGAGCAGGGCGTCGACGAGCCGCTGGTAGGCGTCGATGTCGCGCGCCATCACTTTCAGCAGATAGTCGACGCCGCCGCCCACCGACCAGCAGGCGACGATTTCGGGGACGTCGCGGATGACGCGCTCGAAACGGTCGAAATCGGCCTGGCGGTGGCTGGCCAGCGTCACCTCCATCAGGACGGTGGCGACCGGCGCGACGGCGCGCATTGCAACCCTGGCGTGATAGCCGGAGACGATGCCGGCCTTTTCCAGCTTACGCAACCGCATCCAGCACGGCGTCGGCGACAGGCCGACCTTGTCGGCGAGCGCCAGCTTGGTGATGCGCCCGTCGCGCTGAACCGCGTCGAGGATTTTCAGGTCGATCTGATCCAGTTTCAATGCGGCCATAAGCGTCCACTTTTTTCCGCGACACCATGACGGCGCATTATTTCGATTGTCAATTGCACTGATTTCGATCTCTAATATGTCATGACATTGTGGCGTCCAGATCCCGCGCTTATCCGGCGGCCGGCCTATCAATCGCTCGCCGACCAGTTCGCGCGCGCCATTCATGACGGACGGCTGGCCAACGGCGCGCGGCTGCCGACGCATCGCCGGCTGGCCGACGATTTGAAGCTTTCGGTGCAGACAGTCAGCCGCGCCTATGAGGAACTGATCCGCCGGGGCCTGGTCTCCGGCGAGATCGGCCGCGGCAGCTTCGTGCAGACGCAGCGACGCGAGCCGGAGCCGCCCTATCTGCCGGAGCGCCTTGGCGAGGTCATCGATCTGTCGATCCTGAAGCCGGTCTGCGAGCCGATGCATCTGGAGAGGCTGAAGCAGGCGCTGGGCTGGCTCGCCGAGAACCTGCCGTCGACCTCGGCGCTGTCGTTCCGGCCGAACATGGTGTTTCCGCGCCACCGTGCAGTGGCGGTCGAATGGCTGCGGCTGTGCGGTCTCGACGTGTCGGCGCAGAATGTCAGCCTGACCAACGGCGCCACGGCCGGCATGACGGTGGCGCTGATGAGCGTGGCGCCGCCGGGTTCGACCGTCGCCACCGAGGCGATCGGCCATCACACGCTGATCCCGCTGGCGCGCTATCTCGGCTTCAACCTCGAGGGTCTGCCGATCGACGACAACGGCCTGATCCCGGAGGCGCTCGACGAGGCGTGCCGGCTTTCCGACATCCGCGCGGTATTCGTGCAGCCCTCGGTGATCAATCCGACTGCAACATTGATGAATGCCGCGCGGCGCGAGCAGATCGCTGCGGTGGCGCGCAGGCACGACATCGCCATCATCGAGAACGACGTGCTCGGGCCGCTGGTCGAGGGCCGTCCGCCGCCGGTCGCCGCCTTCGCGCCCGAGCGCACGCTCTACGTCACCTCCTTCACCAAGATCGTGCTGCCAGGCCTGCGCATCGGTTATCTCGCGGCGCCCGACCGCTATGTCGCTGCCGTCGCCAACCGGCATCTCGTCTCCAACTGGATGGCGACGCCGATGGTGGCGGAGATTGCGACAAAATGGGTGACCGACGGCACGGCGATGGAACTCGTCCGCTGGCAACGGTCGGCGCTGCGGCGGCGGCAGGAGATTGCCGCCCAGGTGCTTGCCGGGGTCGACTACCGCGTCCATCGCGACGGGCTGCATCTGTGGCTGGAACTGCCCGGCGACCGCGCCGAGGAGGGCTTCGTCTCGCAGGCCCGCCTGCAGGGCGTGGCGATCGCACCGGGCACATCGTTCCGCATCTCGGCGGCGCCCTGGCAACCGGCAGTGCGCATCTCGCTGGGCTCGACAACCGAGGGGGAACTGCGCGCCGGCCTCAGCGTTGTCACCAAGCTTCTGCTCGGCGACCCAGAGCATCTGCTGCTGGCGATCTAGGCAGACATTGCCGCGAAATTCTGCGGAGTCAGAAACATTGTCATGAGTTTATTTTCCTGATTGACATGATTTGGCGCGTTCCGCATCGTTAAGACACAGCTTCTCCAGCACGGGGAAATTCTTTGTCCGCGCCCATCATCAAGATCGACGCCATTTCGAAAAGCTTCGGCACTTTCAAGGTGCTGGACGGACTGTCGATGCAGGTCATGCCGCGCGAGAAGCTGGCGCTGATCGGCCCATCCGGCTCCGGCAAGACGACGATCCTGCGCATCCTGATGACGCTGGAGAGGATCGACAGCGGCCACATCCAGATCGACGGCGAGCAGCTTTACCACATGGAGCGCAACGGTCAGTTGCTGCCCGCCGACGAACGGCATCTGGCAAGAATGCGCCAGAAGATCGGCATGGTCTTCCAGCTGTTCAACCTGTTTCCGCACAAGAGCGTCATCGACAACGTCACGCTGGCGCCGATCCTGACCAAGGGCATGCCGCGCGCCGCCGCCGAAAAACGGGCGATGGAACTGCTCGATATGGTCGGCATGGCCGACAAGGCGAAAGCGATGCCGGCGCAGCTTTCCGGCGGGCAGAAGCAGCGCGTTGCCATCGCTCGCGCCTTGGCGCTGCAGCCCAGGATCATGCTGTTCGACGAGGTGACATCGGCGCTCGATCCGGAACTGGTCGAGGAGGTGCTGAACGTGTTGTGGCGGCTCTGCTCCGAGACCGACATGACCATGCTGCTGGTCACCCACGAAATGGGTTTTGCCCATGATTTCGCCGACCGGGTTCTGTTCTTCGACCGCGGCAAGATCGTCGAGGAAGGCAAGCCGGACGAGATTTTCCGCAACCCCAAGCAGGAGCGTACGCAAGCTTTCCTGAAGAAGATCATCGCGGCCGGACATCGCGTCTGACTGCCATGCCCCGGGCGGCAGCGCCGTCCTCCCAGGGCGGCGAAGCCGTCCCGTGGAACGACCAAACCAAAAGAGAAACAAGGAGTTGGGAACAATGAAGAAACTTGGCATTCTGGCCGGCGTCGCCGGTGTTGCGCTGACCGCAATCCTGGCCGCTTCGACCGCGGGATCGGCCGACGACAGCAAGCTCGAAGAACTCAAGGCACAGGGCTTCGCCCGTGTCGCCATCGCCAACGAGCCGCCCTATACGGCGGTTGCGGCCGACGGCAAGGTTTCGGGTGCAGCACCCGATGTGGCCCGTGAAATCTTCAAGCGTCTTGGTGTCAACGACATCGTCGCCTCGATTTCGGAATATGGCGCGATGATCCCTGGCCTGCAGGCCGGCCGTTTCGACGTCGTCACCGCCGGCCTGTTCATGAAACCGGAGCGCTGCGCGGCGGTCGCGTATTCGGAGCCGGTGCTGTGCGACGCCGAGGCGATGCTGGTCAAGAAGGGCAACCCGAAAGGCTTCAAGAGCTATGAGGATGTCGCCAAGGATGCCACCGCAACGATCGGGGCGCCGGGCGGCGGCACCGAGGAGAAGCTGGCGCTCACTGCCGGCGTGCCGCGTGACCGCGTCATCGTCGTGCCGGACGGCCAGAGCGGCCTGAAGATGCTGCAGGACGGCCGCATCGACGCCTATTCCCTGCCGGTGCTGTCGATCAACGATCTGGTCAAGAAGGCCAACGATCCGAACCTCGAAGTCGTCGCCCCGGTGGTCGGCGCGCCGGTCTATTGCGACGGCGCGGCGTTCAAGAAGGGCGATGAGGCGCTGCGCGACGCCTATGACGTGGAATTGGCCAAGCTGAAGGAGTCCGGCGAATTCGCCAAGATCATCGAGCCCTACGGTTTTTCGGCCGCGGCGGCGATGTCGACGAGCCGCGACAAGCTCTGCTCGGCAAAATAGGCGCCTTTTTCCTTCTCCCCGTTCACGGGGAGAAGGTGTCACGAAGTGACGGATGAGGGGCAGCGCCAGTTCTGCCAAATTGGCTCTGCCCCTCATCTGCCTGCCGGCATCTTTTCCCCGTGAACGGGGAGAAGATGCCAAGACTGTAACCGTAAAACGCTGGAAATTCGAACTTCATGACCCAATGGTCCGGCTATTTCGGCCTGATATTGCAGGGAGCGCTTGTTACCATCGAGCTGACGCTGATAGGGTCGGTGCTTGCCCTGATCATGGCCTTTCTCGCCGGGCTGGGGCGGCTGTCGCGCTTTTTCGCAATTCGGGCGCTGGCCACCGCCTATATCGAATTCTTCCGCGGCACCTCGATCTTCGTGCAGCTGTTCTGGGCCTATTTCGTGCTGCCGTTCATCGGCATTTCGCTGACGCCGCTGCAGGCCGGCGTCCTGGCGCTTGGCCTCAATGTCGGCGCCTACGGCGCGGAGGTGGTGCGCGGCGCCATCCAGTCGATCGGCCGCGAACAGTACGAGGCCTGCACCGCGGTCAATCTCGGCCGCTGGCAAGCCATGCGCCATGTCATCCTGCCGCAGGCGCTGCTGGTGATGCTGCCGACCTTCGGCAACAACGCCATCGAATTGCTCAAGGCCACCGCCGTCGTTTCGCTGATCTCGCTCACCGACCTGACCTTCCAGGCCCAGGTGGTACGCTCGCAGACCGGCAACACGCTGGTGCCGTTCACCACCATTCTCGTCATCTATTTCGCCCTTGCGCTGATCATTTCCTGGGGTGTGCGTTCGCTGGAACGCCGCATGGCGCGCGGCCTCGACGGGGTGCGCGTCTGATGGATCGGGCCTCGTAATGGAATGGGATTGGAATTTCGTCTGGGAGATCATGCCGACCCTGATCGAGGGCGTGAAGATCACCATCCTGGCGACGCTGCTCGGCTCGGTTCTGGCAGCGATGGTCGGCTTGGCTATCGCGCTGGCGCGGCGCTCGCCGAACAAGGGCTTGTCGCGCAGCGTCGGCTTCCTTGCCGAGTTCATCCGCGGCACGCCGCTCTTGGTGCAGCTCTATTTCATCTTCTACGTGCTGCCGGACATCGGTATCCTGCTGCCGCCGCTGGTGGCGGGCGTCATCGGCCTCGGGCTGCATTACGGCACCTACACGGCCGAGGTCTATCGCGCCGGCATCGACAATGTGCCGCGCGGCCAGTGGGAAGCCGCCAAGGCCTGCAATCTCAACGCCAGGCAGACCTGGACCCACATCATCATGCCGCAGGCTATCCCGCCGATGATCCCGGCGCTTGCCAACTATTTTATCGCCATGTTCAAGGAGACGCCGCTGCTTTCGGCGATCACCGTGCTGGAACTGATGAACCAGGCCAAGAGCGTCGCCAACACCTATTACCGCTATGTCGAGCCGATGACCTTGGTCGGCGCCTTCTTCCTCGTCATCAGCCTGTTCTCGGTCGTGCTGCTGCGCTGGCTGGAACGCCGCTACGGGCGCATTGAAAAATGACAGTTCCTTCGACCAAACCGTTGGCAAGGAGCGCATGGTGACCGCTCCAGTCGACATCCGCTTGCACTCGACACGGCCGGCGCTCGACGCGCGTCCGCTGGAAAAGCGCGTCGGCCTGATTATCCTTGCCACCGACCATACGACCGAACCGGATTTTCGTCGCATGGTGGCAAGCGACCGGATCGGCGTCTATGTCGCGCGCATTCCCTACGCCAATCCGACGACGCCGGACAATTTGCGCAAGATGCAGCCGTCGCTGACGGCGGGCGCCGCGCTCATCCTGCCTGATGAGCCGCTCGACGCGGTCTGCTATTCCTGCACCTCGGCCTCAGTCGTCATCGGCGATGCCGAAATCGAGGCGGCGGTGCAGGCGGCCAAGCCCGGCGTACCCGTGGTTACGCCGCCGATGGCAGGGCTGCGCGGCTTGAAAGCGCTGGGCGCCAGGACGATCAGTATTCTCACTCCTTATACTGTCGAGACCAGCCGGCCGATGGCCGCCTATTTCGCGGCGCACGGGTTCGAGATCGCCAGCTTCACCTGTCTCGGCTTCGACGACGACCGCGAGATGGCGCGGATTGCACCGGCCACGCTGGTCGATCTGGCGCGCGAGGCGACTGATGCGCAAGCGGACGCGCTGTTCGTCTCCTGCACGGCGCTGCGGGCCGCACTTGCCGTCGTCGGCATGGAAGAGGCGATCGGCCGTCCGGTGGTGACCAGCAACCAGGCGACCGCCTGGAACTGCCTGCGGCTTTGCGGCGACGACGAGCCGCGCGCCGAATTCGGCCGTCTGATGACCCTGTTGAGACAATGAGGCGATGTCCGGCATGAGCGAGCACCCCCCTCTGGCAACAGGCATGTCTGTAACCCTTCAGGATATCCGCGCCGCCCGCGAGCGCGTCGCAGGCAAGGTCGAGCGCACGCCGACCGTGCTTTCCCCGAGTCTTTCCGGGCACTTGGGCGCGCCCGTTTATCTCAAGCTCGAACATCGGCAGACCACCGGCAGCTTCAAGCTGCGTGGCGCCTCGAACACCATCGCTTCGCTGAACGCCGAGGAGAAGGCGCGCGGCGTGGTCGCCGCCTCGACCGGCAATCACGGCCGGGCGCTGGCTCATGCGGCAAAGCTCGAAGGCATGCGCGCGACGATCTGCATGTCGCGACTGGTGCCGCAGAACAAGCTCGACGAAATCCGCCGGCTCGGCGCCGAGATACGCATCGTCGGCAACAGCCAGGACGATGCGCAGCAGGAGGTCGACCGGCTGGTCGCGGAAGACGGTCTGATCATGCTGCCGCCCTTCGACCATCCCGATATCATCGCCGGGCAAGGCACGCTTGGGCTGGAAATCATCGAGCAGGTTGCTGACGCTGCCCTGGTGCTGGTGCCGCTGTCCGGCGGCGGGCTGGCGGCGGGTGTCGCCGCTGCCGTGAAGGGCGTCAGCCCCGGCACGAAGGTCATCGGCGTTTCGATGGCGCGGGGTGCGGCGATGAAGGCAAGCCTCGATGCCGGACATCCGGTCTTGGTCGAGGAACTGCCGACGCTGGCGGATTCGCTCGGAGGCGGTATCGGCCTCGACAATCGGCTGACCTTCTCGATGTGCCGCGACCTGCTCGACGATGTTATCCTGCTCAATGAGGACGAGATCGCCGCCGGCATCCGCCACGCCTATGAACAGGAGCGCGAGATCGTCGAAGGCGCCGGCGCGGTTTGCATCGCCGCCGTGCTTGCCGGCAAGGTCAGGGCGAGCGGCCCCACTGTGCTCATTCTGTCGGGCCGCAATATCGACATGACGCTGCACAGGAAAGTCGTTTGTGGCGAAGCATTTGAGGAGAGCGCCGCATGAGCCGGATGACGATACTGACCGAAGCCGAATTGCGCGCGATCGTGAAGCTCGATCTCGATGCCGTCGCCTGCGTCGAAAATGCGTTCCGCGCGCTTGCCACCTTGCCGGTGGCGATGCCGCCGATCCTGCGGCTCGACATTCCCGAGCATCGCGGCGAGGTCGACGTCAAAACCGCCTATGTGCCTGGCATCGACGGTTTTGCCGTCAAGATCAGTCCCGGCTTCTTCGACAATCCGAAGCTCGGCCTGCCCAGCGTCAACGGCATGATGGTGCTGCTGTCGTCAAAAACCGGGCTGGTCGAGGCGCTGCTGCTCGACAATGGCTATTTGACCGACATCCGCACGGCCGCGGCCGGAGCGGTCGCGGCGAAACATCTTTCGCGAACCGACTCCTCTGTCGCCGCGATCTTCGGCGCCGGCGTCCAGGCTGGACTGCAGCTCGAGGCGCTTATGCTGGTGCGGCCGATCGCCGAGGCGCGGATCTGGGCGAGGGATGCCGCGAAGGCCGAAGCCGCGGCGGATGCATTGCGCGAAAAACTGGGCATCGTCGTGCATGCTGAGCCCGACGCGGCAAAGGCGGCGGCCGGCGCCGACATCATCGTCACCACGACGCCGTCGACCGAACCGCTGATCAAGGCCGGCTTCGTCTCGGCCGGCCAGCACATCACCGCGATGGGCTCGGACGCCGAGCACAAGAACGAGATCGCGCCGGCGATCCTGCGCATGGCCGATCTCTACGTCGCCGACAGCGCGAAGCAGACGCGGCTGCTGGGCGAATTGCATCATGCCATCGCAACGGGGGTGATGGCAGCCGATGCCGAGATCACAGAGCTCGGCCTGATCATCGCCGGCGATAGACATGGCCGCCGTTCGGACAGCGACATCACCATCGCCGACCTCACCGGCACCGGCGTGCAGGACACCGCGATCGCCACGCTCGCCCGCGACCGTGCCCGGGCGGCCAAGACGGGTACGATTTTCGAAAGCTGATGCCGGCCGCAAGGCCCAACAAACGAGGACCAAGAACAATGCAGCCCAATCTAAAATTCTCGCGCGGCGAATATGCGGATCGCCTCGCCAAGACCCGGAAGGCCATGGAAGCCGAGGGCGTCGATCTGCTTGTTGTCAGCGATCCGTCCAACATGGCCTGGCTGACCGGCTATGACGGCTGGTCGTTCTACGTGCACCAGGCCGTCATCGTGCCGCCGTCGGGCGAACCGGTGTGGTACGGGCGCGGCCAGGACGCCAACGGCGCCAAGCGCACCGCCTATCTCGCGCACGACAACATCGTCGGCTATGCCGACCATTATGTGCAGTCGACCGAACGCCACCCGATGGATTTTCTCTCGCAGGTGCTGGCCGATCGTGGCTGGGGCAAGCTCAGCATCGGTGTCGAGATGGACAATTACTGGTTCTCGGCCGCTGCCTTCGCTTCGCTGCAGAAACATCTGCCCAATGCCCGCTTCGTCGACGCCACGGCACTCGTCAACTGGCAGCGAGCGGTGAAGAGCCCGACCGAAATCGACTATATGCGCAAGGCCGCCCGCATCGTCGAAGCGATGCACCAGCGCATTGTCGACAAGATCGAAGTCGGCATGCGCAAATGCGACCTGGTCGCCGAGATCTATGATGCCGGCACGCGCGGCGTCGACGGGCCAGAGGGAAGAATTGGCGGCGACTATCCGGCGATTGTGCCACTGCTGCCGTCGGGCGCCGATGCGTCGGCGCCGCATCTGACCTGGGACGACCGGCCGATGAAGTCGGGCGAGGGCACCTTCTTCGAGATCGCCGGCTGCTACAACCGCTACCATTGTCCGCTTTCGCGGACTGTGTTCCTCGGTAGACCGACGCAGGAATTCCTCGATGCCGAGAAGGCGACGCTGGAAGGAATGGAAGCGGGGTTGGCCGCGGCAAAGCCCGGCAATACATGCGAGGACATCGCCAACGCCTTCTTCGCGGTGCTGAAGAGATACGGCATCGTCAAGGACAACCGCACCGGTTATCCGATCGGGCTTTCCTATCCGCCGGATTGGGGCGAGCGCACTATGAGCCTGCGCCCCGGCGACCGCACTGACCTGAAGCCCGGCATGACCTTCCATTTCATGACCGGCCTGTGGCTGGAGACGATGGGGTTGGAGATCACCGAATCCATCCTGATCACCGAGACCGGCGTCGAGTGCCTGGCCAATGTGCCGCGCAAACTGGTGGTCAAGAATTGAGCCCGATGTCCAGCCTTCGCCCATCGCCAATCACGCCGAGCGTAGATTTCGACCGCGACGGCGTGCAGCACGGCTTCTTGCGCCTGCCCTACAGCCGCGACGACTCAGCCTGGGGATCGGTGATGATCCCGATCTGCGTGATCCGCAACGGCAGCGGGCCAAGCGCATTGCTCACCGGCGGCAACCATGGCGACGAGTATGAGGGGCCGCTGGCGCTCTACGATCTCGCCCGCACGCTCGATCCCAAGCAAGTCAGCGGCACGGTCATCATCGTGCCGGCAATGAACTATCCGGCGTTCCGCGCCGGCACCCGCACCTCGCCGATCGACAAGGGCAATTTGAACCGCAGCTTTCCCGGCCGGCCTGACGGGACGGTGACCGAGAAGATCGCGGACTATTTTCAACGTGAGTTGCTTCCCCGCGCAGACATCGCGCTCGACTTCCACTCCGGCGGCAAGACGCTCGACTTCGTGCCGTTCTGCGCCGCCCATATCCGGCCCGACAAAGTGCTGGAGGCGAAGGGCTTCGCCGTGGTCGAGGCGTTCTCGGCACCCTGGTCGATGAAGATGCTGGAAATCGACGCGGTCGGCATGTTCGACACTGCCGCCGAGGAGATGGGGAAGCTGTTCATCACCACGGAGCTTGGCGGCGGTGGCACCTCCCGCGCGGAAACGGTGCGGATCGCCCGTCGCGGCGTGCTCAATGTGCTGCGCCATGCCGGCATTGTCGCCGGTGCGGTCGAGACGCAGCCGACCCGCTGGCTCGACATGCCGTCGGGCGATTGTTTCTCGTTCGCCGAGGACGACGGGATGATCGAAACGATGATCGATCTCGGCGAGCCTGTCGAGAAGGGCCAGGTCCTGGCGCGCATCCACTCCATCGGCCGCACCGGTGCCGCACCTCAGGAGATCAGGGCAAGGATGTCGGGTCTTTTGGCTGCCCGCCATTTCCCTGGATTGGTCAAGGCGGGCGACTGCACCGCAGTGGTCGCTGTGCTGGTCGATTGAAGGCAAGGCAATCGAAAAGCTTGCGACTTCGCTACTCAATCAGCAGCAAGCCGCGCTTTTTGTCGCCATCGCTATCGATTGTGTCCATGGCTGAGAACAGGCGCTCACGCTCGACCAGCCAAGGCTTATAATCCTCGTTTACATCGAGGACGAAGACCATGTCCTCGGCCTCCAGATATCCTCCGACCGGGGAGAAATGGCCAACGCCGGCGCCGAAAATCTTCTCACGGGTAAAGTTGACGATGTAACGGCGGCCGGGATCGTTGGCGCGCTTCATGTGCTCGCGAAATGCATCGGCGCTCAGATCCCGAAGCACGGAGACCTTCCGCTTGGTGTTCGTTCGAGCGACCTCGGCAAGCTCGTCCAGCGTGAGCCCGATGATGCAGAAGCCCGTCCAGCACTTTCCGGTTCCAGCGAGGACTTCGGCTTCGGTTGTCTCCTCCTCGCCGATGGAGCGGAATGTGTTTGCGACACTTGCCGGGCCGCACCTTGATCCGTTTGATTGCCATGTGACGTCGGCATCGAACGTGGCAGCCACGGGCAGCTTCCAGGCGCTGTCGATCAATTCAGCGGTGCGGGTAACCGACGACTGGATCGCATCTTGCGAAACTCTGGACTGGCCGGCAATCAAAAGTGCGGCGCCGCCCAGCAGGCCGAGGACGGCGATCACAATCACACCGAAAGCGAGACTGCGCTTCATTGCTGAATCTCGTATCAGGCAGCAACAGGAGAATGAAGAAAAGGCACAGCAACGTCAATCGGCGCCCGCACCCGGCCAGTCGCGATCTGGTCCGGCAGCAACCGGCCGCTTGCCAAGCGGGCTGCCACCGCTCATCGCCGTGAGCGCTGCGTCTGGGAGAGTATGGATCAGGCAAGGAACTTCGCCGGTGAAAGAGCGGGGTCGTTTCGCTAGCCAATAGCTGCTGCGCCTGCAAACCTCAGGCTCCCAGAGACGACCCAAATTACGACTTGCTCGGCGTAGGCGTCGCTAAAGGCGAACCTAACGAAGGCCAAGGAAGCTGAGTATCGCAATTACGATAACGACGGCCCCGACCAGCCAGATGATATTGTTCATGACAGCTCTCCTTTATCTTTGCCGCGAGCCTGTGGCGGCTCCCGATAATTATGGCGAACGCCCTCACGGCGTTCTCGTTCCAAACTGAGCCTAAGCCGCCAATTACTCTTTGGACCGGAGGCCCGCGCCTCTGGAGGAGCGCGGGCCGACCGGGATCCCGGTCCAGCAGCCAACATCCGGGAGATATTCGCTGTCACCCTACAATCGTTAGTATGCGCTAATGTTCCATCGCTCAGAAAAATACCGCGCCTACCGAGGGCCGGAAGCAATGGCGCCGCGGCCCGAAGCGAGGGTACTTCGGTGGACGCCTCGGTTATGGAGCCTATGTTCCTACATGCCGGCGAACCGCAGCATCGCCTGGCAACAGCACAGGTGGGATGAAATCAGTTCTCAGAAACGTTCATCAACAACACTCAATGCCTGCTGCCCGACACCTGGTGCCGATGACCAAACAACCTCCGGCGGTGGTTTTAGAAAATACCGTGCGCGACGCCGTGGAGACCGAATATGCCGGCCAAAGCGTATATTAACCGGATCGCGACAGCAGTGCCGGAGCACGAGGTTCATCAATTCTATCTGCGTTTCGCCGCCTCCATGCTTGCGGCCGATCGTCGAAGAATTTTCGAACGCATGGTTGACGTTGCCGGCATCGAGCACCGCTATTCATGCTTTGCACCTGCCGGCGACCCCGAAGGTCCATCAGCAGATCTGGCCGGGAGGTTCATCCGGGGTGCCTTTCCTGGAACAGCCGAGAGAATGGCGATGTTCTGTCATGCCGCACCTGTTCTCGCGCAAAAAGCCGTCGACGGATTGGAGCTTGGTGGTGGCGCTTCCCGCATCACCCATCTCATCGTCACCACCTGCACCGGTTTTTCAGCGCCGGGCATCGACCTGGAGCTGGTTGCGCGATGTGGCCTGCCGGACACGGTCGAACGCACGATGATCGGTTTCATGGGCTGCTACGCGGCGATCAACGGCCTCAAGCTTGCCCGCCACATCGTCCGCTCCGATCCGCAGGCCAGGGTCCTGCTGGTCAATATCGAACTCTGCACGATGCATCTGCGGGAAACCAGCGAACTGGAAAAGCTGCTGTCGTTCTGCCTCTGGGGCGATGGCTGTGCGGCTGCGCTCGTCACCGCCGAGCCGCACGGCATCGAGCTCGAAAGCTTCTACGGCATCGTGGCGGACGAGCGGCGGGATCTGATGAGCTGGAGCATTAGTGACCACGGTTTCGAAATGGTTCTTTCCGGCCAGGTCCCGGCAGCAATCCATAACGCGTTGCGGAGCAATCACGACGCCATCCTCGGTGGTCGGCCGACCGAGGCGATCGACCTCTGGGCCGTGCACCCGGGGGGACGTTCGGTGCTCGACGCCGTCGAACGGGCCCTGGAACTCGCGCCCACCGCGCTGGAGCCATCGCGCGAGGTGTTGCGCCGATATGGAAACATGTCGTCGGCGACCGTCATGTTCGTGATGAAAGAGATGTTGAAGGCGCCACCAGGCATGCTCGGCTGCGGCATGTCGTTCGGACCCGGGCTGGCGGCCGAAACCATGCTTTTCCGAACGGCGTCATGAGCAGCCTGGAGCACCGCCAGCTTGCGCCGGAAATCCTCGACGGGCTTGCGGCCGACGATCCACGAGCGCTTGCGGCGCGCCGCGACCTCCGCCGCATCAACGCGCTGATGTTTCAGGCCAGGATCATGGCGTCGCTGCTGCAGAAATTTGTGCCAGGGCCGCCGCGCCGGATTCTGGAGATCGGCGCCGGCGATGGCTCCTTCATGCTGGCGGTGGCGCGGCGCATGGCCGGGCATTGGCCTGGGGTCGAACTGGTAATGCTCGACCGCGTCGACCTCATCACCGCGCAATTGCGTGGCGATTTCGACAGGCTGGGATGGATGGTCGAAGGCGTCACCGCCGATGTCTTCGACTGGGCGAGAAAGAATGCGGGCACGCGGTTCGACGCGATCACCGTCAATCTGTTTCTGCATCATTTCGACGATGCCGGGCTCGTGCGTCTGTTTTCGCTGATGGCGCCGAAGGCCCCGTTGCTGTTGGCGACAGAGCCGTTGCGGACCAAACTGGCATTGGCCGCGACCCGCCTTCTCCCGGCGATCGGCGCCAATGACGTCACACGAAACGACGCGGCTCAAAGCGTGCGTGCCGGCTTTCGCGGCAGCGAGCTTTCCGGTCTCTGGCTCGCGGCAAACGGCAAACCGGTCGAAGAACGGCGCGCCGGCCTCTTTTCCCACATTTTCGTCGGCGCCAGCGCCGGTCATGACCTATGACGCGATTGTCGACCCATGACGCGATCATCATAGGCGCCGGCCCGGCGGGCACGTCCGTCGCGCTGACGCTGGCCCGGCGCGGATGGGCCGTGGCTATTGTGGAAAAGAGCGTGTTCCCGCGCCGCAAGGTCTGCGGCGAATATATATCGGCAAGCAATCTTGCGCTTCTGGACCAGCTGGAGATCGGCGATGCCTGGCGTGCCAACGCCGGCCCCGAAATCCGCCGCGTCGGCTTCTTTTCCGGCGATGCGAGTGTCGAAGCGCCAATGCCTCCCGCGAAAGATGGGTCCTGCGAGAAAAAAGATGGTTTCGGCCGGGCGCTTGGCCGAGACATTCTCGACTGTCTGCTTTTGCAGGCGGCGCAATCGGCGGGCGTCGAAATCTTTCAGCCTTGCCGCGCCGTCGCCATCGACCCGGATGGCGAGGCGCAATTGGTGCGAATTCAAACCGGAAACGAAACGACGATGCTGCGCGCGCCGGTGATTGTCGCCGCACACGGCTCCTGGGAGGCAGGACCGCTGCCCAGCCAGCTCGGAAAGACCAACCGCCCTTCGGACCTGTTCGGCTTCAAGGCGCATTTTACCGGGTCGTCCCTGGCGCCTGATTTGATGCCCCTGCTGGTATTTCCTGGCGGTTATGGCGGCATGGTTTCGGCGGATCATGGCCGGCTGTCGATCTCGTGCTGCATTCGGCGCGATATGCTCGCGCAGTTGCGCAAACAAGCTGGCCCTAGACACCAGAGCCATTTGTCGGCGGCCGAGGCGGTCTCCCGTCATCTGATGGAATCATGTCGGGGAGTGACGGATGCACTAGAGTCAGCTGCCGCCGACGGGCCGTGGCTTGCCGCAGGTCCGATCCGGCCGGGAATTCGCTCCTGCTACGAACGCGACATCTTTCGCGTCGGCAATGCAGCCGGAGAGTCTCATCCCGTCATCGCCGAGGGCATCTCGATGGCGCTTCAGTCTGGTTGGCTGCTGGCTTGCGAACTCTCATGCGCGCCAAGCGGCCGTGCAGGGCGCGAGGCCGCCGGCAGACGCTGCGAGGCAGCCTGGAAAAGTCTGTTTTCAACCCGGGTCTACGCCGCCGCCGCCCTTGCCGGGATTGCCGTTAATCCAAGCAGCGCCCCATTGATGGCGGCAATTATTCGGAATTTACCGCAGGCGCTGACGTGGGGTGCGCAACTGAGCGGAAAGACAAAGCCGGTTCCCGGCTTTGTCTGACAGGTGGCGCGGCGCGCCACTGCGGCCTCAGGGGGCCTTGGCTCCGTTACTCGGGGCAATCCTCTCTATCCGAAGTTGCAGTGCCACTGGCAGTGTTCTTATCGGCCTCCACTACGTCCTTGCACCGATCACTCATGCCGTCGGCGCCGTCGGTGGTTGAACCGGTTACGTTTGGATCGGCAGGAGTTGCATTATCGGTGCCGGGAGCCATGGTGCCAGTGCCTGTCCCGGTGGCCGCTCCCGGATCGTTGGTGCCGGATCCAGTGCCGTTTGATTGCGCCATCGCCGAAGTGGCAAGGGCAATGCTGAGTGCGGTTGCGGAAAGGATTTTTTTCATCATGGTCGGTCTCCATTAGAGCTGCATCGCTGGTTGCGATGATTATCCAACGAGCGTTTTTTGGAGTTGTTCCGTCAGACAGAAATCGTGATCGAAGGTCGGGCCGAAGGCGATCCAAGCAGCAATGCTGGCGAACCGCGCCATGTTTTTCGGTTCCGGTGGAACAACAACCACGGGCAACGGTTGGAAGCGCAGTCGTTCTACTCTAGCGACTGTGACAGCCGATCGCACGGCATTCGGACAAAGGCCCGGCGCTTCCTCCCCGCCGGGCCTTTCTGTCGCTGGAGGAACTTTCACGGAATTTGGCCGAAACCGTGCGGCTGCCACGGTATTGAACTGCTGCCGTTCACGGCTCGTCGATATCCTGCCTCGAGGGGTTGCGCGAGAGGGCGCGTTCCTCTTCGTCGTCCGGCAGCGCCTCGTCGCTCTCCTGGTACGGATTGTCGTCGTCTTCCTCGGGCAGTTCAGCCTCTTTGTCGAGATCGTAACGGATGTCGCCGTTTCCCGGCACGCTGTCTGGTAGAATTTTACTGCCTTTGATCGCGTCCCAATCCTGCTGTTCGATGGTCGGGCCTTCGGATGGATCGTCGGGTTTTCTGCGCGGTGCCATCAGAGCTCTCCTCTGCACTGGTTGCTGTACGCCTAACTCCGCGGACCGCTGCGTAGTTCCTCCGATCGAACCGACGAGATCGTCTAGAACGATCCAGCACTCATTTCGGCTTAGCCTGCCGGCGGCTTTTAGCTCAAAGAGAGCTGACCGTTATGCGGGTTGCGCAATGCCGGCCAGAGCGATCATGAACTTGCGCGACTTCTAATATAAAGGCAGACTTGGAAACGGGTGGAGGGAAAACGGCTCAAAACATCGGGAGGAAAGCCATGGATAGCATGAGCCTCACCACGCTTGAACGCGGCAAGACGACAGTCGATGCCGCGGTCCTGGAGGCGCTTTCGGCGCAATTGCGCGGCACCGTGCTGAGGGAAGGCGACGCCGCCTATGACGAGGCACGCAGCATCTGGAACGCCATGATCGACCGGCGGCCCGGGCTGATCGTGCGCTGCGCCGGTGCCGCCGACGTTGTCGCCGCCGTCAATTTTGCCAGGGAAAACAGGCTGCTCGTCGCCGTTCGCGGCGGTGGCCACAACATCGCCGGCAGCGCCGTCTGCGACGGCGGCCTGATGATCGATCTGTCGCCGATGAAATCGGTGCGGGTCGATCCGGCGACGCGGCGGGCATGGGTGGAACCTGGCGCGACGCTCGCCGACGTCGACGCGGAAACACAGGCCTTCGGACTGGCGGTGCCGACCGGCATCAACTCGACGACCGGCATTTCGGGCCTGACGCTGGGCGGCGGCTTCGGCTGGATCACGCGGAAGTTCGGCCTGACTATCGACAATCTTCTCTGCGCTGACGTGGTTACCGCCGAGGGCAAACTGCTGCGCGCCAGCCAGACCGAGAATCCGGATCTGTTCTGGGCGCTGCGCGGTGGCGGCGGCAATTTCGGCGTCGTCACGGCTTTCGAGTTCAAGCTCCACCAAGTCGGTCCGCAGGTGCTGTCGGGGCTTGTCGTTCATCCCTTCGCCGATGCCGAAAACGTGTTGCGGGAATACCGAGCGGCGCTCGAAGCAGCGCCCAATGAGCTGACCTGCTGGGCGGTCATGCGGCAGGCGCCGCCGCTGCCGTTCCTGCCGGCCGAATGGCATGGCAAGGAGGTGCTGGTCCTGGCCATGTGCTATTGCGGCGACCTTCAGGGGGGTGAGAAGGCGACACAGAGGCTTCGCGCCATCGGCACACCGATTGCAGACGTGGTCGGTCCCAACCCGTTCACCGGCTGGCAGCAGGCATTCGATCCGTTGCTGACGCCTGGCGCCCGCAACTATTGGAAGAGCCATGACTTCACCGAGCTTTCCGACAGCGCGGTGGAGGTCGTCACGGCGGCGATACCCAGGCTCCCCGGCCCCGAATGCGAGATATTCATTGGCCATGTCGGCGGTGCCGCGGGCCGGGTGACAGCGGATGCAACGGCGTTTCCGCAACGCAGCGCGCACTACGTCATGAATGTCCACGCCCGCTGGCGCGAACCGGAAATGGACCAGGCCTGCATCGACTGGGCGCGGGGTCTCTATGAAGCAGCCAAGCCCTATGCCGCGGGCACGGCCTATGTGAACTTCATGCCCGGGGACGAGGTCGACAGGGTCGAAGCAGCCTATGGCGGCAACTATCGGCGGCTGCTGGAAATCAAGCAGCGATATGATCCGCTGAACCTGTTCCGCATGAACCAGAATTTGCGGCCGATGGAAGCGCAGCGTGCCGCATAGTCTGCGCAGGTATGACAAGGCCCGCGCCTCCAACGGAGGACGCGGGCCTCGTTTCGGATCATGCGCTGGCAGGTGTCAGCCTTTAGCTGACGCCGCCCAGGCAAGGTCTAATCCTTTCGTTTTGTTGACTCGGCCTGCAAAAACGGGCAGCAAAGCCTGGCATGGAGGGCATTTCCGCTATTTTCATAGTTTTGGAGGGAGCCTTTTTTGACATAGACCTTCGCCTAATCGGCGATCGGTAGAGGGATTGGTTAACCAAGTTTGTCCATCTTTTGATTCAATCGGCAACAGACGTGAAGCGTGCCGGGGGGCACCAGGCGACTGTGATTGTGACGGCTGCGAGCCCGCATGCCGCAAGGCCGATTGAGGTTTGGTTGTATGGCGTTGATGCGTTTGAATAACCGGGGTGACAATCCTGATAGTGGATTGCCCTCGATGAGGCCCGGACTGCGCTGGGTCGCGATTCCCGTTGTTGGCGCTGCGATCGCGCTGTGGTCGGCTGCGACCGTGGCCGGCCTCCATTCGGTGGGAACTTCGCTCACCGCCGCCTCCAACAGTCTTCCGCAAAACCTGCTCGCGCCGCGCTCCATGGCGCTCGCCGATCCCCGACACACACTTGTCAATCCACGGGCCAGTTCGTGGGCGCCGTCACTGGTAAGCCGGCAGCGTCAGGCGTCGCTGCTCGGCCGATGCAATGCCGGCTGCGCGCAGGCCGCCGCGAGCTTCGAGCATGAAGGCAAGGTAGCGCGTCTCAAGCCGTTAGCGCGGCCGGATGCTGTGCAGCTTGTCGCCGAAATCTCACCGCAATCGCGCTTCGACAGGGTGGTGGCGAATGCGGCGCTATCGCCGCAAAAGATTGCTGCTGCCTTTGCCCGCGCCTCCGGCGGGGCCGCGCCGTTTGCGGTCGTCAGTCTGCCGACGGGCCAGCGCTTTGCGGAGCCGGTGCGCCTGGCCGATCAGCATGGTCCCGCGTCGGTGCGCTTCGGGCCCGAGATTGCGGAAATCGACCGATCCTCCCGGCTGGCGCTGGCGCTGGCGCTTGCGAATGCATTGCCGGAAGCGATGATCGACGTGCTGCCGCAGGCGACGACGGCCGATTCTGCTGCCACGCAAGAGGGCGAGGTGCAGATGGCGTCGCTGCCGCCGCAGGACGCAATGCCCGGCAGCGTTCCCTTGCCGACTTGGCGTCCGCAGGCGGAAATCGATCAGTCAGACGAGGCGCCCGAGGTCAAGGCACCCGAGGTTAGGGCACCCAAGGCCAATGCGCCCAAGGTCCAGGCATCGAAGGCCGCCAAAGCCCAGTCTCAGCCATCCAAAGCCAACAGGGTGGAGACCGCCGCCGCGCCGCAGATGCCCCGGGCGCCAGCCTTGTCGCCGAGGAGTTCGTCACCGGCGGCGAAACCAAGCATGCAAGAGGACATGCAGGGCAGCCCGGGCAAGCCGGGCAAGCGATCGAAGGCCGCAGACATGCTGGCCTATGCCAAACCCGACAGCCCGGCGGGCGGCGGCGGGGTCTTCGGCAACCTGTTCACCAAGCCCGGCAGCGGCGTCGCCGTCTACGACATTTCGGCGAAAACCGTCTATATGCCGGACGGCTCGCGGCTCGAGGCGCATTCGGGACTGGGCTCGATGGCCGACCAGGCGCGCTACGCCAACCGGAAGAATGCCGGCCCGACGCCGCCCCACACCTACGATCTGAGGCTGCGTGAATCGCGCTTCCATGGGGTGGAGGCGCTGCGTCTCACTCCTATCGACGGCAAGAACAAATATGGCCGCGAGGCTTTCTTGCGCATACCTACCTGCTGCGCGGCCGCCGCGGGGAATCGAGCGGCTGCGTCGTCTTCAAGGACTACGCCAGCTTCCTCGCCGCGTTCAAGAAGGGCAAGATCAAACGCCTCGTCGTGCGCGGCTAAGCAAGCCGCTGATGTGGCGCTCCTTCGCGCCCCCTCTGTCCTGCCGGACAGAGAGGGGCGCTGTCCCGCCGACTTCCAGCCAATTGTCAGCAGCCAGCCTCGAAACCGTTTTCAATCCCGGCCGAGGATACTATGACTGACCTGACCGGGGCGGCGGCTTCAACCGATCAAGAGGAATGTCATGACGATACGCGCTGTCGTTTGGGGCGAGAATATCCATGAGCGGACCAATGAGGTGGTGGCGGGGATCTACCCCGAGGGCATGCATGCAACGATCGCCGACGCGCTGAAGCTCGACCCCGAAATTTCCGTATCGTGGGCGACGCTTGAGCAACCGGAGCATGGCCTGCCGGCCGATCGTCTGGCGCAAACCGATGTCCTCGTGTGGTGGGGACACAAGGACCATGGCGCCGTTGCCGATGAAGTCGTCGAGCGCGTGGCGCGCCGTGTCTGGCAAGGCATGGGGCTGATCGTGCTTCATTCCGGCCATTTCTCGAAGATCTTCAAGCAGCTGATGGGCACGCCCTGCACGCTGAAATGGCGCGAGGCCGGCGAGCGCGAGCGGCTCTGGGTGACGAGCCCCAACCACCCGATCGCTGCCGGGATCGGCGAGTATTTCGAGCTTGAGAACGAGGAGATGTATGGCGAGCAGTTCGCCGTGCCGGAACCGCTGGAAACGGTTTTCATCTCCTGGTTCCAGGGCGGCGAAGTGTTCCGGTCGGGGCTGACCTGGCGCCGCGGCGCCGGCAACATCTTCTATTTCAGGCCCGGCCACGAGACCTATCCGACCTATCACGACGCGAATGTCCAAAAGGTGCTGCGCAATGCGGTGAAATGGGCGCACAACCCGCAGGGCGCGCATCCAGCCATCCTCGACGCGCCGAACGTGCCGGTGGAAAGGGCGCTCGAGCCGATCGTCGAGCGCGGCGGAAAGCTCCATGCCGCGGGCGAAGCCGGGTTTCGCTAGACCGCTATCGCGAAGCTTCGGTTCTGAAAAATCCATGATCGAACAAGAAGATAAGGCCTCATCCTAAGGATAAGAATCATGCGTCTCCTGATACTCGGCACCGGCTGGATGGCGGAGGAACACGCCAGGCAGTTCAGCAGGATCGAAGGCGTCGAACTGGTCGGCGCCGTCGATCTCGACCGTGCGCGTGTCGACAAGTTTTCGGACAGCTACGGTATTCCCAACCGGTTCACGTGGCTGGAGGACGCGCTCGCATGGGACAAGTTCGACGCGGTGGCGAACGTGACGCCAGACCGCATCCACCATCCGACGACCATGATGCTGATCGCGGCGGGCAAGCCGGTGCTGTGCGAAAAACCGCTGGCCGAAAATTACCAGCGGGCCAGCGAAATGGCCGATGCCGCCGAGCAAGCCGGCATCATCAACATGGTCAACCTGACCTATCGCAACGTCGCCCCGCTGCAGCGGGCGCGCGCGATGGTGCTTGCCGGCGAGATCGGCACGGTCAGGCACGTCGAAGCGTCCTATCTGCAGAGTTGGCTGGTTTCCAAATTCTGGGGCGACTGGCGCACCGATCCGAAATGGCTGTGGCGGCTGTCACGCGGCCACGGCTCCAATGGCGTGCTGGGCGATGTCGGCATCCACATACTCGATTTCGCCAGCTATGGCGCGGCGCTCGACATCGACCATGTGTTCTGCCGCCTCAGGTCCTTCGACAAGGCGCCCGGCAACCGGATCGGCGAGTACGAGCTCGACGCCAATGACAGCTTCACCATGGCGCTGGATTTCAGCAACGGCGCCTTCGGCGTCGTCCATGCCAGCCGCTGGGCAACCGGCCATCTTAACGAATTGCGGCTGCGCATCTATGGCGACAAGGGTGGTATCGAGGTCGTGCACAATCTGACCGACTCGGAACTGAAAGCGTGCATGGGCGAGGACATCGAGAACGCAAAATGGCAGGTTCTCGATGCCGGAACGGTGCCGACCAACTACCAGCGTTTCGTCGATGCTGTGCGCAACTGCGTCCAGGCCGAGCCGTCGTTCCGCCACGCGGCCGAATTGCAGAAGGTTCTCGACCTTGCCGTAGTGTCGGATCAGAAGAGGGCAGAGCTGAGGGCCCATGCCGAAACCCATTGATGTTCGCTGAAAGGGGCCAGCCATGGTCACGCGCCGCGCCCAATGTTCCTGCGGTCAGCTGTCAGCCACCTGTTCGGGCGAGCCTGTACGCGTCTCTGTCTGCCATTGCCTGGCCTGCAAGCGGCGCACCGGCAGCGCGTTCAGCTTCAATGCGCGGTTTGCGGAGAATGATGTGTCGATCCAGGGACGAGCGGCGGAGTTCACGCGCGTTGGCGACGAAGGCGGCCGTGTCATCTACAGTTTCTGCCCGGATTGCGGCACCACTGTCCATTACCGGATCGATGTCCAGCCCGGTCTGATCGCCATTCCGGTGGGGGCTTTCGCCGACCCATCGTTCCCGCCGCCCTTCCTGTCGTTCTATCACGACAGCCGGCGCTGCGAGTGGGTCGAGGTCCGCACTGAGCCTCTGGCGACGTTCGGCTGAAGCCGTCGTTCGGCTGACGTTTTTGGACGGTTCAGCCTGCTGATCCAGGGCGAGCCAACGATCGCTTGTTCGATGAATTGGAACCGTCCACACTCTCCACGCATTCGATGGACTGTGAACACGATGACTTCCAACAATGATCCGGGCGGCAATGATCCGGGTGGATCACCGGCAGGCTGGACGATCAAGCTCGGAGAGTCGCCTATAGTCGGTACAGCTATCCACAGCGGCACCGACGTTGGCAGGGCTTGTCGATCGCTCATGTGTCTCTCCGATCCCGACCGGCGTAGAGAAGAGGACCCGTTCACCGAGCGTTTCATCGCCGATTTTCCTACCCAGATCATCGTTCATCGGTCACGCTTCCAAGTGGATCTGAACCGTGCGCGAGACGCTGCGGTCTACCGGTCGCCGGACCAGTCCTGGGGCCTGAAAGTCTGGCGAGAGCAGCCGGACGAGGACACCGTTACGGAGTCTCTCTCCTTTCACGACGCCTTCTACAGTGAGCTGAACCGTGTCCTTGCCGGTATCGAGAAGCGCCATGGCAGGTTCGTTCTCATCGACGTCCATAGTTATAATCACCGGCGCGACGGACGGGAGGCTATGCCTACGTCCCGTGACGTCGCGCCCGACATCAACATCGGTACGTCTTCCATGGACCGCGAGCGCTGGGCACCGGTCGTCGACGCTTTCATCGAGACGCTTCGCGGCCAGCGTCTCAACGGCGAGCCGATCGATGTGCGCGAGAATGTGTCCTTCCAGGGCAAGGGCGAACAGACCCGTTTCGTCCATGCCAATTTTCCGGAAACCGGGTGTGCCATCGCCGTCGAGTTCAAGAAGATTTTCATGGACGAATGGAGTGGCGAACCCGACTGGGGAACAATCGAGCGGCTGCGCGCCATGCTGGCGTCTACGGTGCCCGTCCTGGAATCGGCGCTGCGGGCCATGCGATGAAGCCCAAGCTCGTTGAGCCCGCGCCTCCATTGGCGCAAATCGAATCGGACCTGGACGCGCTTTTGCGGGACGGCAGGCCAATCCGCCGCGATTTCGGCAATGGCAACCGTTTGCACATGGATCGGCCGCTGCCCTTTCTGTGTGTCCATGTTGGGTCGCATCAGGATGCGGCATTCCATGCCGTCTCCGCCAACGCGTCCTATCTGATCGCGGCCGACATCGGCCTCGCCCGCGAGGCCGCGCGGCTGGTGGTGCGAAGGCTGCGCGATCACTGCGGCGCCTTCCTCATGCTGGACATCGGCGAGTTGGCCGAAGACCGGTTCCTGACCGAGGATGTTCCGTTCCTGCCGCCCTTCGAGATTGCGCTGGCCTGCGGCGACACGGCGGCGGAGAAGGCGGCACTGAAGCGCTTCGCCACCGCTGCGTCCGCACGCGAAGCAAAATACCGCACGCCCCGCGTCGACGAACTCAACCCCACGACACGCGCCGAAGCACGGCTTCTGGATGATCTCGGTGATGCGGCGTGCTTGACGGTACGCTTCGCACCGATTTACCGGGTGCCTGGCACCAAGCGCGTCTACCCCGAACTCCACGACCTTGTCGTCGCCAACATGGTCGATTCCGCGCTTCAGGCCGTCAGCGCCTTCCTGAAGGCATCAAGGCTGGAACAGCCGGCAACCCATCGTTCGCTGGGGCGGCGCGCCTATATCGACGCAGTGGTGCGCGCTGATCGGGCGATCGACAACGTCGCGTCGACATTCGATTTTCTGCTTGCCGTCACACCGATCAATGCCGAACCAGCCTGGCTGGAATTCCATGCAGGCGCCTTCGAGCGTGTGCCCGTGCTGCTCTACAGGCCGCTCGAGTTCGAGGTCGCCGGCCAGAAACGGAAGCTCTATTCGGTCTCGCTCGATCATCTGGAAGATCCGCTGCTGACCACGCTGCTCTCGCAAAAGCAGCAGGAGCTCGATCTCCAGCTGTCGATGCTCGCGGCGCGCGAAACGCCCCGCTTCGTCGAACTCGGACGAGCTCTCTATGGTAGCGTCGAGCCGAGCCTGGCGGCGCGAGCACGCGCCATTCTCGAAAAGGCGCCTAGCGTTGCGTCGGCCACCCGGCAGAAGGGCCTGGGCGCCGACGCTGTCGCCGCGGCCGCGCGAGACATGATCGCCGGCTACCGGGCAGCCTATCCCGAATTCGATGCCTCCGTGGAGATCCGCGGCGACCTGCCGGCCGGCCTCCTCGTCTCTCGAAACCGGCTGCTGGTTTCACGCGATACCAACCTTCCACCGGAGCGTCTGACTGCGCTGCTCAGTCACGAGATCGGTGTCCATCTGCTGACCTATTTCAACGGCGATGCGCAGGGGCTCGCCATTTTCCGCAACGGGCTCGCCGGCTATGAGGGCATGCAGGAGGGACTGGCCGTGCTGGCGGAATATCTGGTCGGCGGCATGACCGCAGCGCGGTTGAGGTTGATCGCGGCCAGGGTTATTGCCTGTCAGGCGATGCTCGACGGAGCAACATTCGAGGAGACCTTCCGCATCCTCCACAGGGATTTCGGTCTCGACGATCGCGGGGCCTTCAACGTCGTTCTGCGTGTCTATCGAGGCGGGGGCCTTGCAAAGGACGCCATCTATCTGCGGGGCATGGTGCAGATCCTCGATCATCTGAAGGACGGCGGCAGCCTCACGCCGTTCTGGATCGGCAAGATCTCCGCCGCGCATTTCGGAGCGATCCAGGAACTCAACGCGCGCGGCTTGCTGCGGGCGCCGCGCCTCGAGCCCGCGTTCCTCTCTTCCGACGCGGCGCGTCCGCGTCTCAAGAAAGCGATGGCGGGAATCGGTCCGATCGATATGGTTGAAACTTGAGCGGAGTCTCCTCGATGCGCATTGCGTTCTTTGTCAATTCCATTGAGAGCGAGACGCCCGCCTACACGACGACAGCGTTGGCGCTGGCCGCCGTCCAGCGCGGCCATTCCGTTGTCTATGTTGAACCAGGCGACTTCATACTGCGTCCGGATGACGGTCTGGCTGTCAGCGTAGCGGTTCTGCCGGATGTTTCCTACAAGACGTCCGACAGACTGCATGCTGCTCTGAAGGATGCAGCGAAGCAGAAAAAGACTTTGGCGATAAGCGATATCGACATTGTGTTTCTGCGCAACGATCCATCGCTGGACGCCACCGATCGGCCATGGGCCGCCAACGCAGGCGTTATGTTCGGGCGGCTCGCGGCGGCTCGCGGCGCGATTGTCGTCAACGATCCGGATGGCCTGGGACAGGCGCAGAGCAAGCTCTACCTTCAGTCTTTTCCCGAGGCGGTCAGGCCGGCTACCCTGATATCGCGCAGCATTACCGAGATCCGCGCATTTATCGACAAACGCTCGAAGGGCTGCATCGTCAAGCCACTCCAAGGATCGGGTGGCAAGAACGTCTTCCATATTGCAACGCCCACCGATTCCAACCTCAACCAGATTTTCGAAGCGGCCAGCGGTGACGGCTATCTCATCGCGCAGGTCTACATTCCGGAGGCCAAGGCTGGTGACGTGCGTCTTTTCCTGATGAACGGTCTGCCGCTGGTGCGCGACGGCAATTACGCAGCCTTTCGCCGCCTTCCAGCCAAGGGCGACGTCCGGTCCAATATCCATGCCGCCGGAACAGCCCGCAAAGTCAAGGTAACAGGCACGATGTTGGGCATTGCCGAGATGGTGCGCCCCAAATTGATCAATGACGGCATGTTTCTGGTTGGGCTCGACATCGTCGGGGACAAGCTTCTGGAGATCAACGTCTTCACGCCAGGCGGGCTGACACGGCTCGCCGTCATGTACAAGACGGATTTTGCCACAAGCGTCATCATTGCGCTGGAGGAGAAGCGGACGCTGCGGCAAGCCTATGGAACGGCCATGACAAATTCGCGGCTGGCGACGCTCTGAGGGATGCAGGCAGGCCGGCTAGCAGGCCAACTAGGACGGCAAGTGGGTTGAGGTTCGCACTGAGCCTCTGGCGACATTCGGCTGAAGACGCTGGCCGGCTCTTTCCAGATTAGGGCAGAATCCAATCACTCTGAACGACCGAGTTCAATCCTTGTCTGCCCTTCGTTCGGAGAACTTCTACGGCAAGTTCTGACCCGAAGACGACTGACATCTGCCGCGACGTGGACGGCAGCTTTGCGCCCCATCTCGGCCGTACAGATGAGTTTTGCCGCTTCCCGAAAGCGGACATCATGGGCAACACGCTGTAGGTCGACGTTGCGCCATTTCGTGACCTTTGCGGACGCCGTCAGAAAGGTCCGGTTCCTGACACATTCTGCCTTCGGACCGCGCATTGACGCCCTGAAACCCGTAAGCGTGGCCCCGGCTCGCAGCCCGAGCTAGTGCCGGGTCGGCCGTGGCAGGATTTGACGGAGCACCGTTTGGCACTGCAACCGGTCTCGCTGCATGCCTACTGGGACGGTCTGGTCGGTGACAAAGCAATGCCGCAGAAGGCAGTCGAAGCCGCGCGACGCTGCCGATTGCGCAATCCTCTTCACATTGCTGCATGCGGCGCGGTGCGGGTGTTGCGCGTCCCGCGATAATGCCAGCAAATTGGTGGGCCAGCGTCGCAATCCAGACAACCTGCGCCTGCGCCATGCCTGGGGTCGCGTGTTTGCGAAGCTACATGGCGTCGCGTCTCCCCTTCGGTCCGCGCGGCGGCCTGCTCGAGATCGGCGGTACCGGATCCGCGTTCGCGATCCCCGCAATGCTGCACCAAAACCTGTGTGCTGCACGATTTAGCACAAAGGTTTCCGGCATTGAGCGTTTTCAAAGACTTAGCTTAGTGCTCGACGTGCAGCATTCGACGCTCGGGCTCCTTGGCCGCGCATATGGTCTTACCATGGGGCTTTCCCTATAGTCATGCGCAGTGGAACAGGACCAACATCTGGAACGCAAGCTGGTCGCCATCCTCGCCGCCGATGTGGTGGGGTACAGCCGGCTGATGGGGCTGGACGAGACAGGCACGCTCACCCGGCTCAAGGCGCTTCGCCGCGAACACATAGAGCCGTTGATCGAAGGATATCATGGCCGCGTCGTCAAGCTCATGGGCGACGGCGCGTTGGTCGAGTTCGCCAGTGTGGTCGATGCAGTGGCCTGTGCCGTCGAAATCCAGCGCGTCGGCGCGCAGCAGAACTTCAACGTGCCGGAGAACGCCCGGATCGTGTTCCGCATCGGAATCAACCTGGGTGACGTGATCATCGACAACGATGATTTTTACGGCGACGGCGTCAATATCGCGGCCCGCCTGGAAGGACTGAGCGATCCCGGCGGTGTCGTCATATCCGGAACAGCCTATGATCAAGCCCGCAACAAGCTCGGCCTGACCTTCAAGTCGCTGGGCGAACAGCGCCTGAAAAACATTGCCGAGCCGGTGCGCGCCTATCGCGTGCTGTTGGAGCAAGCCCCTAGTGCCAGGAAGTTGCGCTCTCGGCGGCCGTTGATCGGCGCTGCAGCGCTTTTCCTGGTGCTGGCGGCGGGCCTCGCCGTGGTTCTCTGGCCGCGGGCGGTCGCGCTTCTGCAGGACCAAAGCTCGACGATCTCTGCAGAGGGCAAGCCCTCCATTGCTGTGTTACCCTTTGCCAATCTCGGCCAGAAGGCGGACCAGGACTATTTCGCCGAAGGGCTCACAGACGATCTCATCACCGATCTCTCGAAGGTCTCCGGGCTCCTCGTCATTGCCCGCAACTCCTCGTTCTCCTTTGGGGATCGATCCCTCGACATCAACGAGATCGCGAAGCAGTTGAATGTCCATTACGTGGTCGAAGGCAGCGTTCGCCGGGACGGAAATTCGGTCCGCATCAACGTCCAGCTCATCGACGCCAAAACCGGAAGCAACATCTGGGCCGAGCGCTTCGACCGCGACTACTCCAAGATTTTCGTGCTGCAGGACGAAGTGATCGGGCGCATCGTCGAGGCTCTGTCGGTGCGCCTGACGGAAGGCGAGAAGGCGCAGATTGCTCGCCTGCCGACGCGAAATCTGGAGGCGTACGACTTCTACACCCGCGCCGAGCAGAAAGCGTACGTGGTCGACTTCACGTCTCTCGGTGAGGCTCTGTCCCTGTATCAAAAGGCCATCAAGCTCGATCCGGCGTTCGCGGACGCCTATTCGGGATATGCCCGGGCCACCGTGGACGTGCTCGGCTTCGATTTCCAGCGCCTGATGCTGAGTGCCGTCGCACGGCAGCGCGCCTATCAAGCGGCAGGGCGAGCGCTGGAGCTCAATCCCCAGTCCTCGCGAGCCTATGCCGCGCTCGGCATCCTGCAGATGCTCGACGGCGAGATCGACGAGGCGCTCGCGTCCGTCCGCAAAGCCGTCGCGCTCGACCCGAACGGCGCGGAGGCAGAGCTCAACCTGGCGATCGTGCTGACGTATGCCGGGCAGAACCCGGAGGCACTGGCGGCTATGGAACGGGTGCTGCAGCTCGATCCCAAGCCACGGGCGCAGATCTACGACTATTACGGCTTCGTGCTCTATATGAACCATCAATACGAAAAGGCCCTGCAGGCGCTGAGCCAGGTCCAGCCGGAAGAGCGCAGCGACCTCGGCCTGGAGGCGCTCGCCATGGCAAATGCGCGCCTGGGCCGAATGGCCGAGGCGCGCGATGCGGTTGCAGCAATCCTGAAGAAGATTCCCGCGCAGAGTCTCGCCGGCTTTCGCGTCGTATACGCCCACCACCGGCGGCAGCAGGATCTCGATCATCGGCTGGATGCTCTTCGCTTAGCCGGGTTTCCGGAACGCGCCTTCGATTTTCGTGCGCAGGAGGAGGACCGCCTGGACGCCGAGGCCGTGCGAGCCTTGACGGGCGATCGAACCTGGACCGGACGTCAAAACAATGGCGCACCGTTCGTCATGGAGCTGAGCGCAAACGGAGATTTCGCCCTGAGCTCGCAGGGCAGCATCATCACCGGTACGTCCACGCCGGAGGGCGACCTCTTCTGCACGCAATCCGTAGCGACGTTGCTCGGCCGCAAGTTCTGCGGCCCGCTCTATCGCAATCCCCAGGGGAACCGCGAAACGCAGGACGAGTATGTCTGGCCGGACTCCGTCACGGTATGGTATTTCTCGGTGTCTCAGTGATACGCTCGGTTCGACTCGAGCGACCGCGACATCGCGCCTGAGCCGAGTCAGTTGCCGGCCGCTCTCGCCTCGAATTCCTTCGCTTCGACCGCAGGCCATTCGGCGTCGGCCTTCGCAAGGACAGCGGCGGGGTCGGCATCGAAGTCTTCCTCCAGGCCCTCCTTCCCAGAGAAAAGGAAGAGCTTGCCGTTCACAATGCGCCAGGCTTCCGGGTCAATGTTCGCGGATGCCCCCTTGAATGCCGCATTCAGCGTGCAGAAGCCGCCAAACTGAGGGGCATAGCGCACCGGCTCGGAAGCGAAGGCATCGCGATGTTCGACGCTGGCGAAATACCACGTCGCCCCGAGCCACTTCTTCGAGATCTCGGGCGAACCCATGGTCGCACGACCGTCGGTGAAATACGCCACCGGATCGTAGCCCAGTATGGCGACGTTGCCGAAGTATCCAGTGTTCACTCCATCGACGGCGTAGGATGCGCCAGTGCCAAGGAGCAGGAGGGACGCGGCTGCCACTCCTGCGCAAAGCAAACTGTCAAACGCTCTGGAACGGTTTTGTGTCATGTTTCTCTCCAGTAACCTCGTGAGGTCAGTTTCCCGCGGCCATGCAATCCTTGAGCGCCGCCCCCAATTTTTCCTTGGGTTGGCATTTCGCCCCGCGCTGCTTGAGCAGAACCATCACCTGCGCACTCTGAAAGAACGTCGCCCGGCTGAGAGGTGTAAAGCCGTACTCCTGGATTGCCTCGACCTGTGCACCACGCGCGATCAACAGGTCGGCGACGGCCACCTGGTTCTCTTCGGCCGCTACGTGCAGCGGGGTGATCTTGTGCGTGCTCAACGAATCAACCGCGGCCCCGTGGTCGAGCAGCAGTTCCGCTATCTCCAGGCTTCCTGAATACGCCGCCGCATGAAGCGCGGAGAAGCCGCGGTCGTTGCGGGCGTCGACGTCGGCCTTGGCCTCGATCAGCACCGTCGCTACCTCCACCTTGCCGGCAAGCGCGGCGTCGATCAGTGCAGTCTCGCGGCTTTCGTCGCGACTGTTCACATCCTCGCCTTGTGCAAGGAGCTCGCCGACTTTGGCGGCATCGCCCTCGCGCGCAGCGTCGTGAAGCGGCCCGGCAGTCACCGCACCGGCGGCTAACCAGGAAATGAAAGTAACGACGAGAGCCCGACTGAAAATCCGAAGCCAGCCGGTTCGGAAACGCCTGACCCGCATCGAGAAGGCCCTCGGCAGCAACAATCGCCTCGAGATCGTCATCGTCTAACCCTCCGGGCGCCGTTCGCCCGCGGATGGACGTGTATGAGACCACTCTAATACATTCGGCGCAGCGGAGCCATAGGGTGCGCGAGTCGAACTCGCGCGAGGCGCGCCGTGTGCTCAACTGGCCGTCCGCGATGAAGGTGATCGGCGAGGTTGCCCACAAGGCCGTGATCGCGCGGGACAGCATGAGCCATATCGACGACATTGCCGGTGGGCTGCTGTATGATGTCCCGTGCCCGAGCGCCCCGACGACGTCATCGAAGTCAGCCTCCCGTTCCTGCGGGGCGAGGCGAAGAACGCCGGCATCGACTAAATCGCGTGAGGGCAGACGGCGTGCCCAACAAGGCGACGCGAGAGCGTCAGCCGGTCCCTCTCGACGTGATCATCAATCGCATGCGCTGTCACGAGCGCAGTTCCTACCTGGCGCTCGGGGCGAACAATGACGTCGAGGCCGAGCGGCACCTCAAGAGGCGGACCGCAGCCAGGGCCGCGGTGCCATACGTGATCCGAAGCTGTCCGCGATCGAGATGAACGGCGAGCTTGGGCGCGGGCGTGGTCAACGTCGTCGGGGTAGGCAGTAACGAGGATCGTCGGAATCGCGTAACCCGCCTCGATGAGGTGAAATGTCCGCCTTCCACTCCAATGCGGACCTCCAACGCGGTTCCGTGGAACGGCAGCATCGGGTCAGGTTTTACCGTTCGAGCTGGCCACCGGAATGGGCAACTAGCGCCAGAAACGGATCTATAGGCTGGTCAAACTCAAGGTCGTGTTCGACCATTTCCGGACCTTCATGTACCATGTGCGGAGGGCGGCAATTAGGTCGAAGCAGCATACCGCTCAGCCTTGGATGCCGTGACGACGAGAACGGGCATATCGAACGCTACAGCGCCGCCCGCCCGTTGCCCTCATGCAATTTATGTGAACGGAACGTCGCCACAGGCATTCACCGCGGCGGTTCCGTGCTGAACGCGAAGAACCTGCGCGCAGGCGATGCCGCTGTGCCGTGCCAATCGGCAGCTTCGCCCATTCCAAGATTGCGGGTCCCTGATATATTACTCTGACCATCTCGTTCGCAGAATCCGTTTTGCGCATATGCAGCCGGCAACTCGAGCGAGAGCGTAAGCAAGCCTTCCTTCCCGCCGACGCGCCGAACCTCGGAGGTGTTATGCTAGTACTGGTTTTCGGCCTCGTGATCTTCTTTGGAATCCATTCTGTTCGGATCGCCGCCGGCAGCTTTCGTGATGCGCAAATCGCCACAAACGAGCGGCGCTGGAAGGGACTTTATTCGCTCCTATCGATCATCGGCTTCGTGCTGATCGTCTGGGGCTGGAGTCTTTATCGGCCCAATGCGCCTGAGATCTACGAGCCGCCCTCTTGGGGCCGCCATGTCGCGTCGGTGTTGGTGCTCGCCGCATTCGTCTTTCTGGCAGCCGCTTACTTGCCCACGGGTTCAATCAAGCATCGGCTGAAGCACCCGATGCTGGTGGGCATCATCCTTTGGGCCATCGGCCACCTCCTGGCCAATGGCGACCTTGCCTCGCTCCTAGTCTTCGGAGCGTTTCTGGTTTACGCGATTGTCGATCTCATTGCCGTCATTCCACGCGGCGATCCGGCACCCGCGGTCGTGCGACCGCGTAGCGACCTGATTGCTGTGGGCATCGGCTTGGTTGCTTTCGCATTGTTCGGGCTCTGGCTGCACGGCTGGCTGTTCGGAGTCTCGCCCTTCGCTTGAACGTCCGCAGCGACGGCGCGCCTTCGAGGATGTCCTGGCGAATCCCACCAGTTGCCGCGGATCGAGCGCCTCGCGGACGCCACAGTGAACCAATGCTTGGCATAAGGTCGGCACATCAGAATTTTGATCCATAGACGGCTCCAGGCGGCAACGTTGCAGTAATTCGGCTCGTGTCGCGCCTTGCTTTGCCAACCGCGCGCGACGCTGCAAACACGAGCGGTACGGGATACAATTATCGGAGCGAATGCGTCCCCGGGATGGCTCAGATGTCCTCCGTCGATTCTCGGGAGTTCCCGCTAACTCGATGGCGGACTTGAGCTGATTGCGCTCGCAAAGAAGCTGCATCGGTATCCAGTCAATGGCCGCCAACGCACCCTGGCCGACGTCGCTAAGGCGCTGGCTGGGGCGGGATATCTGTCGAGTGCCGGAAAGCCTTACACACCCACTGCCGTCTCGCGGATGCTGGTATCAAGGAGAAGTAAGCGCACCACGCCACGAAAGGTCGACGCCAAATCATCATCGTCGACGTTCGAACCAATCGCCGCAGAACTGCAACAAGAGGCCGCTGAGCCCGCAACGCGGACACCGCTCGGGTCGCGCTGGTAGCCCCCGGCACCCGCCCCGCCCGGGTTCGTCGGTGGCGGGGGTGGGGTGGCTTGTGGCCCCTATCAGGCGCGCGCTACCGACACCCTCGTTCACATTTCGGGAAGTTCTCATGGCCGGCCGCTCTCATCCCCAAAACCCAAATCACTCTGAACGACCGAGTTCGACCCTTTTGCGGTCATTCAGTTGCGAGCGTTGCATGACGCGATCTGACCAGCGTGTTAGGGCTGCTATGCGCCTGCGCAAGGCAGTCAGAGCGATCGGTGCATTACCAGCGTGTCCACGAACCCCAGAACCGGATGCTCGAAACCTTGCGGAATGGTTCCGACCACGTCGAATCCAAGATGACGCCAAAGCTTGACCGCGCGTTCGTTGGTACTGACAACACAGTTGAACTGCATGGCCCGGAAGCCTCGCGCAGCCGCGCGACCCAGAGAGTGCTGGCACATCGCCGTTGCAATACCCCGGCCGACCGAGTCCGGCGCGGTTATATAACCGCAGTTGGCGACGTGGGCACCGCCGCCCCGTTGGTTCGCGTGCAGATAATAAGTTCCCATCACCAGTTCGTCCGTCTCTGCGACGAACACCTCGTGATCCGGGGAAAACCAGTATGACAGCGCGTCGGATCGGCTCCAGTCAGGCGGCAACGCGTAGGTTTCGCCTGCCCGCAAGATGGGCTCGAGTATGCTCCAAATGGCGTCTGCGTCGGCAAGTGTGGCTGTGCGAATGGTCAGCAAGGCTAGATATCCAAATTTGCACGGATGGGGTTGCGGCCACGTCCGGCCCTACTGTGGCAGGCCGGCGTCTTCATAGCCATCGATGAAATGCTGTCGATCAGCCTCGTGCAGGAACGGTTGTGTGCTGGCCCAGTGCTGTATCGAGAAATCCTGATTCGAGGCGAGGAATTGCCTTGCTTCTTCCCTGGCCTCTTCCATATGCCCCAGCCGTGCCAGACTTGCAGCCAAGATACGTTGCGAGCCGAGCCGGTGCGTTGCCTCATGCCGGAGTGTTTCGACGGCATCGGCGTATTGACCCGCTGCGTATTGGGCGAGCCCGAGAAGCCAATAGTACCACCCCGGCGGGTGCGGATTGAGGCGAATGGCGTGGCGCAAATGTCCGATGCCCTCGATAGCCTTTCCCTCGAATGCCTTCAGTTGCCCCAGGAATGCCCAGGCATCAGCATGATTGGGGTTGACCCGAAGGGCAGTGGCCAGCTCCGCCGCGCCTTCATCCGGCTTGCCATCGTAGATCAGCACGTCGCCGAGGATTGCATGGGCCACGGCATTTTCCGGATCAAGCGATACGGCGCGCCGGGCTGCCGCCAGAGCCAGCGAATGATGGCGCTCTGGAGCATCCAGCCAATACGCCCAGGCAAAATGGTGGCTCATCGCAAGCCAAGCATGAGCATCGGCGAAGCCAGGATCAAGTTCGATGGCCCTTTCCAAGAGCACGGGAGCGGCCCTGTTGCTTTCGGGCGACTGAACCACCAGCATGCGGCCGCGGACGAAGAGGTCATACGCTTCGAGACTTGCTGTCCTACGTGTGCTGGTGGTCACCGCGGCCGGCAACACGCCGGACAGGGCACTTACAATCGTGCTGACGACCTCGTCCTGCAACAGGAAAACGTCCGCCAAATCGCGATCGAAGCGATCAGCCCAGAGGTGACTGCTGTCCGTCGCGTCTATTAGCTGGGCATTGATCCGCACCCTCGCCTTCTCCCTGCGGACACTACCTTCAAGCACATAGCGCACCCTCAGCTCCCTGGCGACGGAGCGGACATCGACTGACCTCCCCTTGTAAGCGAATGTGGAGTTGCGTGCGATCACCAACAGACCAGGCACTTTCGACAAGTCAGTGATCAGGTCTTCCGCCAGACCGTCAGCGAAGTACTCCTGCTCGGGATCGCTGCTCATGTTCGTGAATGGCAGAACGGCAATCGAAGGCTTGTCGGTGATGGCCTTGGATGTGGAAGTCACAACAGGCGGCGTGCCGGAAACGCGGTAGATGCGAACTGGCAGGGCAATGTTTTTCACGGTCTGGGCCCCGAGATCCTCGAAACCAACCTCGATCTTATTTCGGACGTGGTCGTAGATCGTTCCAGAGATGAGGATGCCGCCTGGCTCGGCGGTGGTTTCCAGTCGCGCAGCGATGTTGACGCCATCGCCATAAAGGTCACTGCCCTCGACCATCACATCACCCAAATTGACGCCAATGCGCAGCACAATACGGAGCTTCTCAGGCAGAGCGGCATTGGCCGCAGCCATCGCATGCTGCACGTCTATGGCGCATTGCAAAGCATTGACGGCGCTGGCGAACTCCACCATCACGCCGTCGCCAGTCACCTTAAAGACCCGGCCATGGTGCCTGGCGACCAACGGCTGCAGCACTTGCTTACGTCGATACTTGAGCGCGGCCAGCGTGCCGGCCTCATCCGTTTCCATGAGGCGGCTGTAGCCAACGACATCGGCCGCCATTACGGCGGCGAGTCGACGCTGGATGCGTTCGTCGGTCATGTGCGGCGATTGCTCTCATTTGAAAGCAGTCCGGCAGTGTACCGACGCTTCGTGAACGAGTCTATCAGCCCGACCCCGGCCTACCTCGTAGGAAGGTCAGAAACGGATCAGCACTGGTCGCGGCCTATGTGTGCTTTCTGGCAAGAGCACCGGCTCAAGAAGGTCAGTAAGGGGTCAAATCGCGTCATGCAACGCTCGCAACTGAATGACCGTAGAGAGCGAAAAGTTGCCCTTGGCTCATCTGCGCGAGCAGGTCGCGCCAGACATTGCTGGCGCCTGCTTCGGCGGAGTGACCAGATCCACCTGCTGGCACAGGGCTTTGCAGTCACCTTTCCGCTAACCTCTCGCCTTCAGGTCGGGAATTTCCACATCGAGTTCTTCGCGCTTCCGGGCCAGTTCGAAGATCCGCTGTGCGGGCGCCGGCCCGAAACGGGAATCGCGCGTGAAACCAATGATGACCGCGATTTTCAGCTTGGACATGTTGCTACCTCATGCTCCCGATCACGGAAGTCTACGAAAGGAACGTAGGGAGAAGCAGAAGTCGGCAAGATCGTTTGTAGACAGTGATGGGCTCAAAGGCCGTATGATAGGAGCTTGGCGATTGCCCCTCGGAAGCCTATCTGTCGTTTGAATGACGCCGCGAGGAATGATGCCGGCTCAACGATCCGAACTCGCTGAAGCATCGATGTCGACTGGTCCGGTGGGATTGGAATATCCGCCTGATCTCCAGTTGGTCCGGCGCCGACCCATTTCGCTAGTCACGACAGATGATGGCACGGCGCTCGACTGGCTGATGTCGGGGACGGCAGCATCCGCCGGACCGGCAGAGCTGCTGGACGGCGTCATCGCCCGACTGGTCGCGGCAGGCCAGCCGATCGAGCGGGCAACGCTCAACATGTCGACGCTGCATCCGCAGCTTGTGGGCATCACGGCGCACTGGCGCGGAGATCTCGGTGTCTGTGATGAGGTGGAAGTCAACGCGCATGTCCGCGAAACAACCGACTACTTGACCAGCCCCCTCAGGCCGATCATCGAGGAGGGCCGGTCAATTCGGGTGAACCCCCAGGATTCAGTGGCGCAGTCGACATACCCGATCATGCAGACCCTCGCGGAGGCCGGATACACGGACTATTGGGGCTTCGCGCTGAAGCGGGACGACCGCCAGTTTACGCTGATGACGCTTGCCACACGGCAAGCAGGGGGCTTTTCCCGCGCCACCATCGAAGCCGTCGAGGCGTTGCGCCCGGCTCTGGCGCTCAATGTCGAGATCGTCTCGCGTGGCAAGATCGCCGAGCACGTGCTCGATGCGTATCTCGGCCGACGCATTGGCAAGCGGGTCCTCGCCGGTGACATAAGGCGCGGATTTGGCGAGACCATCGAGGCGGTCATCTGGGTATCCGACATGCGCAACTTCACCAGCCTCTCGGATCGCATCGATAGCGCCGAGATGATCCGGCTGCTGAACGCCTTTTTCGAAGGTCTCGTGGATGCGGTGCATGAACAAGGCGGTGAGGTCCTGAAATTTGTCGGTGATGGCATGCTGGCGGCCTTTCCCATTTTCGGCATGCAGTCGGCGCCGGCCGCCGCCGCTGCGGCACTCGCCGCCGCTCGGAACGGTTTGGTTGCGGTGGACAGCCTGAACGAGGCTCAGTCCGGCGAGCCGTCGCGCGACCTTTCCTGGCGGCCGCTCAGCATGGGAATTGCGCTGCATCGCGGTCCGGTATTCTTCGGCAATATCGGATCCAGGGATCGGCTCGACTTCACCGCCATTGGGCGCACTGTCAATCTGGCGGCGCGGATCGAACCGCTATCGAAAACGACCGGGCGGCGCTTGCTCCTGTCCGACAGGGTTGCTGAATTGATCGAAGAGCCCGTCGAGGAACTGGGCGACTTCCCCATCCGCGGCATCCCTGACCCTGTGAGCCTGTTCACCGTACCGGAACACGGACTCTGACGCCGCTGGTTGAAGCGACGCATTGGAGCTCCAACCTCGCGTCAGCCGGGTTCGGCGGTCGCAAGGCGCAACATGGTCGCCAAACGCCGCGAAGCTGCAAACACAATCGGCAAAGGTGGAGCCGCAGCGGGTCCGACGGTCTTCCTGTCTTGGAAAGTCCAAGCGCAGCTACCATCAGCAGCTGTGGCCTCCAGCAGCAATCAAATGGCTTCTGAAAGCAAACCTCGGACTTCATTGAAGCAGCGCCCGATACCACATGGTGGTCCATAGCCAGCCAAGGCGAGGAAAGCTCACCCCGACACGGTCGTGCTGCCCTTCACGGTGGAAGCAGACTAGTACGTCATGGCGATGGCCTACTGCCAACCCTAGGATCCTGAAAGACATCATGCCTGAAATTGCCAGACTAAGTAAGTACGAGCGGCGTCCCCTCATTAGGCTGGGCTCCTGTCAATGCCGCTTTCCGGTTCGCGAAGACCCGTTAGTGCCCGGCGGCCACCGCTTTTGTGCTGGGCCAACCTCGCCGGACCGCGTCTATTGCGATCACCACCACAGCATCGCTACTGTAACTAAGTGGCGGGCGGCGGCCCCCGAACCGGTCTCAAGGGCTTGACGCGATGCGCTCCACGTCAGGTCGCACACCACATCGTCGGGGCCGATCAGTGCAGTGGGAGACCGCAGACCATGCACTTGTGTTGAAGCGAGCGGTGGGTATTTGTGATCATTACCTCCCCAGCTGTCGACTGGGCCTGCCGCTGAAACCAGCCGCCTGCATATCGGGTAGGCCCCACATTCGACCCCACCCCCGCCCGAGCGCGTGCCGGCGACCGGCCGTCCCGGCAGCGGCGATCTCGCACGCCGACGTGCAGCGTCAAAACTCCACCAGCTGGCCGCCGCCAACGGCCGAAATGGATGGGAAGTTGCCATTCGGCTCAACAGCCAGAACGAGCACGTTGCGCCAGAAGCGGACATCCGGCACGTGGTTAACAAGTCTGCTCTTGGACCAGCAAAAAGGGATCAGCCCGTCACTGGATAGATTATCCTGACACATGTGCCATAGTCGCGTTGCAAAAGGGGCTCAGCCTGACGGAGACCACCTGAAAGGCGTCGAGGATCACATGCCATCAAATTTCGTCGCCAAAGGTGCGGATGGCTATGAAGCCATCATGGGACGCTGGAGCCGGCGGCTGGCCGAACCATTCCTCGATTTTTCGGGAGTGCCACCCGGTGGCTGCGTGCTCGATGCGGGATGTGGTACCGGCAGTCTGACCTTGGCGTTGGCGGCTTATCTCAATCTGGCAGCGATCGAGGCCGTGGACTTTGAGGAGGACTTCGTCACCGCTCTGCGCAAGCGCACGACCGATCCCAGAATAAAAGCCCAAAAAGGTGATATCTGTGCGCTGCCCCATGGAGATGGGGAGTTTGACGGCGTCTACTCCCTCTTGGTGCTACACTTCGCGTCGGATCCGCATCGAGCGGTGCGGGAAATGCGGCGTGTCCTGCGGCCCGGCGGCAGGGCCGCGGCTGCGGTCTGGGCTTACGGCGGCATGCCGAGTTGGCGTTTGTTCTGGGACGCAATCGTCGCGATCGAGCCGGAAGCAGCCGATACAAGCCCGACAAGCGCAAAGCAGCCGATGACCGGCGAAGGAGAGTTGCGCGAAGTCTTCGAGCATGCAGGCTTTGCGGATGTCGCAGACACGGTGCTCGCGATCCGTATGGACTATGCAAATTTCGAAGACTTCTGGTATCCGATGGTTTACGGACAGGGAACGTTTGGCGGCTTTTTTGACGGTCTACCTGAGACGAGGCGAGACCGGCTTCGGGACGCGGTGAGAGCAGCTTACCTTGGCGGCGACAGCGACGGCCCTCGCGGATTTGCGAGCGTTGCCTGGGCAGTCCGAGGCACTGCTTAACGCCCATTCCGGCAAAGCATCCGAACGCGCTGCGAAAGACAGGCCCTCCTGGTTGACGCGGCGACAATCCCTCGCCTCTCGCGAATCGCTGCACGCCCTGTGGTCAAGGCGGTGTAGGTCAGGTCCGGTCATTACAGCCACGCAAAAGCAGACCGGGTGGGAGGTCCGCCTGGGGTCAGGCCACGACATCGGGCCTTGCAGGTTGAATGTCCGCTATCGTTATCCCCTGCACCGCAAGCCGACTGACCGTTAAGGCCCCATTGCGGTCATTCAAGGGCTTGCTACGGAGTGACCGCTTCTGGCGCTAATTGCTCGTTACCATCGACGAGACGAATGGCAACATTCCACCGATTGTGTTGAAAAAGTCCGGGTTGCAGCAGTCCTGAAGCACTGATTCAATGTTCGTCGTAAGAGGAGATTGAGTC
>NZ_JBVVPV010000049.1:0-46402 GCF_055811735.1 Mesorhizobium sp. WSM4850 | reverse complement strand
GGAATCATTCCTTTGCATCTGGCCTAGGAATCACATCTCGATTCCACCAGTCTACCCCTAAGGTTAGCGCCTATGGGGCGCTGTCCCGCCGACCCCGCGCATTTTGGATAGCCTCCACCTAGCAGCGCCCTCACCCTCGCAGCCGCTCGAGATTCGCGTCGAACAGCGGCGTCGGCTGCACCCGGGCGGTGTAGCGCTTGCCCAGGAGCTCGATCTCGAAACCATCGGCCTCGTCGGCGATCTCCTTCGGCACATAGCCCAGGGCCACGGACGTCTTCGAATGATGTGCGTAGCCGCCTGACGTGACCCAGCCGCGCACCGCGCCGTCGAACCAGATCGGCTCGTCGCCGATGACGTCGGCCGCATCGACGACAAAGGCGCGCAGTCGCAGGTTGCCGCCTTGCTGGCGCTCGGCGAGTGCCGCCTGCTTGCCGATGAAATCGGTTTCTTTCCCGTAGGCGACGAAACGGTCGAGCCCGGCCTCCAGCGGTCCGTAGATCGGCCGGTATTCGCGCGCCCACGAGCCGTAATTCTTCTCCAGCCGCAGCGCGTTGAGCGCGCGCGCGCCGAACAGGCCGATGCCGAAGTCTTCGCCGGCCGCCATCAGGGTCTGGTACGCGGCACGCTGATATTCCGGCGCCACCCAGATCTCGTAGCCGAGATCGCCGGTGTAGCTGACGCGGCCGACCAGGCACGGCGCCATGCCGATATCCATCCTGGCCGTCGCCATGAACGGAAACGCCGCATTCGACACATCCGCCCGCGTGGCTTTTGCCAGCACGTCCCGCGCCCTCGGACCGGCAATCGACAGGCCCGTCAGTCTCGCCCCCAGCGCCTCGATATGGACCGAGCCATCTTGCGGCAGATGCGCCTCGAACCAGCGCATGTGATACTGCTCGGCAATGCCGGAACCGGCGAGGAACCAGCCCTCCCCGCTGGAATTGCCGCTGCCGAGATTGGCCAGCGAAAAGTCGCCGATCAGCCTGCCGTCTTGCTTCAGCATCGGCGCCAGCGTCATGCGGCCGGGCTTTGGCAGCTTGCAGGCAAGCAGGCGGTCGAGCCAGGCCGCCGCGCCCGCGCCCGTCACCCTGTATTTGGCGAAGGACGAGATTTCCGACAGGCCGACACTTGTCCGCACCGTCCTCACCTCTTTTGCGACATGCTCGAAATCGCTCGAGCGCCGCCACGAGAACTCGTCCCTTACGCCTTCGGGCGCATACCACAGCGGCACTTCCAGCCCATAGGCCACGCCCCACTGCGCGCCCTTGGCCGACAAGAGGTCGTAGACCGGCGTGGTCTTGAGCGGCCGCCCGGCAGGCAGCTCCTCATTGGGAAAGCGGATGGAAAAACGCCGCGAATAATTCTCGCGCACCTTGGCGTTGGTGTAGGCCATCGTTGCCCAGTCGCCGTAGCGCGAGACGTCCATCGCCCAGATGTCGGCGCCGGGATCGCCCTCGATCATCCAGTTCGACAGCGCCAGGCCAACACCGCCGCCCTGCGAAAAGCCGGCCATGACGCCGCAGGCGACCCAGAAGCCAGGCAGGCCGCGCACCGGCCCGACCAACGGGTTGCCGTCGGGCGCGAAGGTGAAGGGGCCGTTGATGATCTGCTTGATTCCGGTGTTCTGGAAGGCCGGGAAATGCCGAAACCCGACTTCCAATGACGGCGCGATGCGGTCGATGTCGGGCTCCAGCAGCTCGTGGCCGAAATTCCACGGTGTCTGGAGCTCGGACCATGGCTTGTTGGCCTTCTCATAGGTGCCCATCAGCATGCCGCCGCGCTCCTGGCGCAGATAGAGCTCGCCGTCGAAATCGACCGCGTGGATGATCTCCGTGCCGGTCTTCTGGTTCCAGGCGGCGACCTCCGGCATGTCCTCGGTGATCAGGTACATGTGCTCCATGGCCAGCACCGGCAGTTCGAGGCCCACCATGCGGCCGACCTCGCGCGCCCACAGGCCGCCGGCGTTGACGACATGCTCGGCCACCACCTCGCCCTTGTTGGTGATGATCCGCCACAACCCGTCGGCGCGGCGCACGATATCCTCGACCTTGGTGAAGCGCTCGACCTCGGCGCCAAGTTTTCTGGCCGCCTTGGCATAGGCGTGGGTGACGCCGGACGGGTCGAGATGACCGTCCTCCTTGTTGCGCACCGCGCCGACGAACTGTTTCGGGTCGAGCAGCGGCATCAACTCGGCCGCCTCATCAGGCGAGATCTCCTCGAGGTCGATGCCGAGATAGCGGCCCTTGGCGACAACGCCGCGCAGCCAGTCGAGCCGCGCCTCGGTCGCCGCCAAAAGCACGCCACCGGTCAGATGCACGCCGGTCGCCTGGCCGGACAGCTCCTCGATCTCCTTGTAGAGCGAGATCGTGTATTTCTGCAGCTTGGCGACGTTGGGATCGCCATTGATCGTGTGCATGCCGCCGGCCGCGTGCCAGGTCGAGCCGGAAGTCAGCTCGTCGCGCTCCAGAAGCACAATGTCGGTCCAGCCGTGACGGGCGAGATGGAACAGCACCGAACAGCCGACGACGCCTCCGCCAATGACCACGACCTTCGCATGCGATTTCATCGGTTTTTCTCGTTATTTCAGGGAGTTGGAGGGGTGGGATGAATCGGTGCGGGAGGAGCCAAGCCACCCCCCTCTGGCCTACCGGCCATCTCCCCCTCAAGGGGGGAGATTGGCAGTTTCAACGCCGCCGCGCTCTTTTCAACGGTGGTGATTGGCGAAGGAGAACGTGACAGCCAATCTCCCCCCTTGAGGGGGAGATGTCCGGCAGGACAGAGGGGGGTACACGAGCGCAAGCCTTCGACCATCACGGCTCGCCCTGCCCGATCGCTTCCTTGCGCCTGGCCACATACGCCTCCAGCGCCTCGCGCACGGCAATATCAATAGTCGGTTCGACATGATCCTCCAGCGCCTTCTTCCACAGCCGCGTCGCCCGCGCCGTGGCGTCTAGCCCGCCGGCCTCCTGCCAGGCCTCGTAGTTCTGCCAATTGGAGAGCATCGGCTGGTAGAAGGCGGTTGCATAGCGCTCCAGCGTGTGCGGCTCGCCGAAGAAATGGCCGCCGGTCGGCACGGCACCCAGCGCCTCGACGGCGAGTTCCGCCTCGTTGACTTCGATCGGGCGCAAAAACTCCATCATGTGCTGGATCATCTCGACGTCGATGATGAACTTTTCGAACGACGCGGTCAGCCCGCCCTCCTGCCAGCCGGCTGCGTGGTAGACGAGATTGCCGTGGCCGAGCACCGCGCCCCACAGCGCCATCAGCGTCTCATAGGCGCCTTGCGCGTCGGCGGCGTTGGAGGCCGAGCCCGGCGTCGTCCGGTAGGGCAGTCCATAGCGCCGCGCCAATTGCCCGGAGGCGATGTTGGCCTTGGTGTTCTCCGGCGTGCCAAAGGCCGGCGCACCGGACTTCATGTCGACATTGGAGGTGAAGGCGCCATACATGACCGGGGCGCCGGGGCGGACAAGCTGCGTCAAGACCACGCCGAACAGCGCCTCGGCGTTCTGTTGCGCCAGCGCGCCGGCAAGCGTCACCGGGCTCATCGCCCCCATCAGCGTGAACGGCGTCACCGCAACCGACTGACCGAACTCGGCCATGGTCATCAGGCCTTCGGCCATCATTTCGTCGAAGCGGCGCGGCGAGTTGACCGAGATGATGGTGGTGACGCCGGGATCGTCGCGCATTTGGTCGAGGCTCAAGCCCCGCGAAATCGCCATCATTTCGACGCCGTCCAGCGCCCTGCCGCGGCCGATCGCCGAGACGTGAAAACTCTTGTCGGTCAGCGTCAGATTGGCGAAATAGGTGTCGAGGTGGCGTGAATTGGCCGGCAGTTCCACCGGTGCGCAGACCTGATTGCCGAGCATGTGGATGCAGTTGAAATGCTGCGCCAGCCGGGTGAGGTCGCAATAGTCGCGCAAATTGCCGGCGCGCCGGCCGCGTTCCATGTCATGCACGTTCGGCGGTCCGGCGACGAGCGTAAAATTGATCGTGTTGCCGCCGAGATGGACTGTGTGGGCCGGGTTGCGCGGCGTCAGCGTATAGCTGGACCGCGTCGTCTTCAGTGCCTCGTCGACCATGCCGCGGTCGATGCGGACAGTCATCGACGCATGATTGACCTTGGCGCCGGCCTTCTCGAACAGCGAAAGCGCCCGCGGGCTCATCACCTCGATGCCGAAATTCTCCAGAATGTGCATCGACGCCTGGTGGATCGCCTCGATCTGATCGGCCGAGAGCATCGCCATCGGCGGATAGGGATTTGTCACGCGGCGCAACGGCAGTTGCGGGATGGCGGCCGGTCCCCTGTTGCTGGTTCGCTCGGCGCCGCGCTTGCGTCTCGGTTCGGTCATGCGGCGCATCAAAGCGCCGGCACGACGATCGGGCTGTCAGAAATCCGCCACCTGCGGGCGCGATTTTAGCCAAGGCGGCATTTTGGGATTTTCGTGCCGACAAAAGCGACGGAAAACGTCGGAATATCTATCCTCGCTGTGTCCCGGCCAAAGCGGCCGATCAGCCGTTAAGGAACGCTGCAAGATTCCCTTTATGATTCCAGCCTAATCCTCTTCCAATGGGTAGGTCGAGTTTTAGCAAAATTGTAGCCGTTACCGTGCTGCTGGCGCTGTCGGCCTGCGCGACGCCGCCGAGCCATATCAACAATGTCTGCGCCGTCTTCGACCAGAATGACGGCTGGTTCGACAACTGGCAGGCGGCGGCCGAACGCGCCGAACGGAAGCACGGCGTGCCGGTTCCCGTGCTGATGGCGACGGTGCGCAAGGAATCCGGCTTCAAGAGTAACGCCAGGCCGCCGCGCAAGAAGCTGCTCGGCTTCATTCCCTGGAAACGTGCCTCCAGCGCCACCGGCTTCTCGCAGGCGCTTGACGGCACCTGGGCGCAATATCAGAGCGAGACCGGCAGTTGGGCGGCGCGCCGCACCAGCTTCGCCGATGCCGTCGATTTCGTCGGCTGGTATCATTCCAAGACATCAGACACGCTCGGCGTCGCCCGCAACGACACCTACAATCTCTATCTGGCCTATTATCTCGGCTGGACGGCCTATGGCCGCGGCAACCGCGGCGATGCCGGCGTGCAGCGCTATGCGCGGGCCACCGAGCAGATGGCTCGGGACTACGCCGCGCAGCTACGCCAATGCGCGCGTTGATGGCGCCACGGATCTAATCGTCCGTCAGCTTCGGCCTCTTGCCGTGCGGACGCTGCGGCGGAGCGCCGGCAAAGCCCGGACCGATGCCTTGCGGCGCGTCGTCGGGCACGCCTTCATTGGCGGCATGCTCCTTGTCGAACTTGATCACCGGCTCCATTTTCGCCAGCACGTCGTCGGCAAGCCAGCACAGGCTCATATGACCGTCGCCGAGATGCTTGACCGGCGGCACCTGCGTCTCGCAAAGATTGTCCGGCACCAGCTTCTTGTAGCCGCAGCGGGTCTGGAACGGGCAGCCGGTTGGCGGGTTCATCGCCGACGGGATGTCGCCCTCCAGCACGATGTGCTTCTTGATCACGCTGGTATCGGCGATCGGGATCGCCGACAGCAGCGCCTCGGTATAGGGATGATAGGGCGGCGAAAAGATCTGGTCGGTCGTGCCCTGCTCGACGATATAGCCGAGATACATGACGACGACGCGGTCGGCGATGTAGCGCACCACCGACAGGTCGTGGCTGATGAACAGCATCGTCGTCTTGTTCTTGCGCTGGATGTCCATCAACAGTTCGGTCACCGCCGCCTGCACCGACACGTCGAGCGCCGAGACTGGCTCGTCGGCCACCACCACCTTGGCATCGCCGGCAAAAGCCCGAGCCACGCCGATGCGCTGCTTCTGGCCGCCTGAAAGCTGGCGCGGCTTGCGGGTCTCGAACGCCCGCGGCAGCTTCACCAGGTCGAGCAGTTCCAGCATGCGCTTGCGGCGGTCGGCAACGGTGTTGCCGACATTGAACTTTTCCAGCGTGCGGATGATCTGCGAGCCGACCGTGTGGCTGGGGTTGAGCGTGTCGAACGGATTCTGGAACACCATCTGGATCGACGACACCGTCTCGACGCTGCGGTTCTCGACCCCGATCGACTGGATCTGCTGGTTGCCGAGCGTCACGCTGCCGGAGCTTGCCGTCTCCAGCCCGAGCAGCACCTTGGCCAGCGTCGACTTTCCGCAGCCGGACTCGCCGACAATGGCGACGGTCTCGGATTCGCGCGCCATGAAGGAGATCGTCTCATTGGCCTTGACGACGCGGCCCTCGCTCGAGCCGAACACCTCGCTGCCGCCGACCTTGTAGTACTTTTTGAGATCCTCGATCTTGAGCACCGGCGCGCCGGGCTCGACGCGCTCGTTGACCTTCTTGGCGCCGGGCGGCAGCGCTTCCCAGTCGATCTCGTTGAAGCGCACGCAGCGCGAAAAATGGCCTTCATGGCCGTCGACCGCGATCATCGGGATTTCTGCGGCGTTGCAGACGCCCTCGACGAAATGGTGGCAGCGGGGGCCGAAATTGCAGCCCTTCGGCCGCTCGTGCGGCAGCGGCAATTGCCCCGGGATTGAGATCAGAGGCCGCGAATTCTTGTCGGCGCCAGGCAGCGGGATCGAGCGGAACAGGCCTTGCGTGTAGGGATGGCGCATCCGGTCGAAGACATCCTTGATCTTGCCGGTCTCCACCGCTTCGCCCGAATACATCACCGTGATGCGGTCGCAGGTTTCCAGGATCAGGCCGAGATTGTGCGACACGAAGATCATCGAGGTGCCGAACTTCTCGCCAAGTCCCTTGACCAGGTCGACGATGCCGGCTTCGACCGTCACGTCGAGCGCCGTCGTCGGCTCGTCGAGCAGCAGCAGCGCCGGCTTCGACAGCAGCGCCATGGCGATGACGATGCGCTGTTGCTGGCCACCGGAAAGCTGGTGCGGAAACGAGCGCATCATCCGCTCCGGATCGGGCAGCCTGACCGAGCGCACCATTTCCAGCGCGCGTTGATAAGCCTCTTCCTTCGACACCTTGTCGTGGATCAGCGGCACTTCCATCAGTTGCTGGCCGACCTTCATCGCCGGGTTCAGGCTGGCCATCGGCTCCTGGTAGATCATCGCGATCTTGTTGCCGCGGATGGCGCGCAGTTCCTCGTCGGACAGCTCGCCCATGTCCTTGCCCTGGAACTTTATCCGGCCGCCGACGATCTTTCCGATGTTGGAGAGGTCGCGCATGATGCCGAGCGACACGGTCGACTTGCCGCAGCCGGATTCGCCGACGATGCCCATCGCTTCGCCAGGCATGACCGTGCAGGAGAAGTCCATGACGGCCGGTATCTCGCCCTTGCGGGTGAAGAAGGAGATCGACAGGTTCTCGATCTCGATGATCGGCCCATTGGTCCGCTTGGGGGGATTTCGAACTGCCTCATTCATGGGTCGCTCCAATCCTGTTCTTTCAGCATATCGGGTCGAGAACCCGTCCATCAATCTTTCATCGATTGCTCACGCAGCGAGTCGGCCAGCAGATTAAGGCCCAGCACGAACGACATCAGCGCGATCGTCGGCGGCAGCGCCGGATGGATGAAGGAGCGCAGCAGCCGGCTGGCATCCTTGATCGCGGTGCCCCAGTCCGGGCTCTCGGGCGCCAGCCCCAGGCCGAAATAGCCGAGCGTGCCGAGCAGGATCGTGGTGTAGCCGATACGCAGGCAAGCATCGACGATCAGCGGCCCGCGCGCATTGGGAAGTATCTCCCACAGCATGATGTACCAGGGCGATTCACCGCGCGTCTGCGCCGCCGCCACATAGTCGCGCGTTTTGATGTCCATGACCAGGCCGCGCACGATGCGGAACACGCCGGGGCTGGAGGCGAACACCACCGCCACGAAGATGTTGAGCTGGTTGGGATCGATATGGATGATCCTGAACGGATCGGCATCGAAGACCAGGCCGGCATAGACCCAGCCGCCAATGATCAGCGTCAGCCCCAGCAGGATGTAAAGGCGGTCGGGCCGTTTCTTGTAGCGCGTCCAGAACAGCACGCTGAAGAAGATGATCGGGAACATGAAGAACAGGCCGGCCATCGCATAGGGGATCGGTGTCTCCATGATGCCCGGCGTCACCAGGAGGTAGAACAGCAGGATCACCGGGAAGGCGAGCACCAGATTGGCGAGGAATGACAGCACCGTATCGATCCTGCCGCCATAATAGCCGGCCGGCAGACCGAGCGTGATGCCGACCATCAGCGCAAACCCGGTCGCCGCCGGCGCGATGATCAGCACGATCTGACTGCCGTAGACCATGCGGCTGAACACGTCGCGGGCAAGCTTGTCGCCGCCGAACAGGTAGACAAGTCCCGATTGCGGCTCGACCGCGCCCGGCAGGGCGTCCTTCATGATCGGGATCTGGACAAGCGGATTGAACGGCGAGACGGTCGACGCGAAGATCGCCGTGAACAGCCAGAACAGGCAGATGCCGACGCCGACGATGCCGACGCTGCTGTCGAAGAGCTGACCGTAGAGGCCAAGCCTCTTCTTGTAGGCGAAGCTCGCCCCCATCACCACGACGAGAGCGATCCAGACCGGCCAGAAACGCGCAAGCACGCCAAGCACCACATTGAAGGCGCCGATATATTCAAGCTGCATCCGCTCGATCCCCTATTGAACTCTGATACGCGGATTGAGAAACGCGTAGCCGACATCGGAAATGAGCTGCGTGATCAGGACGATGAACACCGAGACCAGGGAGCAGCCGAGCAAAAGATCGATATCGTTGTTGCCCGCCGCCTCGACCAGCGTGTAGCCAAACCCCTGGTAGCGGAACATCACCTCGACAATGACGACGCCGGTGAGCAGCCAGGGAAATTGCAGCATGATGACGGTGAATGGCGCGATCAGCGCGTTGCGCAGCGCGTGCTTGACCACGACGCTGCCGAAGGAGAGGCCCTTCAACCGGGCGGTGCGGATATATTGCTGCGTCATCACCTCGACCATCGAGGCGCGGGTCATGCGGGCGATATAGCCGATGCCATAGATCGCCAGCGTCATCACAGGCAAGGTGAAGTTGTAGAAGGTGATGCCCCGGCTGGCGGAAGCCGCCGAACCGTTCAGCAGGCCGAGCCATGAGGCGAAGATGACGGTGAAAATGACGCCCGAGACATATTCGGGCGTCGCCGTCGAGGCGATCGAGGCGACCGACAAGGTCCGGTCGGTTCGCGAGCCTTCGCGCATGCCGGCGAGGATGCCGATCAGCAGCGAGATCGGCACCATCACCACAAGCACCCAGAACATCAGGATTCCGGTAGCACCAAGCGCCGGGAATAGCTTCGACGCGACCGTCGTCTTGAACTTGGTCGAGCAGCCGAAGTCACCCTGCAGAACGCCGGAGAATGTCGGCTCGACAGGATCGTTGCAGAAGGCAAAACGTCGCGTGGGTTTGCCGGTTGCCGGGTCTGTGACTGGCTGCTTGGGCACGATACCCAGCCATTGGCCATAGCGGGAAAAGAAATTCTGGCGGTAGCCATGGTTGACAAGCCAGTTTTCGAGCTGCTCGGCCGAGGTGTGCATTTCGGTCTGGCTGATCGCCAGCTTTTTCAGATTGGGATCGAGATTGATCAGGAAGAACACGACCATCGTCAGGCACAGCATCGTCAATGCCATGGTGACGAGGCGTCGAAGGATGAAAGAAAGCATGGCGGTCCCCTGCCGGCTGGTTGGGGTTGAGGCCGGCTCGGAGCCAGCTCAGCCGCAATCGGCAGAGCTGGCTGTCAAACGGACCCTCAGAATGCGATCAACCCTGTCTTATTGCACGCCCCTTTCCGAAGAGTCTGCGCTTTTTTTCTGCGCCGATCTGCGGTTGTGGGATCATGCATGGCGTGGGTGGAAGGGGCGAACCGCCCCTTCCACGATCGATCCGATCAGGCCTCCTCGTCGAGCCAGACCTTGCCGTAGTCGCGCTCGAAGGTCGGGTGCATGCCGTAGTTCTTAACGGAAGCGACCGAATGGCTGTAGAGCTTGCGCCAGTAGGGCTGGATGATGATGCCGGCATCTTGCAGGATCTGCTCGATGTCCTTCATCATTTCCTTGCGCTTGGCGGGGTCGGCAACGGCGAGCGCCGCGTTGAGCTTGGCATCCCACTCCGCATTCGCCCAGCCCGTCTCGTTCCAGGCTTCACCGGTGCGATAGCCGATCGCCAGAACCTGGACGCCGAGCGGCCGCATGTTCCAGTTGGTCATCGACAGCGGGTATTTGGTCCAGTCGTTCCAGAAGGTCGAGCCCGGCAGCACCGTACGCTTGACCTTGATGCCGGCGTCGCGCATCTGCGCGGCGATCGCATCGCCGGTGTTCTTGTGCCAGTCTTCGTCGACCGTGATCAACTCGTGCTCGAAGTCGGCCTGGCCGGCTTCAGCCATCAGCGCCTTAGCCTTGGCCGGATCGCGGGCAATCTTCGCCAGCTCGAAGTATTCCGGATGGATCGGCGAGACATGGTGGTTTTCGGCAACTGTGCCGGCATTGCCGTAGCCGAGCTGCAGGACGACAGCGTTGTCGACCGCAAGCTGCAGCGCGTTGCGAACCTTCTGATCGTCATACGGCTTGTTGGTCACATTGGTGCGGCAGACGATCGTCGAAGCGGTGACCACCTCGGACTTGACCAGGTCGACACCGTCGAGGATCGACACATAGTCGGCCGACGTCTCGAAATTGGTATGGACTTCGCCGGCTTCGAAAGCGCTGACCATCGCCGCCGGATCGGTGCCATAGTCGATGAACTCGACGCCGTCGAGAAACACCTCACCGTCCCACCACTTGTTGTCTTCGCGGCGCTTGTAGACGACCTTCTGGCCGACATCGTAGGAGACCAGTTCAAATGGGCCGGTGCCGATCGGGCAGGCTTTGAAATCGCCGCCCTTTTCGTCGAAGGTCTTGTGGACGACGAGACCGGGATAGTCGCACACGTTGGGGATGAGCGCGATATCCGGCGAGCTGAGCGTCAGCTTGACCGTGTGTTCGTCGACCTTGGTGACGGCGCTCTCATCCAGCTTGTCGTCCTTGACCAGCGAGCCGAGACGACCGGGCATGGAATTGCCTTCGGCCTTCTTGTCGGCCCAACGCTTGAAGTTGAAGATGACATCGTCGGCGGTGAACGGATCGCCGTTGTTCCAGGTGACGCCCTTGCGCACATGCAGCGTGTATTCGGTGGCGTCGTCGTTGACGTCCCAGCTCTCGAGCAGGTAGGGGCGGAACGTGTATTCGTTCGTGTACTTGACCAGCGGCTCGAGCGCCTGGCGCTCGGCATTGGCGATCTCCGACCAGTCGGCCTTGCGCGGATCCTTCGGATCCTTGATCCACATAGCGACCTTCAGTATGCCGCCTTTCTTGCCCTGCGCGTCCTGCGCTCTCGCCGGCGTCGGGTCGGCGAGGCCGAGCATGCCATAGGCCATCGCCGTGGACGCGCCGAAGACGCTGGCCAAAGCGAGAAACTCGCGGCGATCGACACGTCCGGCCCTGGCTTCCTGGGCCATCGCATGGATGTGATCCGGAACGCGGTCGCCATTACTCTTGTAGATTGTCATCGAGAACTCCCATTGTTGGCTTTCTGCCTTTTACCATTCCGCATCCGGGCCGTGATGTCAAAAACGGCACCGGATTGGGAACATGCCAAGGAATGTGCAACTTTGGAAGGGAAGCAGTTCGCGTGATAACGACAGTCTTGGCGCAAAATTGCTATTGCCCGGCAGATTTCGTTCGAATCTCCGGCATCGATCAAACTGAGACATTCACTACCGCGCCGCACGTCCCGTCGGGCGCGCAACGGACGCTGTAGCGGTTTGATTTTGCGCCGAAATCGATTTCGATTCTCGCGGTCATGCGCGAAGCTTTGCACCGCGCCGGCCGATCGCGGATGAGTGCCAGAACGGCGACGAGGGCTGTCGGACTGCCGGACCCTATCTCGCCGGCCGGCTTCAGTACTCGCGTTCGTAGAAAATGCCACCCTTGGCTTCGCCGGCATCGGTGGCTTCGCCGCGCAATTTGACGCCGCGGCCGACGTCGAGATCGATCGCCGCCTTGCCCGAACCCGGCTTGTCGCCCTTCTGGATCGTCACATAGGTGCGGTCGTTGAGATATTTGCCGGCCGAGACCGCGGTGCCGCCCTCCTCGTCGGTGACGACGTCGAGATCGTCGACGCCGATGGCGCTGCGCAGGTTCTGGAGCAGCGAGGTCGAGCCGCCGATGCCGGCCAGTTGCGCGGCGGCTTCGGCAAGCTGGGCGATCTGCAGCGGCGACAGGTTCGACATCGAGCGGCCGAAAATCAGTTGCGCCAGGACCTCGTCCTCTGGCAATGCCGGCACCGACGAGAAGTTGAATTTCGGATTGGTCGCCTCGCCCGAAACCACGATGGTGACGGTGGTGCTGCTCGTCGTCGATGTCGCCGTGAGATTGAGATAAGGCACCAGCGACCCCGAAAAGCCGACCGTGCCTTCGGTGAAGGTCAGCCGCTTGGCCAGGATCGACAGCCGACCGCGCTGCAAGTCAAAGGTGCCGACCGCTTGCGGCGACGATGCCGGGCCGGTCAGCCGCAGCGAACCGCCAAGCTCGGCATCGACGCCCCTGCCCTGGATGAAGATCTGGCTGGGCGCGTTGACCGTGACATCGAGGTTGAGGCCGCCACCACCGCTGCTGCTGCTCGCCGTCGCCGGACGCAACGCCTTGTCTTGCGCGCGCACGGCGGCCGGTGCGTTCTTGTGCCTGATGTTGAGCGCCGCCAGCGAGCCCGGCAACTTTTCGGGAACGGTGATGACGGTCTTGGCCAGGTTGATCGTACCCGAGATCAACGGCGCCGATGCGAGTGGCCCCTTGATGGTCAGGTCGCCGCCGAGATTGGCGGTGACCACCCTGCCGTCGGTGTAGCGACCGTCGACGAGCTTGACCGACAGGTCGGCCGGAAAGCCTTGCGCCGGATTGATGCCGACCGTGCCGCTGGCCGACAGGCTGCCGCGCGTCGACAAATTGCCGGTCAGGCGGTTGATCCTGGCGACGCCATCGCCGATCGCCACATCGGCGGTGATGTCGTTGATTGCAAGTCCCGAGCGTGCATCGATCAGGCGGGCACCTGACGTGCGGACCGTGCCTGTGATCACCGGCGCCGTCGCCGGGCCGCGCACCTTCAGATTGACGTCGGCAGTGCCGCTCAACGACAGGCCTTGTGCGGCCAGTGTCCGGGTCAGGAAGGCGAACGGCACCTTGCCGGAAAAGTCGAGATCAAGCGTCGGCGTGCCTGATGTCGTCATCGTGCCGCCGCCCTTGAGGCCGAGACCGGCGGCATCGCTCATGTTGGCCTCGAAGGTCAGTCGGTTGCCGGAAAACGTGCCGGAGGACGAAACGCCCATGCCGCCGAAACCGGCGCCGCGGGTCTGCGACGTCTGGACGCCTGCGGCGTCGACCTTGAAGGCGACGGCCGGATTGGCCGGCGCGCCCGTCACCTTCACCGTGCCCGAGATCGTGCCGGCGGCATCGAGGCCGGGCGAGAAACTGTTGGCGAGCGACATCGGCACCCGCGCCAGCGTCGCGTTGAGATTGAGCGCCTCCCCGACCTTGCCCGAAACCGTCGCCGTGCCGCCGCCGAGGTTGAGTGCGAGCCTGTCCAGGCTGGTGGTGCCGTTGGCGATGGTGATGGTCGAGGTCTGGGCGATCGCCGCCTTGATGCCGCGCATCGTCGCCTGGCCGGAGGCGAGCTCAACCGTCGTCGTGCCATTGGCGACCCTGACGCGGCCGGCCGCCTTGGCCGGAATGTCCTTGACGGTGGCGCCGCCGGAAAAGCCGGTCCAGTCGCCGTCACGGGTGAGATCGACATCGATGCCGCGAATGACGGTGTCGCCGGAGGTGACGCTGTCGGCCCGGATTTTTCCGGAGATCACCGGTGCCGCGAGATAGTTGCCGATCGATGCATCGATGGTCACCGTCTTCGCCGAAACATCACCGCGTGTAATCGACGCCGTCGAAGCCTTGACGGTGACGCCAGGCGCATTGCCGGTCTTCGAGAACACGATCGTGCCGCGCACGTCGCCTTCCGCCTTTTCCAGCGCAAGCGCTGCCAGCGGTCCGATGTCAGGTAGGTCGAGCGCCACGGTGCCTTCAGGCACGAACGCCTCGTCAAGCGCCAGGTCGCCTGATATCCGGTTCTTGCCGAGCGACAGCAAAAGCCCGTCGATGGCGCGCTTGCCGTTTGACGTCGCCAGCACGGCGCTGCCTTGCAGGGGCTGGCCCGCGACGTTTCCGGTCAGTTGGACATTGGCCGCCGGGTTGGCGGCATCGGCCTTGCCGGTGGCGGTGAGGCTCAACCCGGTGATCTCGCGTTCGGCAACCGAAAGCCGCTCGCTGTTGACCGTCAGCGACAGGTCGGGCGCGGTGCTGGCGCCTTGCGCGTTCAGCGCAAAGGTGATGGCGCCGTTGGCGTCCCCTGACAGAAGCGAGATGTCGGCCAGCGCGCCTTTGATGTCGACGGTGAGCTTGTTGTCGGCAAGGCTGGCCTGCCCGTCGGCGGTCAGCGCGCCGGATACCAGCCTGATCGCATCGGCGGTGACATTGCCATTGGCGTCGCGCTTCAGCGCGGCACTGAGTTCCGTCCGCTGCGCGAGCACGCCGCGCGCTGCCGCCGGCAGCGCCGCGGAAACGGCGTCGGTCTTGAGGTTGAGGTCGATGGCGCCGTCGGCCAGCGAGATCCTTCCATTGAAGCCGCTGTCCAGTACCTCGCTCGTTACCGAGCCGCTGTCGATGACGATGGTATCGGTAGCGAGATCGCCGGCGACCTTGGCAGTAATCTTTCCGGCGAGCAGCGGCGCGATGGTCGGATTGTCCAGGCCGATTTTGTCCGCCGTCACCGTGCCGGAGATCGGCCCTGTTCGGCCCTTCAGATCGAAGGCGTCGGAATGGAGCGCAAGCGCGATGCCTTCGGCCTTGGCGAGGTTGGTGGCGACCGACGGCAGTGTCGCGGAGATATTCAGCGTCGATTGCGTGCCCTGCCCCGCGACCTCCACCGACAGCGCCTGCAACTCGAGCTTGATCGGGCTCTCGGTGCTGCCAAGCGCCAGCGGCAGGCTCGGGCCGGTCGAGGCCAGGTCGAGCGAAAAATCGCTGGCGCCGTTCGGATTGATGGTGCCGGCAGCCTTGCCGGAAATCTTGTCCCCGGCAAGCGTCGCGTTGTCGATGGCGACGCCGCCGGCGGAGGAGAAGCTGCCTGCGGCATCGAGGTTGAGCTGCCCAAGCCCCGCCTGGCGGGTCTGGCTGGTCTCGGCGCCGTTGAGCTGCGCATTGAAACGAATGTCAGGGGCTGCCGACGGTCCCGTCACATGCGCCGTTCCACCGAGTGTGCCCGCGGCGTCGAGGCCGGGTGAAAAATCATTGGCCAGGGCGGCCGGCAGCCCGGAAAACTCTGCCGCGAGATCGAGCGTCTGGCCGGCGGTGCCGGACACTGTCACCGATCCGCCGCCGACATCGAGCATCAGCTTCTCGATGCTGGCCGCGCCATTGGCGATGCTCAGGGTCGACGGCTGCGCGATCGCCGCCTTGATGCCGCGAATGGTCGCTTCGCCGGAAGCGATTTCGACGCTTGTCGTGCCGTCCGCGATCCTCACCCTGCCTTCGGCCCTGGCCGGAATTCCGGCAACGGTGGCGCCGCCGGAAAACCCGGTCCAGTCGCCGTCGCGCTTCAAATCGACATCGATGCCGCTGATCACGGTGCCGCCGGAGGTGACGCTGTCGGCACGGATTTTACCGGAGATCGCCGGTGCGGCGACATAGTTGGCAATCAGCGCATCGATGGTGACCGTCTTTGCCGAAAGATCGCCGCGCGAAATTGAATCTGTGGTCGCCTTGATGGCGACATGAGGCGCATTGCCGGTCTTCGAGAAGACGATCGTGCCACGCACGTCGCCGTCAGCTTTTTCCAGCGCCAGGGCTGCGAGCGGACTGATATCGGGTAGATCCAGCGCAACCGTGCCGAGCGGCAGGAATCGATCGTCGAGAGCAAGGTCGCCGGAAACTTTGTTGTCGCCCAGTGACAGGCTTAGTCCGTTTATGGACCGCTTTCCCTGGCGCGTTACCAGCGACGCCTTGAAATCGAGTGGCTCGTCATTGACGGATCCGGTGAGCGAGATATCGGCCGCCGGGCTGGCGATGTTGCCCTTCCCCGTCGCGGTGAGCTTTAGCCCGGTGATTTCTCGCGCCGCCACCGAAAGCCGGTCGCTGTTGACCGTCAGCGACAGGTCGGGCGCGGTGTTGGCGCCTTGCGCGTTCAGCGCGAAGGTGATGGCGCCCTTGGCATCCCCGGACAGAAGCGAGATGTCGGCGAGCGCGCCCTTGACGTCGGCGCTGACCTTGTTGTCGGCGAGGCTGGCCTGCCCGTCGGCGCTGAATGCACCTGATACCAGCCTGATGGCGTTGGCGATAACATTGCCGTTGGCGTCGCGCTTCAGTGCCGCGCTGAGCTGCGTCCGCTCGGCGAGCACGCCGCGCACTGCCGCCGGCAGTGCCGCGGAAGCCGCAACCGCCCTGAGGTTGAGATCGATGGCGCCATCGGCCAGGGAGACCCTTCCATTAAAGCCGCTGTCCAGTACCTCGCTCGTTACCGAGCCGCTGTCGATGACGATGGTATCGGTAGCGAGATCGCCGGCGACCTTGGCAGTAATCTTTCCGGCGAGCAGCGGCGCGATGGTCGGATTGTCCAGGCCGATTTTGTCCGCCGTCACCGTGCCGGAGATCGGCCCTGTTCGGCCCTTCAGATCGAAGGCGTCGGAATGGAGCGCAAGCGCGATGCCTTCGGCCTTGGCGAGGTTGGTGGCGACCGACGGCAGTGTCGCGGAGATATTCAGCGTCGATTGCGTGCCCTGCCCCGCGACCTCCACCGACAGCGCCTGCAACTCGAGCTTGATCGGGCTCTCGGTGCTGCCAAGCGCCAGCGGCAGGCTCGGGCCGGTCGAGGCCAGGTCGAGCGAAAAATCGCTGGCGCCGTTCGGATTGATGGTGCCGGCTGCCTTGCCGGAAATCTTGTCTCCGGCAAGCGTCGCGTTGTCGATGGCGACGCCGCCGGCGGAGGAGAAGCTGCCTGCCGCATCGAGGTTGAGCTGCCCAAGCCCCGCCTGGCGGGTCTGGCTGGTCTCGGCGTCGTTGAGCTGCGCATCGAAACGAATGTCAGGGGCTGCCGACGGTCCCGTCACATGCGCCGTTCCACCGAGCGTGCCTACGGCGTCGAGGCCGGGTGAAAAATCATTGGCCAGGGCGGCCGGCAGCCGGGAAAACTCTGCCGCAAGGTCGAGCGTCTGGCCGGCGGTGCCGGATACGGTCACCGATCCGCCGCCGACATCGAGCATCAGCTTCTCGATGCTGGCGTTGCCATTGGCGATGCTCAGGGTCGACGGCTGCGCGATCGCCGCCTTGATGCCGCGAATGGTCGCTTCGCCGGAAGCGATTTCGACGCTTGTCGTGCCGTCGGCGATCTTCACCCTGCCTTCGGCCCTGGCCGGAATGCCGGCGACGGTGGCGCCGCCGGAAAACCCGGTCCAGTCGCCGTCGCGCTTCAAATCGACACCGATGCCGCTGATCACGGTGGCGCCTGATGTGACCGTGTCGGCCTTGATCGTGCCGGAGATCGCCGGCGCATTGAGAAAGTTGGCGACCAGCGCCTTGACGGCGATGGTCTTCGCCGCCAGATCGCCGCGGGAAATAGACCCGCTCGTCATATCGATGACTACCGTCGGCGCGCCACCATCATTCGAGAGGCGGATGCTGCCCTGCACGTCGCCGGCCGCCGTCTGCCCGGCAAGCGCGGCCAGCGGGCCGATATCGGGCGCTTCGAGGGTCAGCGTGCCGAGCGGCAGCAAGCTGTCGTCGAGCACGAGATCGCCCGAGACCTTGTTGTCGGCCAGCGACAGGCTAAGCCCGTTGAGGGAACGCGTTCCGTCACGCGTCACCAAAGATGCCCTGAGATCGAGCGGCTGGTCGTCGACGAACCCTGTCAGTGCGACATCGGCAGCGGGATTGACGATGTCGGCCTTGCCCGTCGCTGTCAGCTTGATCGTCTTGACCGTCCGGCCCGACGCGGTCAGGCTGTCGCTGTCGGCCGAGACCGAGAAATCCGGCGCCGAGCGCGCGCCGCTCGCCGTCAGCGCGAAATTGACGGCCCCGCCGACCGGTACGCCAACCATCGGCGACAGCACCGAGACATCGCCGAGCGTGCCCCTGATGTCGGCCTGGATGTCGGTGCCCGTCGCGCTGGCGGTGCCGCTGGCGCTGAGCGAGCCCGAATTGAGTCGCAGCGCATTGGCGGCAAACAAGCCTTGCGGGTCGCGGGTCGCGGTCGCCGAGAATGTCACACGCTCGCCGAGAACCGGGCGGATCTGCGGCGGCAGCGCAGTCGAGACGGCATCGGCATTCATCTTGAGCGTCATCGCCAGATCGGCCAGCGTCACCTTGGATGTCACCGAGGCATTGAGCGCATCGCTGCGCAGCGTGCCTTGATCGACGACGATCTCGTCCTTGCTGACCGACCCGGCGAGGTCGGCGGTGACCCTGCCGGTCACCAGCGGCGCCAGCGTCGCCACGTCGGTGTTCAGGCCGCCGGCGATAAGCTTGATGGTGACCGGTCCGCTGCGGTCCTGGATGTCAAAGCCGTCGGAATGGATTTCGGCCACCAGATCGTCCACCCGCGTGCCGCCCGCCACCACCGAGACCAAGGACGCGCCGATGTCGATTATCGGCGCCTTGCCGCCGCCGAACGCGCGAGCCGTGGCGCCGGTGATCGCGACCGTCACCGGCTGCGCCGCGGCGCCGAGGCTGAGCACGATTGGTGGACCCTTGGCGGCGAGTTCCACCGAAAGGTCGCTGGCGCCGTTGGGGTCGATGATGCCCGCGGCGGTGCCATGCACGGCATCGCTGTCGATGCTGGCGCGCTCGACCTCGACGCCGCCCGTCACGATCGCGGTTCCGGCGAGGTCGAAGCTGGTCTTGCCGGCAAACAAGGATTTCAGATTGTCGGGCAAGAAGCGCTGGAAGTCGCCGTCGCCCTTGGCCTCGACATAGTTGCCCTTGTCGGTGAGCTGGTGGCGACCTGTGAGCTGGGTGACGATCTGGCCGTCGACGACGAAGGTACCGATGCCGCTCCAATTGGCGACCGGCCCGGTGCCGGTGACGACGATGTTGACCGGCGGCGCATCCGGCAATTTGAGCAGATTGGCGATGATGCCGCCGGCCGGCTCCGACGCCTTCAGATCGAGGTCCAGCTTGTTGTCGGCGGGCGCGAAATGGATGTTGGCGTCGAGCTTGCCTTGCTTGCCGTCGCGGCGGGTGATGTTGAGGCTGGTTGCGAGCGCCAATGGCGCCGCATCGGCCTTGAACGATCCCTTGGCGGCGAGCTCGGCGATACCGCTGCCGACCAGCGCCTGCCCGAGCGCGATTTCCGGCAGGTCGATCTGCTTGATGTCGAGCGACACCGGCAGCGTGGTGGCGCCACCTTGGCTCGGCTGCGTGCCGGCCGCCGGCAGCCGCGCCAGTTCGATGCGATCGGCGCCGATGCGGCCGGCGCTGAAGTTTTTCGACAGAAGCGCCAGCGGCGACCAGTCGACGGCCACCTTGCGCGCCACCAGCCAGGCGCCCTGGCGATCCTCCAGGACCACATGGTCGACCGTCAGCGCGCCGGACCAGATGCCGTCGATGCCGCTGACCGTGACCTTCTGGTCATCGGTCGACGCCACGGTCGAGATGATGCCGGCGAGATTGGCGCGGCCGCGCTCGGTCTTGGTCAGCACGACGAGCGCACCGACCACCGCCGCCACCAGGACGAGCAGCGTGTAAAGGGCAATGCGAAGGATGCGCTTGAACATTGTCATCAAAACGCCTGGCCGATACCGGCATAGATGCCGAAATCCGGGTCGTCGGGATCCGGGTTGAGCGGCACCGCCGCATCGATGCGCAACGGTCCGAACGGCGTAATATAGCGCAAGCCGACGCCGGCGCCGACCTTCATGCCGGAAAAATCCGGGAATTGATCGGTCGAGACGGTGCCGGCATCGACGAACGGCACGACGCCGATCGTGTCGTTGATGGCGATGCGCATCTCGAACGAGGTCTCGAAGAAGGACAGCCCGCCGATCGGCTCTCCGTCGGCGTCCTTCGGACCGATGCCCTGATAGGCATAACCGCGGACCGAGCCGCCGCCGCCGGAATAGAAGCGCCGGTCGGCCGGAACATCCTGAAGGCCGGCGCCGATGATCGAGCCGATGACGACGCGTTCGGCCAGGACGAACTTCGAGGCCGCGTCGAGCGACTGATAGGCCGATCCTTCGCCCCTAAGCTTGACGAAGGCGGCACCGTTCAAAATGTCGTAGCTCGGCTCGGCATAGGCCAGCGCCCTGAATCCGGTCGTCGGGTTGAGCCGGTTGTCGCGGTTGTCGTAGACATAGCGCAGCGGAATGCTGGCGATCAGAAAAGTGTGCTTGCCGAAGGAATCGGTGATCTTCGAATAGTCGAGCGCGACTTCCGCCGAAACCGTCTGCTGCCGGTCGAGGTCATACGACAGGCCGGTGTTGCCCTTGACCGAGAAACGGTCGTAGGCGTCGGGATGCTCCAGCACGGTGTTGGCGCCGGCGAAGAATTTAGACGCCGGCCCGACCACGCCCGGCTTTTCGAACATGATGCCGGCATTGTAGTTGAGCTCGGTCAGTTCGTTGCTGCCGATGCCGCTGATTTCACCCTCGATGCGCAGTTTTTCGGCACGGCCGAACAGATTGCGGTGACCCCAATAGCCTTCGAGGCCGAGCCCCTCGGTGTTGGAGAAGGTGCCGCCAAGGCCGAAATAGCGCGGCTTGCGCTCGCTCACTTCGACGCCGATCGGGATGTTGCCATCGGCGTCGAGACCGTCGGCCTCCTTCAGCGTCACGCTGTTGAAGACTTCCAGCCCGAGCAGCCGGTCGCGCGCCTCGTCGACCTCTTCCGGCGAATATTGGCGGCCGCGCTTCAGGCCGGTCATGTATTCGGTGAAATCGCGGTCGACCTTTTCGGTGCCTTCGACCGTGGTGTCGCCATAGCCGGCAACCGGCCCGGCGGCCACGGTCAGCGCCACGTCGAGCGTCGAGGTGGCGTGATCGGCAACGATCTCGCGGGCGGTCACCTTGGCCAGCGGCCTGCCGTCCTCCTTGAGCGCCCGCACGATCGACGCCTCGGCCTTGAGCACGGCACCGGAACCGGCATCGCCGCCGGCGATCAGGCCGAAATCGGCGCCCGACAGCCCCGCCGCATCGCCCTCCAGCCTGATGTCGCCAAGCGTGAACTTCGGCCCGGCCGCAATGTTGATCACCACCGGAATCGGCTGCGGACCCGAGAATTCGGCGTCCGGCGGCAAATCGTCGAGCGGCTTGCCTTCGATGGTAATGGTGACGACGCCCTCGTAGCGGGCGTCCGCATAAAGGGCGGCGACAAGCTGATCGCGGTCGGCACGCGCCTTGGCCAGCAGGCCGAGCGAACCGGAGACCGGACGTTCTTCGTCGTCCTTCAGCGCCGAGGCGTTTTCGAGCTTTTCGGCGAGATCCTCGTCGGCGTCGGGCGCCTCGATGGTCACCGCATAGCGCAGCGGATCGACGATGTCGGCATCTTCATCCTCCGACGATCCCCACAGCTTGATGCCGAAGATCTCGAAAGCGGCCGCATTTCCGCTCGCGCCAATCAGTGCAGTCGAGCATAGCAAGGCGGAAAGCAAGGCGAGCGAAAACACGCGCCGTGGCGCGGTTCCTCCCGACATCTGCCTTTCATACGCCGACATTACAACTCTACACTAGCGGCCAAAGCTAAAATTGGAATGAAGTTCTGAATTGCTCGTAAACGGGCCACAATCCAAATGCCACAATCCAACTGTCTGAAATGGACAGGGCTTGGAATTCACACCTTCTGCGTCGCCGCAAGAAAGCGTGATCCCTGTCCTGTGGAGGTACTACCGGTCATCGGCCGGAAAGGAAACCGTTGGCAGGCGGGAACCTGCCGCGTCCTTGTGTTGACAAGCTGGACCGAAGCTTGAACATGTCTGGGCGTAACGTGGACGTAACGTAAGCAGTGTCCGGAGGGGTGTCATGGCAATGCGCGCGGCTCGTGGTCTGTCGATTCTTTTTCTTCTCTTTTTCGCTTGGGGCAGTGTCGCGCAAGCGGCCGAAGCGCGCCGGGTGGTGACATCGGACAATTCCGATTATTTCGGCTTCGATCTCAGATCCGACCAGAACGTCAGCCTCGATCAGTGCACGACGACATGTCTCGGCGATCCCGCCTGCCGCGCCTTCACCTACAACCCCAAGGCCAAATGGTGTTTTCTCAAATCCGATTATAACACGCTGAAGCCCTTCAAGGGCGCCGTCGCCGGCAAGGTCGTCAACGTCGAAGGCGACCCCGACATCGGCGCGCCGCCGGCGCTCGCCTTCTTCCCCGCCTGGATGGCCGACCAGGCCCAGCAATACCGCAACAGGCTCACCGGCCCGGCCTACACCAAGCCCACCGAAGGACTGACGGCGCTGCGGGAGGCGGCAAGGCAAGCGTCGCAGACCGGCGACCACCGCTTGGCCGTTCAAAAATACGAGGCTTTGGTTTCGGTATTGCCCGACGATGGCCAACTCTGGCTTGAACTGGCGCGGGAAACACTTGCCGTGCAGCCGACCGCCAACAGCGCCGAGGCGTCGACCCTGCCGGCGAACGCCACCTCCGCCGGCTTCAACGCCTACAAATTGCTGCGCACCACAACAACCCGTGCCGAAGCGCTGGCACTGCTTGGCGACGGGCTCGATCGCCGCGACCTCGCTCGGCCGGCCCTGCAGGCCTACGAAGCGAGCCTCGCGCTGGTCAGTTCGCCCTGGGTCACGGCCGCCTACCACGACCTCAAGGCGCGCAAGGGCTTCCGCGTCGTCGATCACACGGTCGACGCCGACACCAGCGCGCCACGCATCTGCGCGCAATTTTCCGAAGACCTGGTCAAGACCGGCGTCGACTACGCGCAATTCGTCACTGTCGACAACGCCGCCCCCAAGGGCGTCGAGGCCAAGGACAAGCAGATCTGCGTCGAGGGGCTCGAGCACGGCCAGCATTACGACGTGACCTTCCGTCCCGGCCTGCCGGCCGCCATCGGCGAGGTGATCTCCACCCCTGTGGTGCTGTCGATCTATGTGCAGGACCGCGCCCCGTCCGCCCGTTTCACCGGCGACAGCTTCGTGCTGCCGGCCGGCGCCCGCCGAGGCATCCCGGTCGTCACCGTCAACATGAGCGCCGCCGAAATGAAGCTTTTTCGCATCGGCGATCGCTCGCTGACCCAGCTTCTGTCCGGCTACCAGTTCCTGCGCCAGCTTGACGGCTACGACATCTCCAACATTTCCGATCAGATGGGCGAGCCGGTTTGGCAGGGCCAGCTCGACATCGCCAACGACCTGAACAAGGAAGTCACCACCTCCTTCCCGGTCGACGAGGCGCTGCCGCAGCGCAAGCCCGGCGTCTATGTGCTGACCGCGCAACCGGTCGACGAGAACGACGACGACTATGATTCGCGCGCCACGCAATGGTTCGTCGTCTCCGATATCGGCCTGTCGACCTATACCGGGCAGGACGGGCTGAACGTCTTTGCCCGTTCGCTCGCAACCGCCAAGCCGATATCAGGTGCTGAACTGACGCTGCTGGCCAGGAACAACGAGATCCTCGGCACCGCGACCACGGACGGTGAAGGCCGCGCCGTCTTCAACCCCGGACTGACGCGCGGCGACGGCGGCATGGTGCCGGCCGTGCTGACAGCCAGGCAGGGTGACAGCGACTTCGTCTTCCTCGACATGGGCCGCGCCGGCTTCGATCTTTCCGATCGCGGCGTCACCGGGCGTCCGGCGCCGGGCGCGCTCGACGTCTATGCCTGGACCGAACGCGGCATCTACCGCGCCGGCGAGGACGTCCATGTCGCAGCACTTGCCCGCGACAGCGCCGCCAAGGCGGTCGAGAACCTGCCGCTGACCTTCATCTTCACCCGTCCCGACGGCGTCGAGAACCGCCGCATCATCAGCGACGGCGCATCGGCCGGCGGCCATGCCGTCGACCTGCCGCTCGAAGCCAACGCCATGCGCGGCACCTGGACGGTGGCGATCCACACCGACCCCAAGCAGGCGGCGGTCGCCAGCCAGATGTTTTTGGTCGAGGATTTCGTGCCGGATCGCATCGAGTTCGACCTGTCCTCCGACAAGCAGGAGATCGCGCAGGGCGAAACCGCTAACGTTACCGTCGACGGCCGCTTCCTTTATGGCGCGCCGGCCGCCGGGCTGGCGCTCGAAGGCGAACTGACGCTGTCGACCACCCGCGCCTGGGACCGCTTCAAGGGCTATTCCTTCGGCCTCGCCGACGAGCAGTCGGCGGAACCGTCAGTCACCCCGTTCACCGGCCTGCCGGTGGTCGGCGACGACGGCAAGGCGACCTTCCCGGTTTCCGTCGACCAGTTGCCCTCGACCACCAGGCTGGTCGACGCCAAGGTTACGGTCAGGATGCGCGAGACCGGCGGCCGCGCCGTCGAACGCTCGCTCAACTTCGCCATCCGGCCGCAGGGCCAGATGATCGGCATCCGCCCGGATTTCGACGGCGACGAGGTGCCGCAAGGCGGCACGGCGAAGTTCGGCCTGATTGCCGTCGACCCCGACGGCAAGCGCGAGGCGCTCCAAGGCGCGCAATGGTCGCTGGTCAAGGTCGAACGCAACTACCAATGGTACCGCTCCAGCAGTTCCTGGAATTATGAGCCGGTGACCTTCACCAAGTCGGTGGCCAGCGGCCAGGTCGACATGACCGCCGACGGCGAGGCCACCGTCTCGCTGCCGGTCGACTGGGGCCGCTACCGGCTCGAGATCGAGACGTCTGACCCGGAGGGCCCGGCGACCAGCTACGAGTTCGACGCCGGCTGGTATGTCAGCTCCACCACCACCGAAACGCCCGACGGCCTCGAAATCGCCCTCGACAAGGACAGCTATGCGGCCGGCGAAGTGGCCAAGCTCAAAGTGTCGCCGCATTTTGCCGGCGAGCTGCTCGTCACCATCGGCGCCGACAAGCTCTTGAAGACCGTCACCGCCAGCGTGCCGGCCGGCGGCAGCACCATCGACATCCCGGTCGGCGACGACTGGGGCGCCGGCGCCTATGTCACGGCAACGCTGTTCAGGCCGGGTGATGCGCAGGAAACCCGCATGCCGGCGCGCGCCATCGGCGTCAAATGGCTGAAGGTCGATCCGGGCTCCAAGAAGCTCGCCGTCAGCCTGACGCCGCCGGACAAGACCATGCCGCGCCAGCAGCTGTCGATCCCGGTTTCGGTGGCCGGCGTGCGGCGGGGCGCCAACGCCTATGTCATGGTCGCGGCCGTCGATGTCGGCATTCTCAACCTGACCAACTACAAGGTGCCGGATCCGGAGACCTGGTTCTTCGGCCAGCGCATGCTCGGCCTTGAAGTACGCGACCTCTACGGCCGCCTGATCGACGGCTCGCTGGGCACGACTGGCAAGCTGCGCAGTGGCGGCGACGGCGCCAACATCCAGTCGCAAGGCAGCCCGCCGACCGAAAAGCTGGTCGCCTTCTTCTCCGGTCCGGTCCAGCTCGACGCCGACGGCAAGGCGCGGGTCGACTTCGACATCCCACAGTTCAACGGCACCGTGCGCGTCATGGCCGTCGCCTGGACCGAGGACGGGGTCGGTCACGCCCAGTCCGACGTGATCGTGCGCGATCCGGTGGTGATCACAGCCGGCCTGCCGCGCTTCCTGGCGCCCGGCGATTCGGCGTTCATGCGGCTCGACGTCACCGACGCCGACGGTCCGGAGGGCGACTATGCGCTGTCGATCGACACGTCAGGCGATCTTTCGACCGGCAGTGCCGCCCTGCCCGAAAAGCTGACACTGGCCAAGGGCAAGCGGCAGACGCTGACCGTGCCGTTGATCGCTGAGGCGCCGGGGAACGCTTCGATCACCATCAAGCTCGCCCATGCCGACGGCACCGCTGTCGAGCAGACGCTCTATGTCCCGGTGCGCCCGGCGCAATTGCCGGTGACCACCCGCATGGTGGTCGACCTCAAGGGCAATGGCGGCTCGCTGCGCGTCGACAAGGAGCTCTTGGCGGCAAGCCTGCTCGACGGTGCTTCGGTCAGCGTCGGCGTTTCACAGGCGGCGGCCTTCGACGTGCCCTCGCTGCTGATGACGCTCGACCGCTACCCCTATGGCTGCGCCGAGCAGACCACCAGCCGCGCCATGCCGCTGCTCTATGTCAACGAGATGGCGTCGGGCATCGGCCTGGCCAGCGACACCGACCTGCACGGCCGCATCCAGGACGCCATCTACAAGGTGCTGAGCTATCAGGCCTCGGCCGGCAGCTTCGGCCTGTGGGGCCCGGGCTCCGGCGATTTGTGGCTCGACGCCTATGTCACCGACTTCCTGACCCGGGCGCGCGAGCAGAAATACGACGTGCCGGCGCTGGCGATGAACCAGGCGCTGAGCAATCTGCAAAACGCGATCGGCTATGACCAGGACGTCAAGGATCGCGGCAGCGAGATCGCGTATGCGCTCTATGTGCTGGCCCGCAACAAGAAGGCCTCGATCGGCGATCTGCGCTACTACGCCGACACCCAGCTCGAAGCCTTTACCAGCCCGATGGCCGTCGCCCAATTGGCGGCGGGCCTGGCGCTCTATGGCGACACGCAGCGCTCGGAAGCCACCTTCCAGGCCGCCCTGCAACTGGCCAATTCGACCTCGGCATACGACTACTACAGGTCCGATTATGGCTCGCCGCTGCGTGACGGCGCAGCGATGCTGGCGCTTGCCGCCGAATCCAAGCCGGTGCCGACGATCGTGCCGGCGCTGATCAAGCGGGTGACGCAGGAACGCGCCGCCGTCAGATGGACCAGCACGCAGGACGAGTCCTGGATGCTGCTGGCGGCGCGTGCCCTGAAGGCCGGCAATGATGCGATCGCGCTGACCATCAATGGCGCGCCGCATGCCGGCGCCTATTCGGACCAGATCGCCGGCAGCGACATTGCCGACAGTCCGCTGACCGTCGCCAACACCGGCAGCAACCCGTTGCAGGCGGTCGTCACCACGGTGGCCTCGCCGATCCAGCCGCTGCCGGCCAGCGGCGACGGCTTCACCATCGGCCGCACCTACTACAAGCTCGACGGCACCGAAGCCAATGTCACGCAGGCGACCCAGAACGAACGCTATGTCGTCGTGCTCAGTATCTACGAGCAGAACAAATGGCCGTCGCGGCTGGTGATCACCGATCTGCTGCCGGCCGGCTTCGAGATCGATAATCCGGGCCTGGTTTCCAGCGCCCAATTGTCGAATTTTTCCTGGCTGGCCCAGACCGACGCCGCCCATCTCGAATTCCGCGACGACCGTTTCGTCGCCGCTTTCAATCCGAACGACGGCGACGGCGACCGCAACATCACGCTCGCCTATGTCGTGCGTGCGGTGACGCCGGGCACCTATGCCCATCCGGCGGCTACCGTCGAAGACATGTACCGGCCGCAATATTCGGCCCGCACCGCGACCGGCATGATGGAGGTCAGGGCGCCGTAAGGCAAAGATGGCGAACCATGGCGATGGCGCTGCCCCTCATTGCCCTGCCGGGCATTTCTCCCCGTATAGTGGCGGGGAGAAAGAGGCCTGCGCCGAAATTTTCGCCAAACTCGAACGCTGCTGAAAAGCCGCTGTGGGCCGTGACAGCCCCCTTCTCCCCGTCACTATACGGGGAGAAGGTGCCGGCAGGCGGATGAGGGGCAGCGCCGTGCTCTCCAAAAAATTCCTGCGCCGTTCAGCCATCGCCGCCGCCTCCCTCTCCGGCTTCGCAGCAATCGCCGCCGCCACCCTTTGGCAGCTCGACCGCGCCTTACCGCCGCCGCTGCCGGCGGCGCTGACGGTATCGACCGAAGTCCAGGACCGCGACGGCCAACTGTTGCGGGCCTTCGCCACGCCGGACGGCTATTGGCGGCTCGCCACCCGCCTCGACCAGGTCGACAGACATTTCGTCGACATGCTGGTGACTTACGAGGACAAGCGCTTCTGGGATCATGAAGGCGTCGACGTGCTGGCGCTGGCCCGCGCCGCCGGCCAGTTCGCGACCAATGGCCGTATCGTCTCCGGCGGCTCGACGCTGTCGATGCAGCTCGCCCGGCTGACCGAACCGCGCGACAGCCGCAGCCTCGGCTCCAAGCTCAAGCAGCTGCTGCGCGCCCTGCAGATCGAGCGGCGGCTCACCAAGCGCGAGATCCTCGAACGCTATCTGACGCTGGCGCCCTATGGCGGCAATCTCGAAGGCGTGCGCGCCGCCTCGCTGGCCTATTTCGGCAAGGAGCCGAAGCGGCTGACCGTTTCGGAGGCGGCGCTGCTCGTCGCGCTGCCGCAACTGCCGGAAAAGCGCCGGCCCGACCGCAACCTCGCAATCGCCCACGCCGCCCGCGACCGGGTGCTGACGCGAATGGTCGCATCAGGCCTGCTCGGCGAGCGCGAGGCCGCACGTGCCGCGCTCGACGATGTTCCCGGCAGCCGCCGCCCGCTGCCGGCGCTTGCCGCCCATGCCGCTTATACAGTGCTGCCCCGGGCCGTCGCAGGCCAGAAGCTGCGGCTGACGATCCGCAAGAGTGTCCAGGAAGGACTGGAACAGGTGGCCAGGGATGCCGCCGCCAGACTCGGCCCTCGCCTGTCCGTCGCCATGGTGCTGGCCGACGCCCGCACCGGCGACATCCTCGGCGAAGTCGGCTCCGCCGACTATTTCGACGCCAGCCGCTCTGGTTGGATCGATATGACCAGGATCGTCCGCTCGCCCGGTTCAACGCTGAAACCGTTCATCTACGGGCTCGCCTTCGAGCAGGGATTGGTGGCGCAGGAAACGCTGATCGATGACAGGCCGACGGATTTCTCCGGCTATCGGCCGAAGAATTTCGACATGGGCTATCAGGGCGACGTCAGCATCAGGCAGGCGCTGCAGCTGTCGCTCAACGTGCCGGCGATCAGTGTGCTCGACGCGGTCGGGCCGGCGCGGCTGCTCGCGCGCTTCCGGCAGGCCGGCGTCACGCCGATCCTGCCCGTCAACAAGGCGCCGGGTCTCGCCATCGGCCTTGGCGGCGTCGGCGTGACGCTGCGCGACCTCGTCCAGCTCTATGCCGGGCTCGCCAATGGCGGCAAGGCACACACGCTGCATGACGGCACCGAGCCGGCGAATGCCGAGCGCTCGACCGCTACCATCCTCGACGATCAGGCGAACTGGCAGATCACCGACATATTGTCGGGCGTCAAGCCGCCTGAGGGCGCCGCCCAGCGCGGCATCGCCTACAAGACCGGCACCTCCTACGGCTACCGCGATGCCTGGTCGGTCGGCTTCGACGGGCGCTATGTGCTGGGCGTCTGGGTTGGCCGCCCCGACGCCGGCGCGGTGCCCGGCCTGTCCGGCTATGTCTCGGCCGCACCGATCCTGTTCGAGGGCTTTGTCCGCTCCGGCCTGGCTGCCGTGCCGCTGCCAGGCCAGCTGGCCGGCGTCACCAGACCCAGGCGCGACGATCTGCCGGTGACATTGGCGCGCTTCGGTTCTGGCGCCGACGGCCTGGTCCAGGCGACGCCGACCGAGCCCGCGCCGACGATCATCTTTCCGCCCGACGGCGCCCACGTCGATCTCGCCGCTACCACCGCCGACGCCACGCCACTGGTGCTGAAGCTGCAAGGCGGCCGCGCCCCGTTCCGCTGGCTGGCCAATGGCAAGCCGCTGGTCGGCATCGACCGGCGGCGCACCGCGACCTGGCAGCCGGACGGCGCCGGCTATTCGACCCTGACCGTGATCGACGCGGCCGGGCGCGCGGCCAGCGTGAAAGTGTTCGTTGAATAGAATGCGCCAAGCGATTCAGGGAATTGGCTTTCCATTAGGTCGGCGAGTAAGCAGGACACGCTCGACTCCTCAGGCCACTGCCGAGGCGCGACCTGTCTCTAGATAGATTGCTTCATGTGCCCGGATTCGGCACTGCAGCGTTGCGAGGAATGAATTTCTTCGTGATGCCGAAAGCCGGCGAAAAATTGCTTCATAAGGCCAAAAAAAACAACATTGATTGCATCTAATTTCTACCAATTCAGTAGATTGAGGTGATCTCAACGGAGGCGGAAATGACCAATCCTCATTTCACGAAACTGCTAGGCGCACTGGTCGCCACATCTGTCCAGTTCGGCACGCTCGGTTTCGCGTTCGCCGATACCACCATCCTCAATGTGTCGTATGACCCGACGCGTGAGCTTTACAAGCGATTCGACGAAGCGTTCGCCGCCCACTGGCAGGCCGAGACCGGCGAGACGGTAACCGTCCAGCAATCGCATGGCGGGTCGGGCGCACAGGCCCGTGCCGTGATCGACGGCCTCGACGCCGACGTGGTGACGCTGGCGCTAGAAGGCGACATCAACGCCATCGTCGAGAAATCGAAGAAGATCAATCCCAACTGGCGGACCAAATTCGAGAACAATTCGGCGCCCTACACCTCGACCATCATCTTCCTCGTCCGCGAGGGCAATCCGAAAGGCATCCAGGACTGGGGCGATCTGGTCAAGGACGACGTCCAGGTGATCACGCCCAACCCCAAGACTTCGGGCGGCGCACGCTGGAACTATCTCGCCGCCTGGGCCTATGCCAACGCCAAGGATGGCGGCGACGAGGCCAAGACAAAGGAATTCGTCGGCAATCTGTACTCTCATGTTCCGGTGCTCGACACCGGTGCGCGCGGCGCAACCGTGACCTTCGCGCAAAAAGGCCTCGGCGACGTGCTGCTGGCCTGGGAAAACGAGGCCTATCTGGCGCTCGACGAATTCGGCGCCGACAATTTCGATATCGTCTACCCGCCGACCTCGATCCTGGCCGAGCCGCCGGTCGCCGTGGTCGACGCCAATGTCGATGCCAAGGGCACGCGAAAAGTCGCCGAAGCCTATCTGAGCTACCTCTACTCCAACGAAGGCCAGACGCTGATCGCCAAGAACCACTATCGCCCGTCGAAGCCGGATTTGGTACCGCCCGAGGACCTCGCCAGACTGCCTGAGATCAAGCTGATCACCATCGACGATCCGCTTTTTGGTGGTTGGAAGAAAGCACAGCCTTACCATTTCGGCGACGGTGGTATATTCGACCAGATCTACAAGCCGGCCCAGTAGACCCAGTTAGCTAGACTCTAGATCAGGACGACATGACCACAGCACCCGCCAAGGCGGGGTGGCGGTTCAGACAGCCGAGCGTCATTCCGGGTTTCGGATTGACGCTCGGCTTCTCGCTTGCCTACCTCACGCTCATCATCCTCATTCCCCTGTCAGGGCTGATCTGGCGATCGGCCGCGCTTGGCTGGGCCGATTTCTGGGCGATCGCCACCGACCGCCGCACCATCAACGCGCTTGAAATCAGCTTTGGCACCGCCTTCATTGCCGCCATGGTCAATGTCGTCTTCGGCACCATCGTTGCCTGGGTGCTGGTGCGCTACAGCTTCCCTGGCCGCCGCATCGTCGATGCCATGGTCGACCTGCCCTTCGCCTTGCCGACAGCGGTCGCCGGCATCGCGCTGACCACGCTCTACGCGCCGAACGGCTGGCTTGGCAGCCTGCTGGCGCCGCTCGGCATCAAGGTCGCCTATACGCCGCTCGGCATCGTCATCGCGCTGATCTTCATCGGGCTGCCCTTTGTCGTGCGCACCGTCCAGCCGATCATGGAGGAGATCGACAAGGAGGTCGAGGAAGTGGCCGCCACGCTCGGCGCCAATCGCTTCCAGACCATCGCCCGGGTTCTGCTTCCGGGCCTGGCGCCGGCCATCGTCACCGGTTTCGCGCTTGCTTTCGCGCGCGGCGTCGGCGAGTACGGCTCCGTCATCTTCATCGCCGGCAACCTGCCCTACAAATCCGAGATCGCGCCGCTTCTGATCGTCATCCGGCTGGAGGAATACAATTATGCGGCGGCGACCGCGATCGCGGCGATCATGCTCGCTTTGTCGTTCGTGATGCTGCTGGTCATCAATCTGGTGCAGACGTGGAGCCGCAAGCGCTATGGCTGATCCGGAGATCAAATCCTACGCACCGCACCACGAAAGCCAGTCGGCGGCAGTGACCGAAAGCCGCCCGGCCAAGGCCGTGCTGATGATCGTGACCTTTGCCTTCCTCGGCATTTTCCTGCTGTTGCCGCTGATCGTCGTCTTCAACGAGGCTTTCGCAAAGGGTCTCGGTGCTTATACCGAGGCGCTGACCAACCCCGACACGCGCTCGGCGATCCACCTGACGCTGCTGGTGGCGGCGATCTCGGTGCCGCTCAACATCGTCTTCGGCGTCTCCGCCGCCTGGGCGATCGCCAAGTTCGAGTTCAAGGGCAAGGCCTTCCTGACCACGCTCATCGACCTGCCGTTTTCGGTTTCGCCGGTCATTTCCGGCCTGGTCTATGTGCTGTTGTTCGGCGCGCAAGGCCTGTTCGGTGCCTGGCTGAAGGCGCATGGCATCGTCATCCTGTTTGCCGTGCCGGGCATCGTGCTGGCCACCATCTTCGTCACCTTCCCGTTCGTCGCCCGCGAACTGATCCCCTTGATGCAGGAGCAGGGCAATGGCGACGAGGAGGCGGCGCTGTCGCTCGGCGCCAATGGCTGGCAGGCGTTCTGGTACGTGACGCTGCCCAACGTCAAATGGGGGCTGCTCTACGGCGTCTTGTTGTGCAATGCGCGCGCCATGGGCGAGTTCGGCGCGGTCTCCGTCGTGTCGGGCCACATACGCGGACTGACCAACACCATGCCGCTGCATGTCGAAATCCTCTATAACGAATACAATGCCGCAGCCGCCTTCGCCGTTGCTTCACTGCTTGCGGGCCTGGCGCTGGTCACGCTGGTCTTGAAAACACTTCTCGAGATGCGCTACGGCGCCGAGCTCGCCGCGACGCGCGGACACTGAAAAAAGGGACGGTTGATGGAAGTTCGCGTTGCCAACGTGCGCAAGGAGTTTGAGCGGTTTCCGGCGCTCCACGACGTTTCGCTCGACATCAAGTCCGGCGAACTGATCGCGCTGCTCGGGCCATCCGGCTCCGGCAAGACGACGCTGCTCAGGCTGATCGCCGGGCTGGAGCGGCCGACGAAAGGCAAGATCCTCTTTGGCGAGGAGGATGCGTCGCAAAAGTCGATCCAGCAGCGCAATGTCGGCTTCGTTTTCCAGCATTATGCGCTGTTTCGCCATATGACGGTCGCCGACAATATCGGCTTCGGCCTAAAAGTTCGGCACGGGCCGTCACGGCCGTCGGCGCAGGAAATCCGCCGCCGTGCCTCAGAGCTTCTCGACCTCGTCCAGCTTTCCGGCTTGGAAAAGCGATATCCGGCGCAGCTTTCGGGCGGCCAGCGCCAGCGCGTGGCGCTGGCCCGCGCGATGGCGATCGAACCGGCCGTGCTTTTGCTGGACGAGCCGTTCGGCGCGCTCGACGCCCAGGTCCGCCGCGAATTGCGCCGCTGGCTGCGCGACATCCACGACGCCACCGGCCACACCACGGTCTTTGTCACCCATGACCAGGAAGAAGCGCTCGAGCTTGCCGACCGCGTCGTGGTGATGAGCCAGGGCAGCATCGAGCAGGTCGGCACCGCCGACGAAATCTACGACACGCCGAATTCGCCCTTTGTCTACGGCTTCATCGGTGAATCGAGCGCGCTTCCGGTCAAGGTCGAGGACGGCCAGGTCTGGATCGCCGATCGCCCGATCGGGCTGTCGGCGCCGCAGGCGCCGCGGGGCGAAGCAACGCTGTTCTTCCGCCCGCACGATGTCGACCTGGTGGACGAATGCAATGGCTGCATCGCCGGCACGGTCGCCGCCAGCCGCCGCGTCGCCGGCACCAGACGGGTGGAGCTCGAAATCGGCGGCGAGCGCCAGCGGGTCGAGATCGAGCTGCCGGTCGACCATCCGGCGGCGCAGAAGAGCCGAGTAGCGTTCAGGCCGCGGCGCTGGAAGCTTTTTCCGGCTGCTTGATCCCCTTCCGGCGCTACTCAGCCAGTTCTCGACCTTCAGGCCCTTGATCCGGTTGAACTCTCCCATGTTGGCGGTTACCAGGGTGGTGTCCAGCGCGTAGGCGTGGGCAGCAATAAAAAGGTCGTTTTGGCCAATAGTGGCTCTGCCCGCCGGGTTTCGGATCATGTCGCTGACAAGTTGGTGTCCAGCATGAGCCGCATTAAAAATTCTTTCGGATTTGACAGGCATATCGTCGGTTCCGGGGAAGTCGTCCTCGGGACCGAGTGGTGGCTCTTGCGCCCATTGCGCGAGCCGCGCCGAGAGGCCAGGTTTGCGGACCGGCTCGATGACCAGGCGGTCGCCTTCACGGCTGATCAAGACCTTTTCGCCGGGGAGCTCGAACTCGACAGGAATGCGCACCGCCTAGCTGCGATTGTTGCGAAACAGCTTCGCCTCTTTCGGCGGAGTCTTGGAATGGCGGTCGCTGGGGCATAGCGATGGCTCCTTTGTTTATACTATTTGTAAAATGCCAGGCAGTGTCGCGATGCAATCGTTTTGCCAACGCATGGGGACCGCTGCCCAGGTGCCTCGCAAGACTCCGGGTGAAAGAAAATCCTAGCAACGGCTTGGAATGGGAACATTTTTCTCGCGATGGCGTGGTGAAGCCGCTCTGCGTGTCTCGTCGCCCACCATGCCTTGCCGCTATGGTTCGGCAATAAGCGCACTGCATCGGAGTCCTGTTTTCATGAAGCGATTTTTGCTTGGCGTCGCCACATTGGCCGGCCTGTTCCTCGCATCCTCCCAAGCCTGGTCGGCCGACAAATTGCTGAACGCGTCCTATGATGTCGGCCGCGAACTGTTTGCGCAGATCAACAAGGCCTTCGTCGCAGAGCACCCCGGTGTGACCGTCGACCAGTCGCATGCCGGGACGTCGGCGCAGGCGCGTGCCATCGCCGAAGGCCTCGGCGCCGATGTCGTCACCTTCAACCAGGTCCTCGACATCGACTTCCTGGTCTCGAAGGGGCTTATCTCCGCCGACTGGCAGAAGGACTTCCCCGACAACGCCTCGCCTTTCTATTCGCTGCCGTCCTTTTTGGTGCGCGCCGGCAACCCGAAGAACATCAAGGATTGGAACGATCTCGTGCGCGACGACGTCCAGGTGATCTTCCCCAACCCGAAAACGTCGGGCAATGCGCGCTACACCTATCTCGCGGCCACCGCCTACGCCAAGGAGGCCTTCAAGGGCGACGACGCCAAGGTCAAGGAATTCGTCACCAAGCTGTTCAACAACGTGCCGATCTTCGACTCTGGCGGGCGCGCCGCCACCACCACCTTCGTGCAGCGAGAGATCGGCGACGTGCTGATCACCTTCGAGTCGGAAACGCGCGGCGTCCGCAGGGAGTATGGCGATGACAAGTTCGAGCAGGTGACGCCCTCGGTCAGCCTGCTGGCGGAGTTTCCGGTGGCGATCGTCGACACGGTCGCCGACGAGCATGGCACGCGTGACCTCGCCAAGACCTATCTCGACTTCCTCTACACGCCGCAGGGCCAGGACATCGCCGCCCGCAACGGCCTGCGGGCTCGCGACGCGGCGGTCGCCGCCAAATACAAGGCCGAGTTTCCCGATGTCCGGCTGCTGACGGTCGAAGATGTCTTCGGCGGCTGGGCCAAGGTCCAGGCCGAGCACTTTGCTGCCGGCGGACTGCTCGACCAGACCTATGGCAGCCGCTGAGCCAAGCGATCTTCGAAATTGATTGAAAGCCGGCTTTGCCGGCTTTCTTCGTTTTTCGCGCTCCGGACAGGTGATTTCCCGCAGGTTCCCAGCGCGCCGTCCAAAACGTCACGAACAATCAACGTGTTTGTGCCTACTGTGCCCTCGGACGGCTTGTTTCGCGAAACTGCATCGCGCGACAAAACGTCATGATTTGCACACAAACAACCGCCAGATGCGGGCGGTTGGGGTTTTCATGAACTGAATCGGCATGCTTACCAAAAAAGGCAAATACGGCCTCAAGGCCCTCGTGCATCTGTCAGGCTTGCCGGTCGGCCAGTTGGCGTTCGTCAACGACATTGCCGTCGCCAACAATATCCCGAAGAAATTCCTGGATGCCATTCTGGGCGAATTGCGCAATGCCGGCTTCGTCCAGAGCCGCAAGGGCAAGGAAGGCGGCTATCGCCTCGCCCGCCCGGCCTCCGAGATCAAGATCGGCCATGTCGTGCGCGTCCTGGACGGGCCGCTGGCGCCGATCCCTTGCGCCAGCCGTACCCAATATCAGCGCTGCGATGATTGCGACGAGGCGACATGCCAGGTCCGGAACATGATGCTGGAGGTGCGCCATGCGATCGCCGAGGTGCTGGACAATCGCAGCCTCGCCGCCATGCGCGACGCCGACAATGACGATTTTCCAGTCGAACTGACGTCACAGATCTGATCTGGCGTCTTGAAGCAATATCCGCGCCGGCGACCCCCTCATGAATCCGGCTCGAACAGGCTTGTGACGTCAGCGACAATGTCGGCGATCGGGCGCGTTGCATCGAGCGTCAATGCATTCTCGTCGGCTGCCGGCGCTTCGAGCGTGGCGAACTGGCTGTCGACCAGGCTTGCCGGCATGAAATGGCCCTGGCGGGAGCCGACACGCTGCTTTGCCGTCGCCGGATCGATTTCCAGGTAGAGGAACAAAATGTCCTGGCAAAAGCCGCGCAGACGCTCGCGATAACTGCGCTTGAGCGCCGAGCAGGCGGCGACGACGCCCTGCCCATCGCCGACCGGTCCTGCAATGCGCAGGCCGATCGCGTCGAGCCAGCCTTCGCGCAATGCGTCGGTCAGCGGCTCGCCGCTTGCCATGCGCGCGACGTTTTCCGGTGGATGCAGCCGGTCGCCCTCGACGAAGACAGCGCCCAGCGCCGCCGCCAGCGCTTCGCCGACCGCCGACTTGCCACAGCCGGCGACGCCCATCACCACGACGGCCGGTGCGGGCCGAATGCAATCGCTCTGCATTTGTGCTGTCTTTTCGTCCACGATGCGGGTCAGCGGCTGGCCGGCGCACGGCCGTAAAGCAGGAGCATGGCGACGATGACGACGCCATAGATGATCTGCCGCCCCGCCTCCGGCATCTGCATGACGGAAAGAATGGATTGCAAAAGCGTGATCAGGATGACGCCCGCGACCGTGCCGAGATAGGAGCCGCGGCCGCCGAGGATCGAGGTGCCACCAAGCACCACCGCAGCGATCGACGGCAGCAGATAGGCGTCGCCCATCGACTGCGCCGCCTTGGAGGCATAACCGGCCAGAAGCACGCCGCCGAAGGCGGAGAGCCCGCCGGATACGGCGAAGGCGATCAGCACCACGCGCCGCGTGTCGATGCCGGAGAGGTAGGCGGCGCGCTCGCGGTTGCCGATGCCGTAGACCGTGCGGCCGAAGCCGGTGCGGGTCAGCACGAAAACCATCGCAGCGCCGATCAGCGCCCAGATGACGACGGCATTGGGCACACCCGGAATGGCAAAGCCGGTCGCCAGATAGCGCATCGCCCGGGTCGCCGAATCCTGCGGCGAGAAGCCGCCGGTATAGACCACCATCAGCCCTTGCGCGACGGCATTGGTGGCGAGCGTGATGATCATCGAGGGAATGCGCAGATAAGCGACGCCAATGCCGTTGACGATGCCGATCGCGACGCCGCAGAAAATGCCGAACGGGATCGCCAGCGCCACGCCGAGCGGGCCGTAGGCGGCGGCCGCACAGGCCATCATCGCGCCCGTCGCCACCGACCACGGCACCGACAGGTCGATCTGGCCAAGCAGGATGACCAGCATCATGCCGGTGGCGATGACGCCGAGAAACGACGCCACCTTGAGCTGCTGCAGCAGATATTCCGGCGACAGGAAGCTGCGCGAGTAAAGGCTGCCGACAAACAGCAGCAGCACGATGCACGCAAAGGCGGTCAGCACCGCAGGGTCGGCGCGGCGGATGAATTTCGGCATGCGGCCGGCGATGCCGGCGATGGTCGTTTCGCTCACAGGAACCACTCCAGCCGGTTGCGGACCCTGAACAGGGCGAAGGCGCCGAGGCTGACGGCGATCAGCAGGATGACGCCCTGGAACAGCGGCTGCCAGAGCGGATCGAAATCGAAGACGAAGAGCAGGTCGCCGATGGTGCGGAAGGCGAGCGCGCCAAAAATCGCGCCGATGGCGCTGCCCTTGCCGCCGAACAATGAGACGCCGCCGAGCACCACGGCGGCGATCGAGAACAGCGTATAGGCATTGCCGCTGGCATAGGCCGCCTCGCCCGTATAGGTGAAGAAGGTCAGGAACAGCCCGCCGATCGCGGCCAGCAGGCCGGCCAGCGCATAGGCGGCGAATTTTCCCCGGCGGATCGGCACGCCGGACATGTAGGCTGCCATCTCCGAAGATCCTGCGGCATAGGCCGCGCGCCCAAGCACGGAGCGGCTGAACGGCACCCAGACGACAAGCACGACGGCCAGCAGCACCACCAGGCTCGCCGGCACCACGCCGAACAGCCGCCCGGTCAGCGCGTCGGCAAGATCCTCGTTGACCGAACCGCCCGGGAACGGTCGCAGCAGCAGCGCGATGCCGAAATAGACCGCGCCGGTGGCGATGGTGGTGACGATCGGCTGCAGCCGTCCGTAGATGACGATGGCGCCGTTGATCGCCCCGCACAGCAGTCCGGTGCCGAGCACCGCGACGACACCGAACGCGGTCTCGATGCCGGTGCCGATGACCAGCCACGAGGCCAGGCAGTTGGTCAGCAGAAAGATCATGCCGACGGAAAGGTCGATGCCGGCGGTGATCACCACCAGCGTCTGCGCCATGGCGACGAAGGCAAGCAGCACGCCTTTGTTGGAAGCCGTCTGCACGACATTGGCGGTAAAGCCGGCCGGATGGTTCGAGGTGTAGATCGTGAACATCACGATGAAGATACCGAACGCCAGCAGCGTTCCGCGTTGTTCCGCAAGCCAGTAGCGCCAATCTTTCACGCGTCCGCTCCTCGGGCTGGCGTCTTCGCCATGCCTCTAACGGGCATCTCTTCGCCATGGATGTTGAGCGCGCTGGCGATCAGCGCCCGCTCGGTGATCTCGGCGCCGACCAGCTCGCGCTTGACCGCTCCGTCATAGAGCACCAGCACCCGGTCGCAGCAGCCGATCAGCTCGTCATAGTCGGTCGAGTAAAACAGGATCGCCGCGCCCTGGTCGGCAAGCTTGCGCATCAGCTGATACAGTTCCTGCTTGGTGCCGACGTCGATGCCGCGCGTCGGGTCGTTGAGCAGGATGATGCGCGGCTGCCGCATCAGCCATTTGGCGATGACGACCTTCTGCTGGTTGCCGCCGGACAGCGCGCCGACCGGGATGTCGAGGCCGGCCGTCTTGATCGCCAGCAGGGCGACCATGTCGTCGATCAGCCGCTGCTCGGCGGCACGGTCGATGATGCCGGCCCTGGATAACCGGTCGAGTGCGGCAAAGGAGAGGTTTTCGCGCACCGTCATCGGCAGCATCAGGCCTTCGGTCTTGCGGTCCTCCGGGATCAGCGCCATGCCGATCCGGTCACCGCGGGCCTTGGCCGGGCTGGCGATCGCCACCGGTTTGCCGTCGATCAGTATCTGGCCGCTGAGGCCGCGCAGCACGCCGAAGAAGGCGAGCAGCAATTCGCGCTGGCCCTGGCCGTCGAGGCCGCCGAGGCCGACGACTTCGCCCGCCCCGACCGTGAGCGAGATATTGTCCAGCCGGTCGGTCCACGACAGTTTTCGCGCCTCCAATACCGGAGCGGTTATAGCCGGGGCGCGCACCGGCTTCGGTGGGAAAATATGGCTGTATTCGCGGCCGATCATCAGTTCGACGACTTCATTGTCGCTCTTCGAGCCCGCAACATAGCTGGCGACGTTGCGGCCGTTGCGGAACACCGTGCACTGGTCGGCCAGTTCGGCGATCTCGTTCATCCGATGCGAGATGTAGAGCAGCGCCAACCCTTCCGAGCGCAGCCGCTTCAAGACGCCAAAAATCTTGGCGACGTCTGCCGCGGTCAGCGCCGAGGTCGCCTCGTCGAGGATCAGGATGCGCGGCTTCCTGGCAAGTGCTTTGGCGATCTCGACCATCTGCCGTCTTGAAAGCGGAAGGTCCTTGACCAGCGCCAGCGGGTGGATGTCGGCGGCGCCTGCACGCGCCAGGGCTTCTTCCGCGATGCGCCGCTGCGCCTTGCGGTCGATCATGCCGAACCGTGTGGGCGGATCGGAAATGACGATGTTGTCGGCGACGCTGAGTTCGGGGACGAGCGACAATTCCTGGAAGATGCAGACGATGCCGGCCTGGTTGGCCGCGGCCGGCGACGCGAAGCTCACCTCGCTTCCGTCCAGCATCATGCGGCCTTCGTCAGGCGCGACGACGCCGGCCATGACCTTGATCAGCGTCGATTTGCCGGCGCCGTTTTCGCCGAGGATGGCGTGGATGCTGCCTGGCGTGACCGAAAGCTCGGCCTTTTCCAGCGCCCGCACACCGCCATAGCGCTTGGATATGCCCTCCATGCGGAAGAGCGGAACCGCACCGTCCATCGGCCCCTCCCAAGGCGCTTGTTCACCGGGACCGGCGCCGCGTAATATCCCGCGGCGCCGAGCGATCAGCCTACTGATTTTCCTTGCTCTGGCCCATGATTTCCTGCGCGGTGAAATTGATGCCGCAGGTGGGGAAGGAATTGCCGACGAAGAAATTGTCGGACTGGTCGGGGAAATAGTCCTCGCCCTCCTTGAAGTTCGGATCCTCGACGATCGCCAGCGGCAGCTTCACCGCCTGCGGGACGACCTGGCCTTCGAGCGCGGCGATCGCCGTCTTGATGGCGACCGCCACCTGGGCGGGTCCGGTTCCGGCCGACGAGCATTTCAGCCCTTCTGAGGCGAATTTGGCGCAGAATTTGCGAAAGCCATTCTCCGTTTCGCCGCCGAACGGCACGAACGGATGCTTGGCGTCGATCATCGCCTGAACGATGCCGGTGTCGCCACCCTGCCCGGTGACGCCGTCGAAGGGACCGTTGGTGGCGATCGCGTCGGCCGTAGCCTTTTGCGCGACGCCGTCGTCCCATTTGCCGACGACTTCGGTGACCTCCCACTTCTTGCCTGAAGCGTCGAGGGCCTCATGGATGCCGTTGTGGCGGTCGGTGTCGACCGACGTGCCGGCAACGCCGCGCACCTCGAGGAGCTTGCCGCCATTGGGGATATGCTTGATCAGCCAGTTGGCCCACAATTCGCCAAGGCCTTTCTGGTCGACGTTGACGTTGATGGCGTCCTTGGTGTCGAGGATGTTGTCGAAGGCGACCAGCACCACGCCGGCTTGCTTGGCGCGCTTGATGACCGGACCGAACGCCGTCGGATTCTGCGCGTTGACAACGATCGCGTCATAGCCGGAATCGATGAAATTATTGATCGCCGAAATCTGCGCCGGCACGTCTTCGCCGGTCGAGACGACCTTGAATTCCTTGAGCTTGGCCGCGACTTCCGGCTGCGCCGCATAGGCTTTTGCCGTCTGCACCATCTGGATGCGCCAGGTGTTGGCGATGTAGCCATTGGCGAGCGCGATGCGGTACGGGCCTTCCTTCTTGGGGAACTTGAAGAACTGCGTGTCGGCGGCCCATGGCGCGAAGCATTCCGGCTCGGCGGATGGGCCTGCGACGATTTCCGGTTCGGCGAGCGCCGACGAACTCAGCATGACGAATGCAGTGGCGGCGACGACGCCACCTACGAGTGACTTGATCATCGATATTCCTCCCAGTTGCAGTTTCTGATTGTTCTTACGCGTCTCGCGTGCCTGGCTCGGCACCTCCTGCCTTGCCGTCGCGCTTTCAGGGTGGCCGAATGCCAACCCGATCTCCTCCCTCGTGGCTCAGTAAACCGGAATAAAAACTATCATATTATACATAATAAACAAGCATCAGCTGTCGCTTATATATAATAAACAGACTTTCGCTGTTTCGCGAGCTTTCGCCTGGATATAACTGGTAGCGCTACCATGACGTAGAGTAAAGCGGCATTTGGCGATGCCTGCAAGCGCTTTCAGCGGGCAGTGCTCTCACGGCGCTTGAGTTCGAAGCCAAGGTCTACGACCGGTTGTTGCGGCCGCTTGCCTGCAATCGCCGCGAGCGCCATGGCGACCGACAGCCGGCCGATCTCGTAGCGAGGCGTCCGGACGCTGGTGACCGAGGGGAAAGCCACTTCCATCATGTCGAGATCGTTGAAGCCTGTGATGCCGATCGTCTTCGGCACGGCAATCGAGGCGCGGTGGCACTCGAACAGCGCGCCGAGCGCGATGTCGTCGTTGTTGCAGAAAATCCCGTCCAGCGTCGGCATCTTGGCCAGCGCGTCGCGAAACAATTCGCGCCCGAGCGTCACGCTGGACGGCACCGGCGTGGTGGTGACAAGCCGCGAGTTGAACAGGCCGGCCGCCTCCATCGCCGCGCGATAGCCGGCCAGACGCCGCTGCGAGCGCGGGTCCATGCGCGCGCCGATGAAGCCGATGCAGCGATAGCCCATTTCGATCATGTGCTCAGTCGCCGCCCTGCCGCCATCGAAATGCGAGAAGCCGACCATCATGTCGACCGGATCGGGGCCGGTCTCCATGACCTGCACCACCGGGCAGCCGGCCGTCTCGAGCAGTCTTCGCGAAACTGGCGTCTGGTCGATGCCCGCCACGATCAGCGCCGCCGGGCGCTGCGGGCCGAACACCTGCAGCAGCCGTTCCTCCTCGAGGCCGGAATAATGGGTGTTGCCGAACTGGATGCGGTAGGAGCTGTCGGACAGGCTGTCATAGATGCCGCGCAGCACTTCGGCAAAGACGCTGTTGGTGAGCGACGGCACCAGCACGCCAAAGACCTCGGCGCGCGCCGAAGCCAATGCTCGCGCATTCGGATCGGGCAGATAGCCGAGCTCATCGACAGCAGCCTGGATCTGGCGGCGCAGATCCTCCGAAACGCGCTCCGGCTCGCGCAAGGCACGGGAGACGGTAATGGCGCCGACGCCGGCCTTGCGCGCGACATCGGCGATCGTCGGACGGCCGCCGCCACGGCGCGAGCGCGGTTTGGTCATAGCCTGGTCCCGAACGCGGCGCCCTCGCCGAAGCGCGACCGCGAAATGCTGTTCAGCGTCTTTGCCACTGTCGCCATGCCAATCCGACTTTGCCGCACCCGACTTGCCACACCCGTCTGGCGTCGCGCAGCCTTTCCCCATTGTCAAGCAAACCGGGCAGGACGCTACCCGAACTCGGGTAGCGCCACTGTTTGAATTTCGGCTGTGGGTGGTGAGCGGGCGTCTTGTCGTCCACCGTGCTCAGTCTTCTACGCCGTGCGTCGTCCGCTGCGCCAGTTCGTGGCATAGGGCAACGCGAACAGATAGAGACCGCTGAGGATGAGCAAGCCGAGCGGGATCAGCGGCATGAGATATACCCAATAGGCCGGCTCGACACCTACGCCCAAGGTGATGAAGATGGCAGCGACGACCGCCGTAAAAATGATCGACAGCCAGCGGTGGAATTGCCGGATCCACGTGTTCCAGTTCATTTGGGACCTCCTCTGAAGACGAGCCGCACGACCCGCTTGGCGCCTTTTTTGCTACCTTGTTTCGTTGACGGACGTCTTGTTGGGCATTGCGTTTCGCCCGCAGATGCCTATGGCGCCGGCACGCCTATTCTATTCGCGCCAGGACCTGCTCCAGCTTCGCAAAGAACCGCTGCCATCCGTGTTGGGCGCCCTGATAGTACTGCTGCTGATCCGGCCGGAAGCCCAACTGCTCCATGCGCAGATGGGTCCCCGTGCTCGTAGGGGTGAGCGTCCACGTGACGACACTTCTGAGATCCTTGGTATCCCACGTGTAAGACAGCGTCTTGCTGGGCTCGACTGCCTGGACCTGACAGTCGACCGTCCCCCAGTCCGCGCTCAGATTGAAACGGTGCCCCTCGTCTGGCTTGAAATCGTTCTTCATCAGCCACTCCTCGATCAAATCTGATTGGGTGAGCGCGCGCCAGATCTTTTCCGGCGGAAAAGCAACCTCCCGTTCAACAATGACGGCGCGCGTTTCGGTCTCGGTATTGGTCATTGGTCCATCCTTTTGAGCAGATCTTCGAGGTTGTCGAACCGGCTTTGCCAGAACCCAGCCATTTGGTTTGTCCAGTCGATCAGCGGCGCCAGGGCGCCGAGTTCCGCGCTATAGTGCGTGTTGCGGCCTTCGTGGCGATCGCGCACCAACCCGGCCTGCTTCAGCACCCCAAGATGCTTTGACACGGCCGGTTGCGAGACCCCGGCCCGAGCGGTCAGGGCCGCGACGGTTTGGTCTCCGTCGCGACACAGCCGCTCGAAGATGGCCCGTCGCGTCCGATCGGCAAGCGTTTTGAAGAGGATCTCGTGGGGCTGTGACATGGCGATCGATAACTCTCTGGCTATTGGAAACCAATAACCGCCGAGATATGTGTCCGTCAAGCAGGAACCTGGACCGGGCTCGCGTCACGGGGGCCTACCCCCTGTCGCTGCCATCGCTCTGGCCAGCGGGGTCAGTGCTCAGGCCATCGCCGCGGCGCTGCGCCGTGCCTTCCACAGCACCAGCACCATGGCCGCTATGTTCAGCAGGTTCCAGGCGATGCCATTGAGGAACGCGGCGGCGTAGGAGCCGGTCAGATCGTAGATCCAGCCCGACATCCAGCCGCCGATTGCCATGCCGAAGATCGTTGCCATGATTACGATGCCGACGCGCTGGCCGGCCTCTTTGGCGGGCATGTATTCGCGCACGATGATGGCATAGCAAGGCACGATGCCGCCCTGCGACAGGCCGAAGACCAGCGAGACGACGTAAAGCGACGCGAGCCCGTCGAAGGGGATGTAGAACAACAGCGACAGGGCTTGCAGCACCGAGCCGATCAGCAGGGTTCTCACGCCGCCGATGCGATCGGCGAGGAAGCCGGACGCCAGCCGGCTGACGACGCCCGCCGCCATCATGATCGACAGCATGTCGGCGCCTCGCGCCACGCCGTAGCCGAGATCCATGCAATAGGCGACGATATGGACCTGCGGCATCGACATCGCCACGCAGCAGCCAAGGCCGGCGACGACGAGCAGCACCTGCAGCGCTGCCGGTGACAGCGAGATCGGCTGGACCGGCGGGCTGCCGGGTGAACCGGGAGCGGGATGTGGTGCGCCGCGCCTGAGCAGCAGGATCAGCGGCAGCATGGAGGCGAGGCAGACGACGCCGATCGCGGCATAGGTGAAGCGCCAGCCCTCGCTCTGCATGACGTAGGGCATTGCCAACGGCCAGATCACCCCGGCGAGATAGCTGCCGGCGGCGGCAGCCGTCACCGCGACGCCGCGGCGGCGGTTGAACCAGTGCGAGATGTCGGCGATCAGCGGCCCGAAAATCGCCGACGTGCCGACGCCGATCAAAAGCCCCTGGACAAGGGTGAACTGCAGGATCGAAGTGGTCAGCGACGCCAGCAGGAACCCTATACCGAGCGTCACCGAGGCAATGAGCGCCGGTATCCAGTAGCCGATGCGGTCGATGGCGCGGCCGACCAGCACATTGCCGACGGCGAAGCCAATCATGGTCGCGGTATAGGGCGTCGAAGCGGCGGCGCGATCGATGCCGAATTCGGCCTGCATGGCGGGCAGCACCACGACCACCGCCCACATGCCGACACCGCCGATCGTCGCCAGCAGCATCGAGATGCCGAGCCGCAGCCAGGCATAGGCGCTGTCTATGCCGGGGCTGCTTGCCTGGCTGGAGGCGGTTGTGGTCAAGGCGTTTCCTGTCCGCGGTGCGCAAGTCGACGGGTTCGACACCACTATCGGCACATTGGCGGCGCCGTGCAGCGCCACATCGCCCAATTGCGTGGCTCCAGGGATTTTGAGCTGCAGTGGAACGGTGGCCGCCGTCCCGGAGTTTTTCATCAAACTTGCCAATAGGCCAATAGAAGGGAGAAGGAGCTTGTCATGACCGCGAAAAGGAAATGGTCGGCCGAGGTCACCGAGCACAGTGATGCGCTGGACCTCGAGGAACATATCTTCGAATCCCACGACCCCAAGAAGATCGCAGCCTCGCTGAAGCGATCGGCCGAGCACAGCGACCGGCGCAAGGCCGAGCCGTTCCAGTCCGCCATGTCGATGCTGAATTTCTACATCAACCGCGCCGGCACGAACCTGCCGGCCAAGCAGAAGAAAGTGCTGGAGGACGCCAAGGACGAACTGCGCGCCGCGTTTCGCCGCCCGAGAGAACACTGAGCAAGGAGCGAAGCGACGCGGCGCAGACCCTGGGAGCCATTCCGTGACAGCCGCCGAAGAATGCAACGGCTCAGAATAAAAGCGCTCTGTAGCGATCCTTCGCGCCCCCCTCTGTCCTGCCCTCTTTGCCAAGACTCGACATCTCCCCCACAAGGAGGGAGATTGGCTTCATCACTGATTCCGCCAATCACCAACCTTGCGGACGCTGTCCGCG
>NZ_JBVVPV010000048.1:0-47341 GCF_055811735.1 Mesorhizobium sp. WSM4850 | reverse complement strand
CAAGCTGCTTGGCGTTGCTGAGCGCCGAAAGCTTTTCCTCGGTGGCAAGCATCAGCACGAGGTCGCCCGTCTTGACGCGCTGTCCCTGCTTGACCGGCAGCTTGTCGATGACGCCGGCGACGCGCGTCGCCAGGACCGCGCGCTTGTCGGCTTCGGTCAGTCCGGAAATCCGGATGGCGCGCGCATAGGTACGCCTGGGTGGGGTTATGGTCGCGACGGTGCGTAAGGTCGCCTTGGGCTGTTCTGCCTCAGCGGGCTTGGCCTTGCCGCCGTCAGCCGCCTTTGGCTGCTCGACCTCCCCCGCTTTGGATTTGTCGGCGGCCGCGCTGCCGACGGACGAGAACTCGCCCGTCGCCATCCACGCAGCGAAACCGACAAGCACAACAATGGCTGCAAGCTTGTGAAACCTGTACTTCGGCATCGTCGTTTTTTCCAGTGCGCGGGATTCGGCCGGGCCGCGTCTTCTAACTCGGCGCGTTGCGCGCAAGGCCGTGTTCAACTTGCCGTGATCGGCGAACGAGCTTCTACATCAAAGTTGCACCTAATTCTGAAAGCGGGGCCGTTCGTGAGACCCGATGTCAAAACACCACCACGCTTCACCGTGTGGTTTGCCCACCTCGTGCGCTTCTGGGACCATTCAGCGAATGAGAGTCCGTTTGACGCGCGCATAGACACGGATGAGGAAGAACGTCCCGGCACCAATTTCCACTGTCTTCGGATCGTTGCCTTCTGTACTCCTATGGGCATAGGTGGTTGGTGCTCAGGCTTCTTCGTCGGGCGTGCCTGCAGGCCGAGGCACCTGATTTCGGTCACACCCCTAATAGGGTCGGCAGGATTGGCAAAATTGATTGTTCGGATGACAACCATCCACGCCCTAAACACATCGAAGGTGGAATTGGGCGTGGCTGGGTCCGCGCCTGTGTGGCGTTGGCCGACAAACGCTTGGCGGCGGTCGGGAATTCCGCACACACAGCGATTGACACGCTGACGATCCGCGACGGAAGAGGCTCGCGGCATTCAGCAGCCCCGTCTTCATCAAGCATGGAGCCCACCTTGTGCGTTGTCGATCTCGTAGACGCGATCGAGTTTGAGGAGTGGCCGGAGGAACGCCGCAGTCTGATCCATGAAACAGCCCTTCACCGGTGCTACCAAGCACAAGACGCCGCACGCCGATGGGCGTGGCCCGCGATGCCTTTGTCGGCTTCGCGGAGCGAGCCGGATTCCTGAAAGACCCCAGGCGGAAATGCGGTGGATCGCTGCTTCCAATTCGGGCGGTGGACAGGTGTAGGTTCGTTCGGCCGCCCACCTCGTGTGCCGGCTGCGCCGGATGCGGCTGACCATGGAGCGACAAGCGTGCAACCACGGAACCGGCTGGGCGCTGCGCGGGTCGAAAATCGCGGCGGTCCTCTCTCGTTCCAAGACAGAGCAATCCTGACCGATCGCTCCGTAGAGGGGCGGCCCTGCCATAATCAGCACCGAAAGCCGATTGACCGGCCCAGATACGTCGTCGTCCGCACCAGGAAAACGAACGCTTGAAAGAGCAGATCACGCTTCCGCCCATACAAGGGGAGGAAGGCGTCATGCTCTTCACTGGGATCGAGGATCCCGCGCAGCCGCGACCGCTCACATCGAACCAAACTCGCCAGCCTGCTACGCCGGCACGCCGATGATGACACTATGGTGACTGGGGTTCACCGCCTCAGCATGGCCGCAATGCCATGACGGACAAAGGGAAGATGTTGGCCGAAGCGCAGCCCCACATGTCTTGCAAGACGTGCCGCCGGATGCTCGCTTGAGTAGAGTCCGACGAGGATATTCGTAGCATGATAGAGCGGCGCCGAAGACAGGCGCAGTCGGCTTTCATATCTGCGGAGCATGTCGGGATCGGCAATGTCGCGACGGTCGCGCCATGCTGTCAGGATGCCACGGGCGAGTTGCCTCTGGCCGCCGAGGCCGATGTTGAAGCCATGCGCGGTCACCGGGTGCATGCCAATGGCAGCGTCGCCTATCAATGCGGCGCTCGGCGCCCGGAACCTGTGCGCCCAGGTGGTGACCAACGGATAGATATGGCGGCTGCTTGCCAAGCTCATGTTGCCGAGGCGCCCTCGACAGCGCTTCGTCAACTCCATCAGGAACAACTCGTCGTCGAGGGCAAGCAGTCCGTCGGCCTCGTTTGAAGGCAAAGTCAAAAGCAGCGACGACATGCCTCGCGCGAGGGGCAACATCGCTACCGTCTGATGATGATCGAACCATTCGATCGCGATCTGGTGGTGGGGGCGCTCGTGCCTCACCCGGCAAATCAGCATCGAGTTGCCAAGCCGATTGATATCGGCGCGGATGCCGAGCAGATTGCGGGTGGCGGACAAACGCGAATCGGCGGCAACGAGAAGCCGAGCGGTCAGCTGCCTGCCATTGGAGAGCGTTATGACTGCTCCCTGGTGACTGTTTGTTGCACGCACGACCGAGTGGCCGCACAGCAGCCGGACATGGCCCTGCAAGCGGATGATCCTGAACAGGGCATCGCGGATCCGGCAATTCGGGACCAGAACGCCAGTGGTTCCGCGGATCCGCCAGGGGAATCGAAACACAGCGCAAAAGGGCTCGATCCGTTGAGGACGCGTGCGCCTTGAAGCGGTGACTTGTCAGAGCCGCGGATAACATCCCAAGCGCCGAGCTCGCGAAGGATCCCAATCGAGGCGTGGGTGAGCGCGATCTCGCGACCGTCGAAAGCCGGATTTTCCAGTCTTTCCAGGGACTGCCCTTCGACAACCGCCAGTTTGAGCTCGCTGTGGCAAGCGATGCGGCGAAAGAAAGTCCGACCGGCCGGGCGCCAACGACAATGATGTCGAAGCTGTCATCAAAGCCGGCCATCAGCGTGCCGCCAGCGCGTTGGCTATGCCCGACAGATCATGAAGCGCTCCCATGGCCCACATTTTGCGGCAATCGATACAGCAAAGCTGACCAAGAACGAGCGTCGCTGCCTTGCAGAAAGGGCAATCACGGTCATTGACATGCCGACGGGTCAAGCCGCAGCCCGTCTCGTCGGATTGGGCGAGACATTGCATGAGGCCTAACGGGCAATCGTTGAGCCATTCCCAGACGCCTCAACATTGCCGAAAAAGTAAAATGGGCATTGTCTTCCGGGTTATTCAACAACTCCGAGAGGCGCTGCTGTTTCGAGCCAGCGCTGGAAGAGCTGCGACGGTTATTCATTCGAGGCTTCAGCTGCTAGGACATTCGATGCTGCGGATAAACAGCGGCGACGGGCTCGAACCAGCCGAGCAGAGCATCGTCTGGCGCCGGAGTTGGCGCGGCGAGCGGTCGCAGCTGATCGGCTTCACTTGGCGGCAGAAGCTGTGCGCACGGCACGATGATAAGGGGTGGTTGGGGTCGATGCCAATCAAGCTAAGGCCAAGCGTGCTCACCGCATAGGCGGTCACCTGCCACTGCCATCCCAGAGCGTCAGGATGCTCTGCGCGATAGCTTGGCGCGCTGCACACGCGAGCGATTTGTTCAGGGCGAGCCGGTTCATCAACGAGACCCGCTGCTGCAGGAGTTGTAAACGCCCGCACCATCGCGCCGCGAATCCGCGCTTGTGGCGCTATGACCTCGAGGCGAGTGAGTTCGGCGCTAACAACGCAGACTGAAGCAAGCCGATCAGCCCGGCCCATGCCGGAGAGCACGGCGACCAATGCCGTCAGCTACACCACCTAGGGAGGACACGATCCGGACACGATCCCGCCTGCGGCGCGAGTTGAAAAGCATACGTCCACGTCCGCCATTACCGCATGCACCGCCTTGGATAAGGCCTGCCCCGAGGCATGGCGGGGCCCCGGTTGGCGTTCGTATCGACGGCAGGTTCCTAAGCAGCGACTCCCGTGAGGTCGAGCAGTTCTAACTGGCGGCTTGAGTCGACGGCGCTCACGCACAGCCGTTCCAGGTGCAGCCCGTTATGCGGCCCTCGCCCTTCCCATTGGCCTGGGCAAGCTTTTGGGTGGTCCTCAGCACCGCCGGTCGCAGAGAGGTCCGGTTTGCACCGTTAGCACATGTATGCGTCCCTCTCTTCTGTTTGGCCTGACTGAACAAGCTTGCACCCGGTCGGACACGCAGTCCAACCAGGATGCGCGCGTCCACATCAAGCCCCATGAAGGCGAAGAAAATCCTCATACGTCGCTTGCAACCCGGCACCAAGAGACGTTTTGGCCTTCCAGCCAAGCTTACGCAAGCGCGTTACGTCCAGTAACTTGCGCGGAGTACCGTCTGGCTTCGTCGTGTCGAATACCAGATTGCCCTCCCAGCAGACCGCTGCCTTGACGAGTTCCGCCACCTCGCGAATTGTGACATCCTCGCCAACGCCAACATTAATCAGGGGCGCAGTGTCGGGGGCAGTCAAGGCGTCAAAAACCGAATCTGGCAGGCCAAGCAGGAACGCAATGGCATCGCCTACATCCGACGAATACATAAACTCTCGCCGAGGGTTTCCGGATCCCCAGACCCCCACCGAGGAGTCGCCGTTTATTTTAGCTTGATGAAAACGGCGTATCAGAGCAGGCAGAACGTGGCATTTTTCGGGGTGATAATTATCGCCGGGACCATATAAGCTGGTCGGCATCAACGCGAGATAGCGCGTCTGGTACTGCCGGTTAAAAGACCAGCATGATTCGACTCCTGCGATTTTTGCCAAAGCGAAGGGACGATTCGTCGCTTCAAGCGGACCGGTGAGAAGGTATTCCTCCCGTATCGGCTGCGGACAGTCGCGTGGATAGATACATGAGGAGCCAAGAAAAATCATCCGTTCGACGCCTGAAGCGTAAGCGGCATCAAAAACACTGAGTTGGATCGCGAGGTTGTTATGAAGGAAATCGACAGGAGAGCTAGCGTTCGCCAGTATACCACCAACCTTTGCGGCGCACATAATGACGTAATCGGGCCGCCGCGACATGAAGAACCTGCGCGTCTCGGTCTGGTCAAATAGATCCAGTTGGTCGTGAGTACGTGTTATTATCTCATACGATCCTAACGCCTCGAGGGCACTCATTGTGGCGGATCCAACAAGGCCGCTATGGCCTGCCACATAGACTTTCTTCATCTTTTTGTTTCCCATGTGATAACGCTATGGACGCTCCTTAAGAAGGCCACCCTAACGCTGACAACAAGCCAGCATGGCGCCGCCGTTGTCATCATAACTCTCGTGGACTGTATGAATAATAACCCTGCGTCATCAGCACTGCGTCACGCTCTGCCATGCGCAAATCTTCCCGAACCATCTCCCTAACCAATTCAATGAAGGAGATTTTTGGCTCCCATCCAAGTTTTTCTTTGGCCTTGCGGGCATCGCCGAGAAGTGTCTCGACTTCTGCAGGACGAAAATAACGGGGATCTACTTTTACGATCAAAGCTCCCGTCTTTGCATCGTATCCCTCTTCGTCGACCCCTTCCCCAACCCAACGAACACCAATGCCGAGTTCAGCGGCCGCGACGGTGACAAATTCGCGCACCGAATGTTGCTCACCGCTAGCGATCACAAAGTCTTCAGCTTGCTCCTGCTGCAGCATCAACCACTGCATCTGGACGTAGTCTCGAGCGTGCCCCCAATCGCGAAGAGCATTAAGGTTGCCCAAGAATAGATTCGGCTGCATTCCAAGCTTAATCCGAGCCAGGGCGCGCGTGATTTTTCGCGTTACAAATGTTTCTCCGCGCGCGGGTGACTCATGATTAAATAAAATGCCGTTACATGCGTACAAATTGTAAGCTTCTCGATAATTTACGGTGATCCAGTGAGCATACAATTTCGCAACAGCGTAGGGTGATCGGGGGTAGAACGGTGTCGTCTCGGTCTGTGGCGTTTCCCGCACCAGCCCGTAGAGCTCAGACGTCGAGGCTTGGTAGTAGCGCGTATGCTCGACGAGCCCCAGGATCCGAATTGCCTCGAGGATACGCAGCGCACCCAACGCGTCCGAGTTCGCGGTGTATTCTGGTTGTTCAAAGGAGACTGCAACGTGGCTCTGAGCTGCCAGATTGTAAATTTCGTCCGGCTGAACCAGTTGGATGACGCGCGTAAGGCTGGACGAGTCTGTCAAGTCCCCGTGGTGAAGTGTAAGATCAACGCCACTTTCATGAGGATCATGATAGAGATGGTCTATACGGCCCGTATTGAAAAGAGACGATCGTCTTTTTATCCCATGCACAGAATAGCCCTTTTCCAGCAGCAATTCTGCGAGGTAGGAACCGTCTTGCCCCGTGACCCCGGTGATTAAAGCGACTTTTCTCTTTGACAAGCTTGAATCCTTTTGATTTTGACGCGCCGAAGAAAATGCTCGCCTGCGGCGGGATTGCGTGGCGAGAAAGGGGCGCATTGGGCAGGGCGAACGGGGCCTCTGCGCGAAGGCAAGGGAGAGTTCGAGCGGGATGCCAACCCCTTCATGGGGTCGGGGAACGGTCGAAAGAGTTATCAATCAAGATCAAACGACGCGGGTCCTTCAGATCGAATTCGACAATTCGTGGCACGAAGAGGCGGGCATAGCGGGAGAAGGCGCTAGTCGGAGGAAACCGAATTACAGTGTCGCATCTACCAAGGAGATACATCTCAACGAGAGCGGAAAAACCCCCGTCAATGCCCAGTGCTGCACTGTTTAAGGGGCCGGCCTGATCCGCTTGGAAGCGTTTTGGGACGGTGAAAAGTTCGGGAAATACGCCCGACAAGTGATCAACAACCTGGGCGCTGTCTGTACACAAGAACACCCTTACAGGCCTTGGATGCGGTTGCGCTTTGGCCATGCGAATGGCAGTGCATACCTGCTCTAAGGCAACCTTTGGATCAGCCCAGTAAGGTGCGTGATCCATAATATCTCCGCCGTTGCCGTGGCGGACATGGACCCCAATTATGCTGTGCCCGGCAAAGTGTTCCTGGTAGAGCGCTTCAATCCGATCCTCAATTTCGACCCTCGGTCTGATGCTCCGAAATATCGTTCGCTCGGCTTGCTCATCGCAGCGCCACATCAAGCAAGCATCACACACTACCGTGTTGGCTTCACAATCATCTTGGGCCTGGAAAAGATCGTTAAGCTCGTCACGTTCTTGGAAAATCTGTTCATCCGGACGGTACACGCAGTCGATGGATGGCTTGTTCCACCACGACGGGAAGAAGGGACCGGGGAATGAGACGTGGTTGATCTCGTCATCGCAAATGACCCGTACACCACCGATCTCTTCAATTGGCTTGAAGAAAGCCGGAAAGGCATTCGCAAACGGGTTGTCGAGGTAACAAGAGCCGCGCCAATCTATTGCTAAAGCCCGTCCCGTCCGATGTGCGTAGTCCCATGCCGACGCGAGAGACCACAGGCAATCACCGAGACCCTCGCGCCGTCGAGAAACAACGAACCGATCCATCCTTGAGCCATCAACAAGCATCTAAATTGCCTCTTTCCAAAACAACCACAAACCTCAGCTTTGCTGCTGCCTTTGAGGCAAGCGCCTGCGCAATTCGGGGAGCTTGTCGTGCTGCGCCGATGCGATGTAGCTTGCGTCGATCGCGGAAGTGCCTGGCCGCGATGGACGCGCGCCTAGGCTGGTATTCGGCGCACACCAGAAAATGCTCTTTGGAGCCAACGCAGACATCAACGACTTTCCCGAAAGGCTTACATCTTTGAATTCGTTCTATGCAACGTGCCGCAACATTCGTAAAATCGTCTGTTTCGATGAAACGCATCCACGTGATGGATGGCTAGTGACATGGGTTCCAGGGCGTTGACCTGAACCCTCTGAACCCTCTCGTTGTGCGTCACTGCTAATCCCAGCGGAACCTTACGGCGGCAGCACGCAGCATGACCCAAGTCAGCCGGCCATGAGCGCGACTGCAACGACGACATCCGACGGAGCCGTTGACATGACTTCACTTGCACACTTCCTCAGATCATCATCCCTGCTGGAAGACCTGGGCAGAGCCGGCGATATCACGAGCGATGCAATTATCGCCGCCGATGCAAAGCCACGCTTTCGCTTAACGCGCGCCAAGCGGGCGTGGGTGCGGGCTCGACCTGTGGCGTTTTCTTTCTTGCTCGTCGATCCAGCAATCGATGTGCAAATCCGGCGGCCGGACGGCAGCGATGTCGAGCAGGTCAAACCATTGCGATGGTAAACGGGCCGGCGCGAAGCCTGCTGAGCGGACCGCGCTCAATTTTCTGTGCCGTCTGAGCGGCATTGCTACGGCTACGGCCGCGTTGTTTGTCGAAGCGATACGCGGTCAGGCGCCAATCACCCGCTTCGCGCTCGACGACGCGGTGCTCAAGGACAACCACATCGCCATTGCCGGCGACATCCGCACCGCAATCGAGCGGGCGCCTAGCGCCATAGGTCACATGGTCAAGATCGAGGTAGAGGTGGACAGGCTGGACCAGTTGGAGATAGCGCTTACAGTGGGCGTCGACGGCATGCTCCTCGACAACATGTCGGTCGAGGAGCTTGCGCAGGCTGTGCCTATGTCGGGCGCAGCGCGATCACCGAGGCCTTGGGCTTGAGTAACGCGGGCGAGCGCCCGGCAATTGCGGCGACCGGCGTGGACCGCATATCGGTGGCTGGCTTACCCGCAGCGCGCCCATTCTCGACATCGGTCTCGTGCTCGGCGCCGGCGGCATGCTGATGTACCCGGCCTGGGTTCTGACCGAATTGAAGAAGATCACTGAGGCCTTCGGCACGCTCCTGATCGCCGACGAAGTGATGACCGGTTGGGGAGCGCACCGGAACCATGTTCGCCTGCGAACAGGCGAACATCTCTCCAGATATCCTGTGCACCTCGAAGGGCTCGATTTTGGGATAGCCGATGTCTTGTCGATTTCAGGGTGACGGCGATTCAGGTCCGGAACGTCCGTGCGCGCGGAAACTCGGGCTCGGATCGATTTAGATGCGCAGATTTTGCATGTTAATTCAGCCTTGATCATCCACAGCTAACTTGAATGGGATCGCGTATTCAGTCCGAGTAGCTCGGCAAAAACCCGCCGCTCTGGTGCCCTCAGCGCGATCACCCGGCACTTCAAGATGTTTCATAGCTCCGGACCGTTCCTAACGATCAGGGTGCCGGATGGCCACTCGCTCATCGAGCGTCCAATCGGCACAACGACGACGAGCACGTCCTCGACGCGCGTGGGCGGCAGGTCGAGATACACATCTGCGAGAGTGGACTGCACGCGAACGCCCGACACAATCGCCGCCAGGCCGTCTCTGCAGAACCTCTCCATATGGTTCCGCATCGCGTGCCGAACGGTGCCGAAAGCGAATGGAACTCCAAGCTGCCGCAATATTGGATATAAAACGCGCATTGAATGACCGATCCCTTGTCCCTCAAGATCCGCACGCACCCCGTACAACCCCAAGTCGGCCACCATGAGATCGACCTCGTCAACCTTGATGAAGCGGCGTAGTATGCCGATATGAGCCGCTACGCCGTGCGCGTCGTAGCTGATTGCGCGGAGCTCCGGCCTCGCACCGGCCCAGCTACGGCCGCCTTCGAATGGCTCTGAGTTGAAGGCCCCAGTCGGTCCGTAGGTCTTTCGGAAAAACTCGGAAAGTTCGACATGGTCGGCCTGTTGCAAGTCACTTTCCCAGCACAACCTCCACCGCACGTCAGAGCACATGGAAAAACCTCATCTTTGTTGCTGTTTTGTTGGGGAAGCGCCTAGCAGGGGGAACGCTTGTCGCATCGAGCCGGCTCGATGTAGCTTGTGCAGGTCGCCGAAGAAACTAGCCGCAATGAACATGCGACTCCGCTGTGTTGCGAGCACACCGGAAGGCGTACACCAGGAAAATGCTGCTCGGAGCCAATACAAACATCGATAGTTACCTTTGGCTCACATCTTTGAAATCTTGCTATGCGACGTTCTGCGGAATTGGCAAAATCGTTTGTTTCGATGAATGCATTCCACGCGATGGATAAGAAAGACATGCGTTTCAAAGAGCTTGATCTAAACCTCCGCCCAAGGCGGCCTTGATCACGAGGCTTCGACCCGGCCAGTTGCCCGACCGACCCACTCGTCAGTTGCCAGACCAACCGACTGCTATCTGGGTGGGAAACTTCCTTCACTGTTGATACGCGTCATCGGGGCGCACTGAACTTTTCACGCTAAATCATTGCCATACCGCCGTTCACATGAACGGTCTGGCCGGTGATGTAGGCGGCCTCGTTCGAGGCCAGGTAGACCACAGCTGAGGCGACTTCCACGCCGGTGCCCATGCGCCTGGCCGGAATGGCGGCCATGATCGCTTCTTTTTGCTTGTCGTTCAGCTTGTCGGTCATGGCCGATTCGATAAAGCCCGGCGCCACGCAGTTCACAGTCACGCCGCGTGTCGCGATCTCCTGCGCCAGCGATTTCGACACGCCGATCATGCCAGCCTTTGAGGCGCAATAGTTCGCCTGGCCGGGATTGCCGGTTACACCGGACACGGACGTGATGTTGATGATGCGGCCGTTGCGGCGGCGCATCATCGGATGGGTCAGTTCGCGGGTGAGCCGGAACATGGCGGTCAGGTTGACCTCGAGGACCGCGTCCCAGTCCGCGTCCGACATGCGGATAAAAAGCCCGTCCTTGGTGATGCCGGCATTGTTGACCAGTATGTCGACGCCTTCGAGTTCGGCTTCCGCCTTTGCGCCCAGAGCATTGACCTCGTCGCGGTTCGAGAGGTTCGCTGGAAACAGTTTTGTCCGCCCGCCAAGTTCGGCAGCCAACGCCTCGAGCTTTTCGACACGCGTGCCGTGCAGGCCGACGGTTGCGCCCTGCGCGTGCAGCGCCCGCGCCACGGCCTCGCCGATTCCACCGCTTGCTCCGGTGACGAGCGCCTTGCGGCCGGTCAGATCGAACATTGTTATCGATTCCCTTTCTGAGGACCGGCTTCGCATGGAAGCGGCCACTGGCGGCCCTGCGTGCCTCCAGACATTGTCGGGTAAAGCTTTGGACACACCTCGAGCCGAACCGAAGGGCATGGCTTAACCTTCCGGGTAGCGGTACGTCCACGCCGCTTCAACAGTTGAGAATTTTGCAAAAACGGGGCCCCGGTTCGTCGAGCTTCCGCTGCCACTTGGCGCATTCACCGAGCCGGTCCAAGGCCACGTCCTTCACAATCGTGATCCGGCAAGCATTTGAATACGAGAGATAGAGTTACGGGAGGCACCTCGCATGGCTTCTACACCTGCTTGAACGCCAGAACTGCGTTCATGCCGCCCATGGCGAAGGCGTTGCTCAGTGCCACGCGCACCTTGCGCTCGCGCGCCACATTGGGCGTGACGTCGAGATCGCAATCGGGGTCTGGCTCGCGATAATTGGCGGTCGGCGGCACGACGCCCTCCTGCATCGCCATCACGCAGGCGATCATTTCAAGTGCGCTCGCCGCGCCGAGGCAATGCGCGTGCATGGACTTGGTGGACGAGACAGACATCGAATGGGCATAGTCTCCGAAGACGCGCTTGATCGCCGCCGTCTCGGTTCGGTCGTTGACCTTGGTGCCGGTGCCGTGGGCGTTGAGGTAATCCACGTCCTCAGCATTCAGCCCGGCGTCCGCAAGGCAAGCGCGCATCGCGGCCTCCGGCCCCTCGATGGACGGCGCGACGATGTGGAAGGCATCGCCGGAAAGGCCGATGCCTGCAATCTCGGCAAGCATTGTGGCACCGCGCGCCGCGGCATGCTCATAGCTTTCCAACACGGCCATGCCCGCACCCTCACCTAACACCACTCCCTTCCTGTCGGCGGAGAAGGGCCGGCAAGTATCCGGAGCGAGGGCGCGCATTGCATCCCATGCCTTCAGCTGACCGCATACGAGTGGCGCTTCGGCGCCTCCGGCAAGCATCACGTCGGCCCGGCCGAGCCTGATCTGATCCGCCGCCGAAGCGATCGCATGGTTGGCTGATGCGCATGCAGACGCGATGGCAAAGACCGGGCCGCGCAGGCCGAGGCTCATGCTGACCTGGCTGGCAGCGGCGCTCGGCAATCCCTTTGGTGCAGCATAGAGGCCAGTACGCTTCGCGCCGTCCAAATAGAGGGCGCGGTAGGTTTCTTCGACCGTTCCCCAGCCCCAGCCGCAGACGCCCACTGTCGCGCCGAAGCGATACGGATTTCCCTCGTCGCAGGAAAGTCCGGCGTGTTGCACGGCTTCGCGCGCTGCAAGCACAGCGAGCAAGCTGAGGCGATCCATGGAGACGAGCTGGTTGCGGCCGATGTCGTGCTTGGGCAGCTCGTTGATCTCGGTACCGACAGTGCCCTTCATCTCATGAAGCTCGGAAGTGACCATCGGGCGGATGGCGGAGCGGCCTTCGCGCATCTCTTTCCAGATAGAGGCGGCGTTGTTGCCTAGGCCGCAAAGCCCGCCCATCCCAGTAATGACGACTCGCCTGTCCAATCAGACCTCCTTCGCGAGCAAACCGCGGACGGCTTCCACCATGTCGCCGACATCCTTGAGATTCGACCAGGCGTCGGCCGAGTTCATGTCGATCTTGATGTCGTAGGCCTGCTCCACATCCCAGAGGAGATCCGCCAAACCCAGCGAATCGACGCCGAGCGAGGTCAGTTCCGTGGCAGTCGTTATTTCGCCGATGGTGGACACACTTCCCTCGCCGCTTTCCAATTCGACGCGCTTCTTGATCGTGGCAATGATTTCCGTTGCAAGTTGATCAGCCATTCTGTTCCTTTCCATAGCAATGCCTTTTGACGTGGGTGCGGCGCCATACCTCTGCCAGTCACGTCGCGAAAATCGTCCCTGACCAGGCTTGTGCCACTCACCAACAACAGTCGGATTATAGAAACCGGATGAGTTCCGGTTGGTTTGAGGCGTTGGCATCCAACTGCAACTCATTTTCCCGGGGCAACTTCCATCGCACGTCTGAGCTCATGGAAAGATTTTCTCATTTCGGGCTCTTTTTCGCAGTCGTCACACGATAAGGGTAGCGGGTGATCAGGGCGTGTGAGGTGCTGTCGTCAATGCGAGATTCCGGAGGATTGATAAAATCGTTTGTTTCGATGAGACGCATCCACGCTGTGGATAGAGATACATTTCAATGATCCGGTAAGCCTCTGGTTTCGGCAGATAATGCTACAGGAGGTATCCCGCATGGCCACTCCACGCAAAAGCTCGGCACGTCTCGAGCGCTGCTAGATGCTCAGCGCCTCACACTCGCTCTCTACGGTGCGACGAAGCGCGCTGGCGGTCGCGGAAGGCACAAAGGTTACCAATCCGCAGGGTGGATTCATCCTGTGGCTCGAGCTTCCGAACACCGTCGATTCGCTCGACTCTTTCAGGGCTGCATCGCGGCGGCGGCATGGGCGGTATGGGCGGTATGGGTTTCTAAGGTCTGCGCCTCTCACCAATCTCAAAGGGCGGCAGCAATGCCGCCCCCTTTTTTGGAACGGAGCCGGTCGGAAAAGGTTTGGGGCTCGCGTGAAGTTGGAACCGAGGCCCGCCACCGCCGACACATTTGCGGAAAGCGAGACAACACGTCAGGAACGACCCCGGCTGCTGCGCTGATCAAGCAGAGAAAATTTGCAGGCCGCCATCGCAAGCAGGGCGCTGGTAATGAAAAATCTACCCTGAACATGTCTTAAAGCCGTGCGTGGGTAGCCATCGGTGTCGGGGCGGTCGCGATTTCGCCGCCTGGCTCGGGCTGGTCCCTCGGCAGAAGTCGAGCGGCGGCAAGCAACGACTAGGGAAGGTATCGAAGATGGGCCAGCGCGATATTCGGCGGTTGCTCATCATCGGCGCCATGGCTGTGGTTCAATGGGCGTCTCGGAGGCGCGCGCCCGACGGTTCCTGGCTTGCCCGCTTGATGTTGAAGAAACCGCGCATGCTGGTGGCAATCGCGCTGGCCAACAAGATGGCGCGTGGCATCTGGGCCATGCTGACGAAACAGGAGGACTACCGGAATCCGGCGACGGTGCCTGCGTGATTTGCAACAACGCACCTGAGACCGGGACGTCGGAGATGTGAGGAAGGCATGAACTGCATGGGCAAATGATCGATCAGATCGGGGTCAGGAAAACCAGAGTCAAGTTGAGAGCCCACGCAAGCTCGCTTTGCTGATTTGGACCTGATCCGCGCATCACCATACCGGCCCGCGGCACATGGAACGGCCGCAAATCAAGGCCTGACACATGACCGCACTCGATCACATGTCCAATGCTTCAGGTTCCTCCTTGCAAAATGGCTGGCATCCACACAAGAACTTGACGCACACAACTTAGGAGAACCTGATCCACACCTGTCGCTCTGCTGTATGGGCCGATCACAAGGATCCCAACGGACCTTCTCTTCAACTCCGTGGCGGCCTACGCGAAATCTATCCGGCTATTACACCACGGATCGAGAGCGCTGGCGGCGATGGGTGAAAGCTTGCGGATTACGATCACCGAAAATGGTTCGGCTGAGCGCGGCATGCCAGTCAATGCTGCTCATTTCAACTGGGTTGATTGACGTGATGGGCAAATGCCGGCGTCATTGCTGACGAGATCGTCAGACGAGTGACACAGTAAGACCCGAAGCAGGCATCGTTGGAGGGAATCTTGGCCGTGGCGGTCTCTGCGGTGATCGGGTCGGGAGCCAGTCCGGCCCGACTGGTCTTTAGCCCGACCCAGTCTGCCAAGCTTCCAAAAACCTTTTCGACGTAGGAACTCAGGCCGACAGCCCAGCTTCCGGGGATTTTTATTTTAACGCGTTGCGCCGCGCGCGGACTACCACCTCGGTGTGTTGTGTGCAAACAGTGGCAGGTAACAAAATAAAGGAGCATATTCCATGACGACGGCAAATGAGATCGCAGAAAAGATTGCAGCCGACAACGGCCTGACGAAGATGCAGGCCAAGAGCATCGTCGACAACGTGTTCAAAGCGATCTCCGATGCGGCGGCGAGCGGTGCCGAGACGAGCCTGCCCGGTTTCGGCAAGTTCAAGGTGAAGGAAACGCCAGAACGCGAGGGCCGCAACCCGTCCACGGGCGCGACGATCAAGATCTCCGCCTCGAAGAAGCTGTCCTTCACGCCGGCTAAAGCCATCAAGGACGCGCTCAACGCCTGATCCTGTACCGGGATGGTGCCCTGATAGATAGGGTCCAGCCGTGGTACGCAGTGGGGATCAGGTGCAATGCAGACTTCCCGCCCTTCACGGCCGCCGCCGACAGCTTGCGGCCAGCTTGAAAGTTGGCCGCAGCGCGCCTTGGCGAGCGTGAGAAGATACGTATCCGTGACCTGTGTCGACGTCAGGATTTTCGCTGCATCGATGTCGCCGGAGCCGACCAGGCTCACATCGTCGGGCCAGAAGCTGTGCCCGTGCAATGCCCGCAACTTTGTGCGATCAGGACATTGACATCGAGCAGGAACGTCAAGGCAGTTCGTCTCGCAAGGCATTTACCGCGTCAAGCGTGACAGGAGGTGCATCCGGCCGAGGCGACAGGAGAGGAATCCCGTTGCGCCGCCGGCTTGGGGCCGGCGCGGCGAGCGCCGGGCGAGATTGGTGATGACCTCGCCAAGGCTGCGATCCTGCTGCCGGGCGATGGCCTCGGCCGCGACCAGGACGTCGTCATCGATAGCCTCATATCGCGCTAACCGTTAATGCGCCACCTGAACCGCGCTATTGACCGCTTGCCGTGCATCATGCCAAAGACACGATTTACGGGCTTGCCGCTATTTCTACGCTTCCAACCTGAAGCGTGTCTGGCGTGTGGCGCCACCTCGTTGACGGGCAGCCCCAACACGTCGGCGACATATCCGAGCGCTAGCATATCACCCTCCATTCGATTGCATCAATTTGAATCCGAACTTCGATATTTTCAAATTAAATGCCAATCCTGGTCTAAACGACTGCATTCTCCAGTTAACTGTCAAGAGATATATAATTGATCAAAGACATTTTCTGATTGAGTGAGTACATATTATATTATTGTATTAATAGTATGTAGCAAAGATATAAATCGTCATAATTATTTATGAATTGATTGTTAAAAAGTATGCAAAGCAGGTAACCACTTTCTGATTCTTATCCTGACAATGGAATGGGACAACAGAAGCAGGCGCGATCTCATCTGCGTGGCATGAGACGATGGGCGAGAGATGATGACACTGAAGGAGCCGGGGGAGCTTACGGTGTCAATTTCTACGTCTGCGCCTATGTCTGATGACAGAGGTTTCCAATTCTTGAGGCGGCTCCGAACCGGCTGGACCGACGATGACGTCGGCACCGTCGACATGATCCGGCAGACCGGCAAGTCCAAGAGCTGCATATGGGGTTGGCAGAGCGCCCCAATTCCTCAATGCGGGTAACAATCCGCTGCATTGCGGCCGGATCTCCGGAACGGATCGGCTCATCATCAGCGCCGTGCCGGAACGCGTTCCGCTTGGCAGCCTTGCGGGCCGTCGCCTCGTGCGCTTTCAGGTCGGCGCGGCGGGCGTCCGAAATCCTCATGCGCTTTTCATTGCGAGCCACGCGAAAGTGCTCGCGGTTCACTCCGCCTAAAAAATTCGCTCTAACGAGCAGCCCTGATCAGCCTCTCAGCAAGTCTTGTCTTTCGAGCGATGATTTCTGATCCTTCATAGGAAAGATGGCCGCTGTCCCGGTAGAGGAATTTGCCATCGATCTCGGTTCTGCATTTTGTGTCGTCGCAGAGAAAGTCGTGGTAAGAGACAACCTCTACGTCAGCTTTCACAGCCACATGGTTCAAGAGCTCAAGAGTGCGGGATCGCATCCGGCGGTAATCGGTGACATAAATTTCACAATCACTGTGCCGCCCGAGCATAAGATTTCCCCTCACCTTTCGCTCAAGGCAATCGCCGATATCGAAGCCTGCGACTGGCGGGGGAGCAACTACGACCACTCGCCTGCCCAAAGCGCGAACGGCGTCGACGAGGGACTTGATACCCTCAACGGCTCCATCTACCGAAGTTTCAACTTCCGTGAATGTCCCGTCACGCCTCTTAAGCAGCATGAAGTCTTTTGAATCAGGGGCGTCAAATGGGCTCGAAATGACAACGGTCCTTATCCCCGGCCGATTTTTCAGGATACCCAAAACACTGTCATTGAAGCGAATACAGTCCTCGGCGAAGGAGGGAGACGCTGCGCGCTTGGAGAAGGCAGCAACGCCGATGGCGGGGAAGCACCCGCTCATTGTGAGCTGAGCCAGGCCGGCCTCTCCGATCGTTTTGGCCAAGCCGGGAACCAGTGCCATGGCAAATGAATCGCCCCAAACCAGCAATTCGGGCCTGCCCGTCGTCTGACAGGCCTCGGGAATGCCCTGGGGAGGCGATCCAGATGTGAGATCACATGCCCTTCCCAGGCCGTAATTGATCGGTCGGCTCTCGGAAAAGCCAACCCTACTTTCGGCTGCGCCAATGTCGACTGACCGTGCGAAGCCGAGAAGAACCGTTGCGGCAACGAGTCCTGAGGCCATCCGTCCACGAGATGCGACGAATCCCTGCCGGAACGGCTTTTCCACGAGCCGGTGAAGAACTAAGCTGGCTACAACTGAGAAGGCAACTGCCGCATAGATCGCAAGCGCGGGAGGCTCTGCCAGCCAAGCAGCCCGCACATATACAAGCACCGGCCAATGGACCAGATAGAGCGAGTACGAGATATCCCCGATCCTTGCCATGCTTCGAACCGCCACATTATCCCTGCTGGGCGACAGCAGGAGGATCAGGGTTGCCAAGCAAACCAAAGCGGCATCCACGATCGGGTTCTGCGAACTAAGTCCAATGGGAATAAGGAGGATAAGCACGAGCGCCGGGAGGCGCAGCGCCGCAAACTTGGCCGCCACGCGAGCGCTTGCGGGAAGCAATGCCCCGAGCGAACCAATCGCTATTTCCCAAAAGCGGGTCGGCAAAAGATAAAATGCAGCGTATGGGTGACGAATGGCCACGTATAGACACAGTGCCAGGCTGGCAATCAGGAGCAAACTAACCGCTGTGAGCCGCCATCTCTTGGGAGCCAAGGCCAAGAAAGCAGGAAGCAGCAGATAACACTGTTCTTCGACAGCGAGCGACCAGAAATGCAGGAGAGGCTTCGTTTCGGCGGATTCGCCGAAATAGTCCGCCTGAGACCAGAGAACGATGTTGCCGGTGAATGTGAGCGCCCCGAGGACCTGACTTCGGAAGTCCCGCAGGCCCACATCCGACAGGAAAAAGGGTGCAGCGACCGTCGTGAGCGCAATGACCACATAGGCCGCGGGCAACAGGCGCTTCGCACGACGATAATAGAATTCCCAATAGCTGAACCGTGACTGCTCAAGCTGGGTCGCGATGAGGCCGGTGATCAGAAAGCCCGAAATTACGAAGAAAATATCAACGCCGAGATAACCAAACGGCGCGATTTGGGTATGATAAAGGACAACCAGCAGGACAGATAGACCCCGCAAGGCCTGGACATCGGCTCGAAAGTCTCGCGGCATAGAAGACCTGATGAAATTCCCGGTTTAATTGGATGAACTGAGGCCTCGCACCAACGATGTGAAAATGGTGCCCTTCTAGAATCATCCGCTGGATCGAATCCGGCCGATCTGCCGCACTCGCCCATAATATAACTAAGAAAGTTGCCGGCAGCAGGTGTCGGCGTACTTGCTTCGGTCAATTGCTGTTCTTCTAATGGAGCATGCCCGCTAATTCGTAAAATCGATTATTTGAATGCCATACATCAAGGCTGTGGATCTGTTGCACACGCTCTGACGGCATTCGGCGAGGTTGCCGACTGCTTGCCGTCACCGTAAGTTTTTGCCCTCCCACAAAACGTCGAGCCAAAGGCGCCCGCCACGCGCGTTCGCCATAAGGCTTCATCACGCTGCATCTGGCTTCCAGTTCGAATGCACGGCTTTGAAGTAGGCGCGGTAGTTGCGCGCCGCGACACTGGCGTCGCCGATCTGCCGTCGCGTACTGTCGATCCGCACGAGTGCGGTCTCGACTTCGGCCACCGCGTCCAGCACACCTGATTTGTAGGCGGCCACCGCCACCTTATATGCGGCTGCCGCGCTGCCCACTGCCGCCCGGCGCGAGCCACCGTCAAAAAGCGGGATCGAGACGGCCGGGCCGAAGGACCAGGGCAGAGAGGTTCCCATCAGCGATGAACTGTCGATCTTGACCGAGCCGCCGAGGCTGAGGCTCGGATAGAGATCGGCTTTTGCCGCGCCGATCTCGGCGAGCGATGCAGCGACCTCGAGTTCAAGGGCGTCGATGTCGGGGCGCTGCCGTAAGGCGTCGGCAGGCACGTCGGACAGCTTGAGGGTCCTTGGCGTGGGTAACCCGTGCTTGCCCATCGCCAGAATATCGCGGACGTGAGGCTCGTCACCGCCGATAAGGCGGGCGAGAGATTTGACGAGAACCTCGCACTCGGCACGCTGCGCGGTCCGTGTCGAGGCCGAGGTAGCAGCACTCGCCCGCCCTAGCGCAAGGTCGGCGCTCGACGTAAGGCCAGAGGTTGTGGCCATTTCCATTGCCCGGATCGTCTTGCGCTGCGAGGCGAGTTCGGTGGTATAAACTTGCTCCAGCTGCCGGCAGGCACGGTATTGCACATAATAGTCCGCCACCTCGGCCGCGAGCGAGACGCGCGCATCGTGCCAATCGGCGATCCGTTTGTGGACCCGAAGCCGCGCTGCCTCGCTCTTACGCCGTGTCTTGCCGAACAGATCGATTCCCCAAGAAGCGTCGAGGCTGCCGCTCACCGTCGTAACGGCAGCAACTTGGTTGGCTTTGTTGCCGCGGGCGAGCGATCCCGAGCCGCCAAGCCCCGGAAAAAGGCTCGCCTGCGTAGATGCCAGCGTGGCGCGCCCCCTCTCGATCTCTGCAACGGCGGACTCGAGACTGGGGCTTTCCGCCTGCGCAGATGCAATGAGGGCCGTCAGCGATGGATCGGAAAACGTGGACCACCAGGACACGAGATCGCCGGTCCGGCCGCCATGCGGAAAGGTCGCGTGCCAGGCATTCGCGATCTTCAAATCAGGTTCCTGAACGCTGGCGACGGTCGTGCAGCCTGACACGATCAGGCACGCTCCAAGACCGCCCATACCGACAATCCTGCGATAGGCCGCCTTCATCGCGGCCTTCGATTGGCAGGCATTACGGCCCGGCGCGAAACAGCCAGCAAGAAAGGCCATCATGGTAATGGCCATTAGTCGATGCATGTCTACCGCCTTGTTCCGGGCCGCCACCCAGCGGAAACATCTAGGTCTCCACCGGCAGCACCGCGTATGGCGATCGTTCTTCGCAATCGCTCCTGGTGTCGCGCTCACTGATGATCACAGTTGGGTTGTTTTCGCTGCCGGACCAGCGATCGGCATTTGCCCGATTGCGGCCGGCGAAGCCGAAGTCGGCATGGCTGGTCCAACCGCAGCCTTCAGGATCTGCCGGTCCAGGGCAAGCCCGTGACGGTGAAGCTCCTGCTGAGCCGCTGGCGATGTGCACATCAGAAATGTGAGCGACAAACGTTCACTGATCGACTCCCGACGGTTGCTTCCCCTTATGCGCGCAGGACGACGAGGGTCGTGGAGATTGTCGGCTTGCTCGGCCATAGCACGGGTGGACGTCCTGGCGAACGCCTCATGCAACGGCTCGGCATGCCGGTCAGTGACGACACCATCCTGCGGCAACTGAAGCGGGATGCCGCGGTTACTCACCGCGCCTCCGAGATTCGGGTGGTTGGCATCGATGACTGGAGCTGGCGGCGAGCGACGCGATACGGCACTATCATGGTTGATCTCGAGCGTCAGTCGGTCGTCGACATTCTCGATGATCGGAGTGTCGATAGCGCAGCCAGGTGGCTGCGGATCATCCCTCCGTCGAGGTCGTCAGCCGAGACCGCTGCGGCCTGTATACGCAGGCCGTCCGTGAAGGCGCACCGCAGGCTCACCAGGTGGCCGACCGGTTTCATCTGGTCCAGAATCTTCGTACGGCAATCGAGGAACAGATCAGCCTTAGTGGACGTGCTTCAGGAAGATCCATCCTGTCCGAGGACGCTATTGTCGACGCTGCGACACATCGCCGGCGCGCGCGTCTCGCGCATAGGCAGTCTCGCCAGGAGATATTCGAGATGCTCCACGCCTTACGCCAGGAGGGTCTATCCTACAGCGCGATCGCCCGACGGACCGGCTATGAGCGTCGCAGCGTAGCGAAGTGGCTCAAGTTCAAGGCTCCGCCAGATAGGCGGCGAGCAGCATTGAACCCCACATCACCATGGTACTTTGAAACGTTCCTTGCCCAATGCTGGAAGGAAGGGACCGCTGCGGACGGCATCTTTTTTCTGATTGAGTGAGAGACAACTCCATATCGTGTCAATAATTTGAAACAAAGATATAAACTGTCAATTTATGGACGGATTATTTCAAACGCATGAAAAGCAAGTAACCCTTTCTGATTCTGATCCTGACAATGGAATGCGACAACAGAAGCAGGCGCGATCTCATCTGCGTGACATGACACGATAGGCGAGAGATGATGACACTGAAGGAGCCGGGGGAGCTTACGGTGTCAATTTCTCTCTCTGCGCCAATGTCTGATGACAGAAGTCTCCATGTTCTTGAGGTGGCTCCGAACCGGCTGGATCGACGATGGACGTCGGCACCGTCGACATGATCCGGCAGACCGGCAAGTCCAAGAGCTGGATATGGCGTTGGCAGAGCGCTTCGCCGCCGAAGGCTTCAAGGGCTGTTGCGACAAGACGCGGCCCTCGCGTATTGCGGCTCTCGGGCCCGAAGCCCTGCCGAGCGCGGTTCTGATACGCCGTGAGAGGAATTGGATAATGGGCCAGAATTGTGAAATATATTGCGGCATTATGTAATTTTTGAAATCTCAGCAACAAATAAAGTTAACATTCTTTTCACTTGAATTTTGGGGCTTGTTATTCAATTAAATAGGGCGCCCGAACCCAGCAAGATCAAGCGGGTTAGTCGAAATCCAATTTTTCTGGTGCTTGTTGAGGGATGAGACGCTACGCATTTGCGCGAAGCTGCAACTGATTTTGTAGCTGTATTACATAATGGTTCTTTATGGAGTTGTTTGCATGCGCGTAGAAAACGATCATTGCGATGTGATCGGCGTGTCGGTCGCTCCCACGCAACTTAATAGTCTGTCTGCTGCGATTCTGCAGCAGGGGGGATGGCGCGAGTGTCGCTGCCAGGCAATGTGGTGACCTGGGCGGCAGGCCGTCACCAGACGCTCAGGCGGATGTTTTCCGACCAGCGTTTCAACAGGGACTGGCGACAGTGGCGGGCGCTGCAGGACGGCGAGATTCCCGAGGATCATCCGCTGATCGGGATGTGCAAAGTGGACAACATGGTCACGGCGCATGGCGCCGATCACCGGCGCTTGCGCGGCCTGCTGTCCAGGAGCTTCGCGCCCAGTCGTATCGCCTTGCTGGCGCCACGGATCGAACAATGCGTCGATCGACTCCTGGCCGAGATGGCGCAGCGCGGCGGCAGTGCCGATCTGATGTGCGAGTTCGCCGTTCCGCTGCCCACCAACGTGATCGCCGAACTGTTCGGTTTGCCGGACGAACAGCGCGAGGAGATCGTCGCGCTCACCTACAGCCGGGCCAACACCTCCGCCACAGCCGCAGAGGTGCGACAGACGCGGCAGCGCATCCCGGAGTTCTTCCGTCGCCTGATCGCGCTTAAGCGAGGCCAGCTCGGCGACGATCTGGCTTCGGCCCTGATCGTCGCGCGCGACAACGGCGAGCTCGTTTCCGACAGCGAGCTCATCGACATGCTGTTCATGGTGCTCTCTGCGGGCTTCGTGACCACCACCGGCGTCATCGGCAATGGCGTGCTGGCATTGCTGACGCATCCGCAGCAACTGCACCTGGTGCGCAGCGGCCAAGTTCCGTGGTCACAGGCGATCGAGGAGATCCTGCGCTGGGGCAGCGCAGTGGCCAATCTGCCGTTCCGCTATGCCACCCAGGACGTGGAGATCGACGGATGCATGGTCCGCCGCGGCGACGCCGTCCTGATGGCGTTCCATGCGGCGAACCGGGACGAAAAGGCCTTCGGTCCCGGCGCCGACAGGTTCGATGTCACCAGGCGGCACAACCCGCACCTGTCGTTCGGCGAGGGGCCGCATTCCTGCCTGGGCGCTGAGCTGGCGCGTCTGGAATTGCGCTGCGCCTTCCCCGCGCTGTTCGGGCGGCTGGAGGATCTGGCGCTGAGCATCGCCGCGGAGGACGTCGTCTACATGCCGTCTTACGTCATTCGCTGCCCGCAGCGCCTGCCGGTCACCTTCCGCCCGACCATCGCTTAGAGAGTGAAGTGCCACCATGTCCGAACAACCCTTGCCGACGCTGCCGATGTGGCGCGTCGATCACATCGAGCCCTCGCCCGAGATGTTGGCGCTATGCGCCAATGGTCCGATCCACCGCGTGCGGTTCCCGTCCGGGCACGAAGGCTGGTGGGTGACAGGCTACGACGAGGCCAAGGCGGTGCTGTCCGACGCGGCATTCCGGCCCGCGGGAATGCCGCCGGCGGCATTCACCCCGGATTCGGTGATTCTCGGTTCGCCGGGGTGGCTGGTCTCGCACGAGGGGGGCGAGCATGCCCGGTTACGCACGATCGTGGCGCCAGCCTTCAGCAACCGCAGGGTGAAGCTGCTCGCGCAGCAGGTCGAGGCGATCGCCGCGCAGTTGTTCGAGACGCTGGCGGCCCAGCCCCAGCCCGCCGACCTGCGGCGCCACCTTTCCTTTCCGCTTCCAGCCATGGTCATCAGCGCGCTGATGGGCGTGCTCTACGAGGATCACGCCTTTTTCGCCGGGCTGTCCGACGAGGTGATGACGCACCAGCATGAAAGCGGCCCGCGCACCGCGTCGCGCCTGGCCTGGGAAGAACTGCGCGCCTACATTCGCGGCAAGATGCGGGACAAGCGCCAGGATCCGGGCGACAACCTGCTGACGGATCTGCTCGCAGCGGTCGACCAAGGCAAGGCAACCGAGGAAGAGGCGATCGGCCTGGCGGCGGGCATACTGGTGGCGGGGCACGAGAGCACTGTCGCGCAGATCGAATTCGGCCTGCTGGCCATGTTCCGCCATCCGCAACAGCGCGAACGCCTGGTCGGCGAACCGTCCCTGGTGGACAAGGCGGTGGAGGAAATCCTGCGCATGTACCCGCCGGGCGCGGGCTGGGACGGCATCATGCGCTATCCGAGGACCGACGTGACCATCGCGGGCGTACATATTCCCGCGGAGAGCAAGGTGCTGGTCGGCCTGCCGGCGACGTCGTTCGATCCGCGCCATTTCGACGACCCGGAAATCTTCGACATCGGACGCGACGAAAACCCGCACCTGGCGTTCTCCTACGGGCCGCATAACTGTATCGGCGCGGCGCTGGCCAGGCTGGAACTCAAGGTGGTGTTCGGTTCGATCTTCCAGCGCTTTCCCGCGCTACGCCTAGCCGTGTCGCCCGAAGAACTGAAGTTGCGCAAGGAGATCATCACTGGCGGGTTCGAGGAGCTCCCGGTGCTCTGGTGACGCGCGGACGCCGCCGGGATCGGGATCTTCTCCGCAATTTGCCGGCGCGCCTGGGTGCGCACCGGTCAGATCAGCCAGCCAACAGGTAACCAGGATGGACGTGCAAGAAACCAAAGCAGCATGCCGGGACGCCTTCGCCGAACTGGCGTCGCCAGCGTGCATCCACGACCCGTATCCGTTCATGCGGTGGTTGCGCGAGCACGATCCGGTGCATCGCGCGGCGTCGGGCCTCTTTCTGTTGAGCCGCCACGTCGACATTTGCTGGGCGCTCAAGGCCACGGGCGATGCGTTTCGGGGACCGGCGCCGGGCGAACTGGCGCGCTATTTCCCGCGTGCTGCGACCAGCCTGTCGCTCAATCTGCTGGCGTCCACGCTAGCGATGAAGGACCCCCCGACGCATACGCGTCTGCGCCGGCTGATCTCGCGCGATTTCACCATGCGCCAGATCGACAACCTGCGGCCGAGTATCGCGCGCATCGTCGCAGCGCGCCTGGACGGCATGGCGCCCGCGCTGGAGCGCGGGGAGGCGGTGGACCTGCATCGGGAATTCGCGCTGGCCTTGCCCATGCTGGTCTTCGCCGAACTGTTCGGCATGCCCCAGGATGACATGTTCGGGCTCGCCGCCGGCATCGGCCCCATTCTGGAAGGCCTGAGCCCGCACGCCAGCGATCCCCAGCTCGCCGCGGCGGACGCGGCCAGCGACAAGGTGCAGGCCTACTTCGGCGACCTCATACAGCGCAAGCGCACCGACCCCCACCACGATATCGTGTCGATGCTGGTCGGCGCACACGACGACGATGCCGACACGCTGTCGGATGCGGAGTTGATCAGCATGTTGTGGGGCATGCTGCTGGGCGGCTTCGCCACCACTGCTGCGACCATCGACCATGCGGTCCTGGCGATGCTGGCGTATCCCGAACAGCGGCACTGGCTGCAGGGAGACGCCGTGGGGGTGAAGGCATTCGTGGAAGAAGTCCTGCGCTGCGACGCGCCCGCCATGTTCAGCTCCATTCCGCGGATCGCCCAGCGCGACATCGAACTGGGCGGCGTGGTGATTCCGAAGAACGCGGACGTGCGCGTGCTGATCGCGGCAGGCAATCGCGACCCGGATGCCTTCGCCGATCCCGACCGCTTCGAACCCGTGCGGTTCTATGGCACCAGTCCTGGCATGTCGAGCGACGGGAAGATCATGCTGAGCTTCGGTCACGGCATCCACTTCTGCCTCGGTGCGCAACTGGCCCGGGTGCAGTTGGCCGAGAGCCTGCCGCGGATCGAGGCGCGCTTCCCCACGCTGGCATTGGCCGAGCAGCCGACCCGGGAGCCCTCCGCGTTCCTTAGGACGTTCCGCGCGCTGCCGGTGCGGCTGCATGCGCAGGGGGGCTGAGATGCGCGTCGTGGTCGACCAGGATCTGTGCGGAACCACCGGGCAGTGCGTGCTGACGCTGCCGGGGACCTTTCGCCAGCGCGAACCGGACGGCGTGGCTGAAGTGTGCATGGTGACGGTCCCGCAGGCGCTGCACGCCGCCGTGCGGCTCGCGGCCAGCCAGTGCCCGGTCGCCGCCATTCGGGTCATCGAAAGCGACTCTGGCGATGGCGAGCGCGCCAGCGCCAACCCTGCGCCTTCTCCGGCGGAGGCCTATCGGCATGCCGCGAAAGACCAACGCGATCCAGGAGGACACGATGGGACGGTTTGAAGGCAAGGTGGCCGTGGTGACCGGCGCCGGCGCCGGCATCGGCAAGGCATGCGCCCTCGCCCTCGCGCGCGAGGGCGGCAGAGTCGTGGTGGCCGACATTGATGGCTCGGCGGCCATCGCCTGCACCGCGCAGATCGCGGCCGAAGCCGGCCACGCGCTGGCCCTGGCCATGGACATTGCCGATGCGCAGGCGGTGGCAGCGCTGTTCGAGACGGCGGAGCGGCACTTAGGTGGGGTCGACCTGCTGGTGAACAACGCGAGCGCCATGCATCTGACCCCGCGCGACCACGCGATCCTCGACCTGGACCTGGCGGTCTGGGATCAGATCATGGCGACCAATCTGCGCGGCACGCTGCTCTGCTGCCGGCAGGCCATCCCACGGATGATCGCCCGCGGCGGTGGCGCGATCGTCAACATGTCGTCGTGCCAGGGGCTCAGCGGTGACACCGCGCAGACGTCCTACGCCGCGTCGAAGGCGGCGATGAACATGCTGTCGGCCTCGCTCGCCACCCAGTACGGTCACGCGCAGATCCGCTGCAACGCGGTTGCGCCGGGTCTCATCATGACCGAGCGTCTCCTCGCCAAGCTGGACGAGTGCATGCAACGGCATCTGCGCCGGCACCAGCTCCTGCCGCGCGTCGGCCGCCCCGAGGACGTGGCCGCGCTGGTAGCTTTCCTGCTCTCCGATGATGCTGCGTTCATCACTGGCCAGGTCGTGTGCATCGACGGCGGCATGCTGGCGCATGTGCCGACATACGCCGACGGTGGCAACAGCCGCGCCACGCGGCCTGCCGGCGACATCGCCGAAGCGGCCGCGGCGCCGCGCTGCTGATGGACATGCTGCTCAACCCGCTGGACCGTCGGCACCGGCTGCGGTACGACATCCCGGTCGTGCCCGGCGCTTTCCCCCTCGTCGGGCATCTTCCCGCCATCGTCTGCGACCTGCCGCGCCTGCTGCGGCGCGCGGAACGGACGCTGGGCAGCCACTTCTGGCTGGATTTCGGCCCTGCCGGCCACCTGATGACCTGCACGGATCTGGATGCGTTCGCACTGCTCCGGCACAAGGACGTGTCCTCGGCGCTGATGGAAGAGATCGCGCCCGAATTGCTTCGCGGAACGTTGGTCGCCCAGGACGGCGGCGCGCACCGGCAGGCGCGTGATGCGATCAAGGCGGCGTTCCTGCCCAAGGGGCTGACCCAGGCCGGCATCGGCGACCTGTTCGCGCCCATCATCCTGGCGCGGGTGCAGGCGTGGCGCGACCGCGGCGACGTAACCATCCTGCGCGAAACCGGCGATCTGACGCTCAAGCTCATCTTCAGCCTCATGGGAATCCCCGCGAACGACCTGCCGGGATGGCATCGCAAGTACCGGCAACTGCTGCAGTTGATCGTCGCGCCCCCGATCGACCTGCCCGGACTGCCCTTGCGGCGCGGCCGCGCAGCCCGCGACTGGATCGACGCGCAGTTGCGCCAGTTCGTCCGGGACGCGCGCGCGCATGCCGCGCGAACCGGGTTGATCAACGACATGGTGAGCGCCTTCGATCGCAGCGATGATGCGCTCTCCGATGACGTCCTGGTCGCCAATATCCGCTTGCTGCTGCTTGGCGGTCACGACACCACCGCCTCGACGATGGCCTGGATGGTGATCGAGCTGGCGCGGCAGCCTGTGCTGTGGGACGCCCTGGTCGAGGAGGCGCAACGCGTGGGCGCGGTGCCGACCCGGCACGCGGACCTGGCGCAGTGTCCGGTCGCCGAGGCGCTGTTCCGCGAAACGCTACGCGTGCATCCGGCGACCACGGTCCTGCCCCGTCGCGCGCTGCAGGAATTGCAGCTCGGCCAACGGCGCATTCCCGCGGGCACCCATCTGTGCATCCCGCTGCTGCATTTCTCGACCTCGGCGCTGCTGCACGAGGCGCCTGATCAGTTCCGCCTGGCGCGGTGGCTGCAACGCACGGAGCCGATCCGGCCGGTGGACATGCTGCAGTTCGGTACCGGCCCACACGTCTGCATCGGCTACCACCTGGTATGGCTGGAACTGGTGCAGTTCTCCGTCGCCTTGGCGCTGACCATGCACAAGGCTGGGGTGCGGCCGCGGTTGCTGAGCGGCGTCGAAAAGGGCCGGCGTTATTACCCGACCGCACATCCGTCCATGACAATCCGCATCGGATTCTCATGAGCTGGAATCGCACGCCCCGTGTGGCGAGGCAGCGGCGCCGGCGACGCCCGGCATTGCTGCCTCGGCGCGCGCGCTCGGTGCGACACCGGCAACACCGCGGCGGCTCGGCGCTCGCCGTGGCCGTGTCAGGTACAAGGACATGAACAACATGCAGACCGGTTCCACGCTACACGACGACCGAACTGGCGTTTCCTCGCTCGGCGGATTGGGCGCGCAGGCGCGCGGCGCGTCCGGCAGGCTGCTGCCGGAGATCTGGATGCAGGACGGTGCAAAGCGGGTCGAACAGGCGCTGGCGCGTCTTCTCTGCGCCGAAGACGACGGTGAGACCGAGCTGATGACGGCGATGCGCTATGCCACCTTGCATGGCGGGAAGCGCACCCGCGCCTTGCTCTGTCTGGCTGCCGGCGCACTGGCCGACACGCCGGCGCACATGCTCGACGACGTCGGCGCCGCCATCGAGATGATGCACGCCTGTACCCTGGTCCACGACGACCTGCCCGCGATGGACGACGACGTGCTTCGCCGCGGCCTTCCGACCGTGCACGTCAAGTTCGGCGAAGCCACTGCGATCCTGGTCGGCGATGCGTTGCAGGCGCACGCCTTCCTGACCCTGGCGAGCCTGGATGCGCCGGGCCACAACCGTATCGCGCTCGTGCGCGAACTGGCGCAGGCGGTGTCCGCCGAGGGTGCCGCAGGCGGGCAGGCCATGGATCTGTCGCTGGTCGGAAAGCACGTCGAGCTGGACAGGATCGTGGCGATGCACCGGATGAAGAGCGGAGCGCTAGTGCGCGCGTCCGTTCGCATGGGCGCGCTATGCGCCATCGCGGAGGATGCCGCGCACGCTGCGCTGTACTGTACGCTCGATCGCTACAGCGCCTGTTTCGGCCTGGCGTTGCAGGTGGTCGACGACATTCTCGACGCGACAGCGGATACTGCGATGCTGGGCAAGACCCCCGGCAAGGACGCGGCGGCGCAGAAGCCGACCTGCGCGTCGATCATGGGGCTGCAGGCAGCGCGCCAGTTCGCGCTGGATCTGTTGCGCGACGCCGGGGAGGCCATCGCCCCGATGGGGCCGCGTGCGGAACGGTTGGCGCAGATGTTGCAGCGGGCCAACGCGTATCTGTTCAAGCACGCGCCTTGCGCATGAGCGTCCGCATGGAGTCGCCCCTGTGCTGCTGCGATCGGCCGGCGGCAGCGGTGCATGCTGCACTGTGTCCGAGTCCGCGGTGCCGATCGCAGCGGTTGCCCAGCACGGCCGCGGCGCACGCGTCGGACCGGCGCCAGCATCGGGGCGCGTCGCCGCGCCGGAGCAGGGCGACCGTCCGGCGCTGCCCGTGCGCCGGGCCGCGACGGGCCTGCGGCGACGTGCCCGGCGTCTGCCCGATCCTGGTTCTCCCCAACCTTCTGCAGAAGGAACATCCCGCTTGAACGCGCTGTCCGAACAGATCCTTTCCGAATTGCGCCACCTGCTGAGCGAGATGAGCGACGGTGGCAGCGTCGGTCCGTCCGTCTACGACACGGCGCGAGCTCTGCAGTTCCACGGCAACGTCACCGGTCGGCAGGACGCATACGCGTGGCTCATCGCGCAGCAACAGGCCGATGGCGGATGGGGAAGCGCGGACTTCCCGCTGTTCCGCCATGCGCCCACGTGGGCGGCGTTGCTGGCATTGCAGCGTGCCGATCCTCTTCCCGGCGCTGCCGACGCAGTCCAGGCTGCAACCCGGTTCCTCGAGCGCCAGCCCGATCCCTACGCGCATGCGGTGCCGGAAGACGCGCCGATCGGCGCGGAGCTGATCCTGCCGCAGTTGTGCGGTGAGGCCGCATCCTTCATGGGCGGCGCGGCGTTTCCGCGCCACCCGGCGCTGTTGCCATTGCGGCAAGCGTGCCTGGTCAAGCTGGGGGCGGCGGCGACGTTGCCGAGCGGCCATCCGTTGCTGCACTCCTGGGAAGCCTGGGGGACGTCGCCGACCACCGCATGCCCGGATGACGACGGCAGCATCGGCATCAGTCCGGCGGCCACCGCCGCGTGGCGTGCGCACGCCGTGACACAGGGGAGCATGCCGCAGGTCGGGCGCGCCGACGCGTATCTGCAGGCGGCATCGCGGGCGACGCGCAGCGGCATCGAAGGTGTCGTGCCCAACGTCTGGCCGATCAATGTGTTCGAGCCATGCTGGTCGCTGTACACCCTGCATCTGGCCGGGCTGTTCGCGCATCCCGCGCTCGCCGAGGCGGTGCGCGTGATCGTCGCGCAGCTCGACGCCCGCCTGGGCGTGCGCGGTCTGGGCCCGGCCTTGCACTTCGCGGCCGATGCGGACGACACCGCCGTTGCGTTGTGCGTCCTGCGCCTTGCAGGCCGCGACCCGGCGGTCGATGCGTTGCGCCATTTCGAAATCGGCGAGCTGTTCGTCACCTTCCCCGGCGAGCGCAATGCCTCGGTGTCGACCAACATCCATGCCCTGCATGCGTTGCGACTGTTGGGAAAGCCCGCCGCCGGGACCAGCGCCTACGTCGAGGCCAATCGCAACCCGCACGGTCTATGGGACAACGAGAAATGGCACGTTTCGTGGCTGTATCCCACCGCGCATGCGGTCGCTGCGCTGGCGCAAGGCAACCCCCAGTGGCGCGACGAGCGCGCGCTGGCGGCGCTGCTGCAGGCGCAACGCGACGGCGGCGGCTGGGGCACCGGTCGCGCGTCCACATTCGAGGAAACCGCCTATGCGCTGTTCGCGTTGCACGTGATGGACGGGAGCGAAGAGCCGACAGGGCGCCGGCGCATCGCGCAGGCGGTGGCGCGTGCGCTGGAGTGGATGCTCGCCCGCCATTCGGCGCATGCACTGCCGCAGACGCCGCTGTGGATCGGCAAGGAACTGTATTGCCCCACCCGGGTCGTGCGCGTGGCCGAACTTGCCGGGTTGTTGCTGGCGCTTCGTTGGGGGCGGCGCGTCCTGGCCGAGGGACCAGGAGCGACGCCATGATCCAGACCGAACGCGCGCTGCAGCAGGTGCTGGAGTGGGGGCGTTCCCTGACCGGGTTCGCCGACGAGCATGCCGTGGAAGCGGTCAGGGGCGGCCAGTACATCCTGCAGCGTATCCAACCGAGCCTGCGCGACACCAGCGCCCGCACCGGCCGCGATCCGCAGGACGAAACGCTGATCGTGGCGTTCTATCGCGAACTGGCGCTGCTGTTCTGGCTCGACGATTGCAACGACCTTGGCCTGATCGCGCCGGAGCAGCTCGCCGCGGTGGAGCAGGCGCTGGGGCGGGGGGTACCGTGCGTGCTCCCCGGATTCGAGGGCTGCGCTGTGCTGCGCGCTTCGTTGGCCGCGCTCGCCTACGATCGTCGCGACTATGCTCAGCTTCTCGACGATACCCAGTGCTACTGCGCGGCGCTGCACGCCGGACCCGCGCAGGCGGCAGGGGCGGAACGCTGGTCCTACGCCGAGTACCTGCACAACGGCATCGATTCGATCGCCTACGCGAACGTGTTCTGTTGCCTGTCGTTGCTGTGGGGGCTGGACATGGCGACCTTGCGCGCGCGTCCGGCGTTTCGCCAGGTCCTGCGGCTCATCTCCGCGATAGGGCGCCTGCAGAACGATCTGCATGGACGCGACAAGGACAGGTCGGCCGGCGAGGCCGACAACGCGGCGATCCTGCTGCTGCAGCGCTATCCGGCTATGCCTGTGGTGGAGTTCCTCAACGACGAGCTGGCCGGCCATACGCGCATGCTGCACCGGGTGATGGCGCAAGAACGCTTTCCCGCGCCGTGGGGACGGTTGATTGAGGCCATGGCGGCCATCCGCGCGCAGTACTACCAGACCTCGACCAGCCGCTACCACAGCGACGCTGCGGGGGAGGCCAGCGTGCGCCGGCCTGAACGCGCGGGAGACGGCGGCGTGCGCGCGCTGCCGTCGGTCCGATCCGACGCAACGCCGTCGCCCGATGGGACGATGGAGCGAGCATGAGCGACACCGCCCTGAGCCGGCGCAAGGACGACCATCTGGACATCGTGCTGGATCGGCGAACGGCGCCGGCCACGGTCGCCGGCTGGGAGTACATCCGTTTCGAACACTGCGCATTGCCCGAGTTGGACTTGACGCAGATCGACCTGCGCGCCTCGCTGCTGGGCAAGACCATGCGCGCGCCGCTGCTGATCAGCTCCATGACCGGCGGCATGCCACGCGCCGAGGCCGTCAACCGGCATCTGAGCGAAGCAGCGCAAGCCTTGGGGATCGCCATGTGCGTCGGTTCGCAGCGCGTGAGCCTGCAATCCCGCAACTTCCAGGGGCTGACGCGCGCGCTGCGCCGCCTGGCCCCAGACATTCTCTTGCTGGCCAATATCGGCGCCGCGCAACTGCGCGAGGCCGACGGCCTGGACCTGGCGCGCCGGGCGGTGGATGCGCTGGAGGCCGATGGACTCATCGTCCATCTCAATCCGCTGCAGGAAGCGGTACAGCCGGAGGGCGACCGGGACTGGCGCGGCGTCCTGGCGCAGATCGCTCGCGCCGCGCGCAGCGTGGGCGTGCCGATCGTGGCCAAGGAAGTGGGGGCGGGCCTGTCCGCCTCGGTGGCCTGTGCGCTCGTCGAGGCGGGCGTGGCGGTGATCGATGTCGCCGGCGCCGGCGGCACCAGTTGGGCCGCGGTGGAGGGCGAGCGCGCCCGCGATGCTGCCGACCGTGCAGTGGCGATGGCGTTCGCCGATTGGGGGATTCCGACCCCGGCCAGCGTGCAGGCGGTACGTCGGGCGCTGCCAACGGTGAAGCTGATCGCGTCGGGCGGGATCAGCGACGGCGTCGACGTGGCCAAGGCCATCCACCTGGGCGCGGACATCGCCGGGCAGGCGGCCGGCGTGCTGCGCGCGGCGACGGTGTCCACCGAGGCGGTTGTCGCACATTTCGAGATCGTCATCCGCCAGTTGGCCGTCGCCTGCTTCTGCACCGGCTCGGCTGATCTGGCGGCGCTGCGTCAGGCGCGATTGTTGCCCTCGGCGCATCTGCCCGCCGGTTGATGCCGGCGTCGCCCGCACGTGGCGGCGGGCGCCTAGCACGCTGCTGAAATACCTACGCCAAACATAGACTACTGATCCACCTTGGCGAAGCGGTTCGATGCGCGGGAGCGATGTGTTCATGGAGCAGCTGTTCACGATGAAGCGGTTGGAGGATTTCGTTCCAGCCGATCATCCACTGCGCCCGATCCGGCTGATTTGTCGAAATCCTATTCTCTCTTGAGCCGGTGTCGTAGAAAGCGACCCATACCTAACAGTGCATGTACATTTAACAGAAGCGCTGTTAAATAGGGGCATGGTGTTAGAAAGAATTCCTGCCGCGCGGTTAGAAGCGCTCGCTCAGGCGGCGGAAGCGTATGTCCAGCACGCCTTCGGGCGGCGGCTCGAACTCACGCCGATAGCGCCTACAAACGTCCCACACTTCGTGCTTGACCGCTACATGTTGTGGGAAGGGTTGCTGGACGGTCGCACTCTGGTTGTCATGGCGATTTGCGAACCCCGGCAAGGCGCCACAACGGATTACCTCAAGCATCGTGATCTTGTCCGTCGCCAACTTGGCGTCGATCTCATTCTGCTGCTGCTTGACCATGTGCCGAACGCCGTCCGGCGCCAGATGGTGGAGCGGCAGATCGGCTTCATCGCGCCGGGTGCGCAGCTTTATGTCCCGGAAGCATTGCTCGACCTGCGCGAGCGAGCGCGGACGACCGCGATCGCCCCCGCAGACCAGATCAGCCCTACTACGCAATTGGTGCTCCTCGCGGTCCTGCAGGGTATCGCCCTTGAGGAGGAACACCTCACCGACCTTGCCGAGCGACTCCATGTGTCGATCATGAGCATAAGCCGAACACTTGATGAGCTTGAGGCACTCCAACTTGCAAAGGCTCGCCATGTCGGCCGACAACGCCGTCTGCACATGCTTCTGGGTGGTCACGAACTATGGGAGGCAATCCAAGAGCGGTTGCAATCCCCAGTGCGCAAGGTTCGCCTTGTTAGTGGCCGGGTCGAAAACCAAATCGCACCGCTCGCTGGCGAGAGCGCGCTTGCCCGCTACACCATGTTGGCGGCGCCAAGGGTCCAGACGCGCGCCATTCTGTCGATGCGTTGGAAGCGCCTCAAGGAGAGGCTCGCACTCAGCCCAGCCACGGCGTTCGATGACGACCGGTTAGAGATTCAGACCTGGACCTACGACCCGCAGATCCTCGCGCGGGATGCTGTCATAGATCGGCTCTCGCTGTATCTCAGTGTTCGGGGGAGCACGGACGAACGCGTCGCGCAAGCGGCGGAAGAACTATTGGAGAGGTTTGAATGGTGATCGGGGTGGACCGCTTCCGCGCTCATTTCGCGGGCCATGAACATCAATATGTGCTGATCGGTGGTGCCGCCTGCGAGCTTATCATGAACGAGGTCGGCCTGGACTTCCGCGCCACCAAGGATCTCGACATCGTGCTGATCGTCGAGGCGCTGGACGCTGCCTTCGCGGAGCGCTTCTGGGCCTTTGTCGAGCACGGTGGGTACGAGATCAGAGAGCGAAGCCAGGGGGAGAAAGTCCTCTACCGCTTCCAGAAGCCGAAGACCGAAGATTTCCCTGCCATGCTCGAGCTGTTCTCGCGGTCGCCCGAAGGGCTGACGCTTGCCGAGGACTCGCATCTTACGCCGCTTCCTATCGACGAAGCGGCCGCGAGTCTGTCGGCGATCCTGCTCGACGAGGACTATTACGCCTTTCTCAAGTCGATGGTGCGCGATGCCGGCGGCATCCCGGTGCTCAACGAGGCAGCGATCATCCCGTTCAAGGCCCGCGCGTGGCTCGACCTTAGCTGGGAGCGCGATGCGGGCGGCAAGGTTGACGAAAAGAACATCAAAAAACATCGCAACGACGTGGCACGGCTGCTGCAAGTCTTAAGCCCCGAAGCCAGCTATCCGCTGCCCGAGACCGTTGCAAAAGACATGCGGGCGTTCGTCGAGCTGGCGACAGCGGAGGTCGATTATAACCCCGAGCAGTTTAAGGTGAATATGACGCGAGAGGATGTTGCAGACCGGATCCGTGCCGCCTACCAGCTCTGATGGCATCCCGCGGTCATCTCCGTCTATCTCTTCAGAGCTAGAAAATCCCGGATGTTAGCGAATGTATCTGGATCGTAGATTGCAGCCCTTAGATGCTCCCGTAGCGACTGATCATCCCGGAACAACTTCACCATGTCGCGAATGAGAAATTCAGCCAATTTTCCAGTCCTACCGCTGAATTGGCTATCTAGTAGGTGGCGCAGATCTTGCCATGAGAGATCGTCCATTCTGCCACCTGAGATTTGTCGGGCACTTTAGCAGAAGCGCCGTCGTTCGGCCCCAGCCGTCACCTCCTCACCCAAGCGTTAGAAGCTTTTTCCGAGCTCCGCGGTAGCAAGAGTCTCCGTGATCGGGCTTATGGGATCGAACTCCTCCTGCTCGTGCACGAGACCACTCGTGGTGAGGAGGTCCGCCAAGCCCGCGATCGCGCTTGCGAGCATGTCGCCGACAGGACCGGCCACACCCGGTGCGGGTCTCCCGAAGCGGCGGAGCAGTTCGACGTTCATCATATGGGCGCGCAGCGGAATGTCGACACCGGCAAGATGTCTTTCGAGGTGCCGGAAGATTCGGACCCCTCCGGCGTCCATATCTCCCCAGTGAAACGTCGGCACCTGCGCTTGGGCCGCCAGCCTTGTGACCGTCGCGAGCGTCGGTCGCGAAGGGAAGCCACCGGAATAGATGACGAGGGCCCGTTCGGACCGTGCGACCTCCCGAATGTGCCGGACGAATGACGCGAAGTTCTCGATCGTCAGGACGTAGTCGGGCTTCGTCAGGAGACTGATCCCGCCGGCGCAGTCGGTAGGTATTCCGACATAGGGCATCGCCGGAAAGGACCGCCCGTCCAGCGATACGTCACCGTGCAGCAGGATTGGTTGCGGCAACCGCCTGATACCGGCGCTGGCAAGCAGTTCCTCCGGATCGAGGCGAGTCTGCTCCTCCATGCCCACGAAGATCTTCGCCATTGCTGCGGCGACTTGCCGAACATTCTTCTCCAGCGCTTTACTGTCGCCGACCGTCAACCGCGAGAACGTCCGGAAGTCCTGCTCCCCCTGCGGATCGCCCGACATGCGACCGCGTGCTGCGATGGCGAGGCCGATCACGTTTGCAAGCGTTCGCCCGTCTCCATTCCGAATTCCGATGTGGGAAACGCCCCGCGTCCAGGCCGCGACGGCGTCATCGATCAAACTGGCGGCGCCGGCCGGCAGCCCCGGCTGCGACCGCAGTTCTGAGACGGCTCGGTATGCCAGTTCGCCAGCCGGCCGTCGTTCGACCTTGCGGTAGAGCACCCCGGCATCCTTCAGCCTTGCACCGGTCACCCGACGCTCCGTCTTCGGGCCGGTTTGGACCAGCTCGATCCCGCCTGCTCGCTCTAACGCTGCGAGTTCCTCATCGAAGGCGTCCCGCAGGTCCATGTTGGCGAAGCCGTCATTGTCAATCAAGGCGATCAGGTTTCGCACGGCGGGGTTGCGTTCATGCCGCGTGAGCAGATCGTCGATGAGTGAAATGACGGTCGAAAACCCGCGCCGTCTCATTCGGCCGCCTTCGCCTCGAGACCAAGCCGCTCCGCGAGTTCGTCATCCGTCGCGTGCTGGGGGTTGATGGCGCGCATCTCCTCGCGGACGCGGTCCTTGACCCGGATGGATTCGGCGAGGGAAACGTCGCCGCTGCGGAATACGTCGATGATGTAGTCCAGGTTCTCGTAGACGACCGCGCGTTTCTCGGTCGGCGCGGCGATGACGACCTGAAGGCCGATCGCCCGGTAGAATTCGAGCAGCGTCCGCTGGTTGGGACCATCCATCTTGCTGAAGGCCTCGTCGAACACCGCAAGCCCTATTCCAAGATCGCTTGGAGCGGTTGCCTGGCGGACGCCGTGGTAGGCGCTGGCGAGGGCCGCTCCGATGACGACGTAGAACGGCACCTGGCGTTCGGCACCGCTGGCCACGCCGCGTCGGCGGTCGAAGCTCGTCGTCCGCCCGGTGGCGACGTCGCGCATCCTGAGATCGTACGTGAAATAGCTGCGGTAGTCCTGAAAGATGGTAAAGTCGAAGGACTCGTCGGCGAGAAGCTGTTCTATCTGCCTGAGCGCCCGCGCGTGCCGCTCGTCGCGAGGCTCGGCCCGGCCGAACAGAGCATCCAGCACGCGCTCGTCGGCCTCACTGTCCTTGGCGAGATGATAGAGGTCGTCGAACTCCGGTTTGACGAGCTCCGCCAGACGATAGATCTCACCGTGAAGGGGGCGTGTGCGGAGCGCCGCCGAAAGCTTCTCCATCTCCGAATGAAGCTGCCCGAAGCGGCTGTTCAGCTCATGAATGAAGGTCGTCTTGAAGAGACGTGAAACCCGATCTGCCGCCTCGTCCGCTTGCTCGCGGTACCGGATGAGTTCGTTGTCTTCCAGCATCGCAATGCCGTCTGACACCCACGGTTTCACCGTGCCGATGATCGGCACGTCCGCATAGCCCTCGAGTGCGTCGGGGAAGTCGATGGCATACCTCCCAAGGGCCGCCCTGATGTCGTGACTGAGCTCTCGATACCCCTGCTTCGCATCGTCCGCAGCCTTCTCCATGTCGGAAGCAATCCTGGCCGGATTTCTAGCGGGATGCCCCCTATATCGCTGTCGGAGCGATCGCATTTGTGCCGCGGAGGTCACGACACTGCGGAACTGTCGACGGCGATGGGCGAGGCACAGGTAAGAGCCGACGCTCTGCTCGCCCGCGCCCAGCCTCTCCTTGACCTCCTCAATCTTCGTTCTGAGCGACGCGCGACTATCGATCAGTTCATCGCGATCTGTCTTGAGGCTGTTCAATAAGGCCTGCAACCGCTTCTCCGCGTCGAGTAGTTCAGGGTCGACCTGGGCCGATATCCGATCGAGTCGGCGCCGCGCGTCGGCACGCCTGTCTGCCAGATCCCCCAGCGCCAATGTGAGCGCTTCCAACTTGTCTTTTTCATCGACCGGTCTGCTGCAATCCTCGAGCCGCCGCATCGCGTCCTCGAAGAAGCGTTTCTTCTCAAGATGAATCCTCAAAAACTGCGAACGCTGTTCGATCCGCTCCCGGAGCGTGGTCTCCATCAGTGGTGCCGCAGCCCGCCCAATCTTAAGGCCGTCCGGTCGGCGCATTTCGGTGATCAGGCCGTCGTAATACGCACCATCGGCCATTACTGCGCGGCCGCTGCATAGAAGCTCATCCTGGTTCTCCGCAAGCCGAACGTTGCCTATCCTGAAGACTACGAACGCCATGGCCAGCTTATCGTCGCTGCGGATCATCGAAGCTAGCGTACCGCCCTCGGGCACGGTGGATCTCGACTGGAGCTTGCGGGTGTTGGCTACGCGGCATCCCGGATAAGCGTCGCGTCCATGCCGCAGGATCTCGGTCGCACGGTACGCGTGCTCTGGATCAACAATAATGGCCTCGCGGTCGCGGGTGAGCAGCGCCTCTAGCGCATTGCGCCACCGTTCGTCGACGATGTCAGCGACTTCACAGAGTGTGCGTGGCGTCATGCCTTCGCGTCGCAGGGCCTCCATAAGTCTCGAAGTTGCGGCATTAAGGGTGATCTGTCCCCGTCTGGCGTTGGCAAGCTGCTTGCTATCCTCGGCTGCCTCAGCCTCAAGTTGCTTGACCCAGACGATGGCCTCGTCTCGTTGGTCGGTCGCCTTTTCCATCCGGGCGCTCGCGGCTTCTGAGACTGCACCCAGCAGTTGGTCCATCTTCGCCGGATCGCGTGGCCAACCGGGCGGCGCGATCCCACGGCTGGCCTCTTCAACGCGCTCGAGCGCACGGAACAATTCGCCTGGGTTTATGACGCTCAGCTTGTCGCGCAAATCCAGGAGTTGGATCGCGCGCGCAGCGCTGAGGTGCCGAGTCAGGAGGCGCTCCATGACGCCCGCATGGTCCCGCTCCAGCCCTCTAATCTCCTGCTCAACGATGGCGCGTTGTCCCTGCGCGCCGGTCGCAGCGAGCTGTCGCTGGACGGATGCGAGCGCCTCGGTCTGATGTTCCATTTCTTCCTCTATCCGCGCAAAATCCTCCATGACCACGTGAATCTCGTGCGCCTTCGACCTTTTTTCACCGATATTCGTCAACAGCCTGGCGAATCCTTCGACCAGCAGGGCGGTCCTCCCAATCGCGCGGCAGGTAAGTTCCTCGGCGAGAAGCCGGTCGAATTCCTCTATCTGGGCGCGGATTGCGCGAAGCGCCTCCAATCTTCGATTGAGGTCGGCAATGGTCTTCTGGATCTCGCGGTAGCGGCGGATAGAATCGCGTAGCTCGGCGATGTCGATCGGCTTGGGCTCGAGCAGGTAGCGGTGCACGAACTGCTCGACAGACGAGATGTCCGTGAAGGAAAGCGCGGCCACGAAAGTGCGGACAAACCGCTCGGGATCCGACGCGCGGCGCCCTGTGAACAGCGCGCGCATGTACTCGCGAATGAACGTCTTGGCGTCGTCCGGCGTGAGAAGCTGACCGCCCATTTCACTGCAGGCCTGGTCGAGCCGACGGCGGACGACAGGCCACACGGTCGGCCGGGACGCGTCTTCGCTGATATCCAGCAGCATCGAGGTGTCGACGCTAATACCCTCGGCGACGAACCGTCCCAGTACCTCTGTCTGTTGTCCGCGGGCGGCCTCAATGGACAGCCCGAGACTCACAGGCATCCGCCGCCTTTCCGTGTCCTCGAAGACAAGCGCGATGTGGCTTCTAGCCTGGTTCCTGAGGAAAATGTCCTGGTTGAGTTGCCCGAGACAGTAGCCCCCGAGCGTGCGGTCCGAACGGCCGCTGCTCTCGCCAGCGGACCGGTTGAACCGGTACAGACGCGACGAACCGCCGGCCATGATCGCCTGTATCAGATCGATTATTGTGGACTTGCCGGATCGGTTCTGGCCGAGGATGGCCGCATCGCCGGCCAGATCGAGGTCGGCCCGTACCATCATGTGCCAGTTCACTAGGACGATGCGCCGCAGTTCCATCATGCCTCGCCTCCCACGACCTGATCGTCTGCGTCGGGCGTGGTGGCGACTGGACGCGACAAGATCTGCTCGAGCGACGCGACGAAGTCGTCGCCGGCGACGCTAGTGACGAGCGCGCGAATGTCGAGATCCATATTCTGCGCGTCCGCGTCGAACTCACCGAGGCGAACGATCGCCTTGCGTTCGAGCATCCGGAGCACGTCGCGGAACTCGTTTGGCGCAAGCGCCGCGCGCCGGCTGCCGGCGACTATCCCCTGATAGGCCGCATACGCCTCGTTGAGTGTCGTGCGGGTGGTTCCGTTGGTGTAGATTTCGCCGAGTTGGAGTGCCTCTTCCCAGAGCCGTCGCATGATGAGTAACGCGATCGTCTCATCAATGCGCAGCCGCGGCAGCGCCGTGCGCTCCGGATCGGGCAAGATCCCCGCCCAGCCCTCGGTCTCCCGGTGGACGAGACGGTAGCCGCCAACATCAAAGTAAGCCTCGACAAGCTTTGCGAGTTCCGACCGGTGCAGCGTTTCCAGCAGCGTCGCGGCCCCACGGTCTTCCACGTGGACGAACTGGTTTCGCATCAGATGTGCGATGAGTTGCGTGACCTTTAGGAAACCGCGCGGGTTCGAGTTTTCGAGGGCGTTGAACTCAAGCAGCATGCCCGACCTCGAGAGTGATGCTGTCGTCGAGGCGCTTCACATGAAAGCCGCCGCAGTCCAGCCACTCGTTTGACACTGCGTCGTCGGACACCACGAACTCGAACCGGTCCTTAAGCGTCTTCGCGAGCCGCGAGTCGGCGTCGGCACCGAGGCCGCCGGCGACCATCACTCGGATGGCTTCGAAGGCCAGGAAATCATCGACGGTCTCGATTCTCAAATAAGCCGCCGTGGTCTCGCTAAAGGGCCGTACCCGTCTTTCGAGGAAACGGCTAACCTTTGCCGGCGAGATGGTCAGGCGATCCAAGTATTCCCGCTCGAGCTGACGCCTGAATTCGCGTATCGGATCTGGCGGCGGAAGGGCAAGGTCGGCGTCGGCGATCTCCGGCCGCGAGCCGCGCGGCTTCGCGAGGAGCTCGGGCGCAACCACGGTCATCCGGGGCTCAATCAATCCTCGTACCGCAAGATCGTCCATGCCCCGCGAGAGAGCATCGTCGAGCCCCTGGATCACATGCTCGCTGCGTTGGAGGAAGTTGGTCCGGCGCCCTGCGTACCTGACCACGTTACGCAGCCGCGTCTCGAGCCTGGACCGGTGCTGCTGGATCGCCTCGAAGGATTCCTCGATCCGTTCGAACACGCGGCGAATCCGGAACAGGTCCTCCTGCACGAGGTCGCGCGCCGCTTGCCCATCGGGAACGAGCCGGGATTCTAGATACGCGTCGGCTACGGCGGCCAAGTCAATCTCGGAATCCTCCAACTCGTCGAGCGAGGCGAGAATGGTCCGCCGATGCCGATAGGGATGCGCCGTGGTCGAGATGGACGTGTAATCTCGCAGGAGCACCCGCTCGACGAAGTCCTCGAAGTAGTGTCGCAGCCGCTCGGCAAGCGTGTCCGAGGAGAGCACCTGCCGATCAACCTCCCGCAGGGCCGCGAGCACGCTTCTCATGTAGCGTCCGAAACGTGCCGAGTCATGGGCGGCCTTGTTGAGGCCGAGAGCGTTCTCCGCCGGTTTCTCCCGCACCGCACGGATCGCATTCCTCACCTCCACCACAAGGCCGCCGAGTTGCTCGGCGCCGCCCTCCTTCAAGGAGCACAGGAATTCGGCGAGACGCATCGCTCCGGACGGCATCTCTACGGTTGTCTTGAGGCCATAGCTCGCCTCGTCCAGCCATCCCGTCTGCAGCATCCGGTTGTAGATGTGCCGGGACTGGCTGATCGCGGTCCCGGTGGCTTGATTGTCCACGCCTAGGACGCGTCGACGCCTGACCCGCCGACCGGTCCGCGTCACGAGGCGGTCGAGATCGACGGCGGCTTCGTCCTCGGCCCAGAGGCTAGGCTCCCTCGTGATGCAGTTGTAGATCACGCCGACTACCTCTGCCTCGGTCGGGAACAGGAGGTCGGACCGGTAGAAGTCGTCGTAGACGGCGAGGATCGCACGCTCATATAGCAGCCGGTTCCCGCCAGAAAACACCGTGAAGATGTCTGGGCCAAGTTGACCGAAAAGTTGCGGACGCGACGCATCCGATACTGAAGATACTGCGGAACTTGCCAAGATTCCCACCCCGATCAGGAAGTTGACGGGAGCCCGTCTGAAGGTCAAGTGCTTAAAGATGATGCCTGCCGGTAAGGCAAGGAAAATGGTTCACCGCTTCGGGCAATGATGAACAAAACGGACGTTTTTCGGATATTGGATATCAGCGTTGGCGCCAGAATGCTGCGTAAAGCGGCCATCTACCCGCTTCCCTCTGCTCTTTTCGGGGCATCAACGCGGTCTAGAGAGTTTGGCTGGTAGCTCGAGGCGCTCGCGCGAAGCAGTAGAGCCTTTTTCAAGGAGATCCGTCTGCGGGATTTTGAGCATGTGCGCGTGAACTATGACAGCGATTTCGGGCTCAACGGAATACCCTTACATGCCCCAATTGTCGAGGTTATCGGCGCGATTGCGCCGGCTACTGGGACCGCCGATAGGAGCGTTGCTCTGAATAGATTACTTGGAAACGGAGCTTGTGTTGCTGTGTAACAAACTGAGTAACAGGGACCGAAAAAAGATCAATATTTTCCATGCGAGGGCTAGGAGGTCGAAAGACGCTCCGTCATTCGATCTGTCGGAAATGCGCGAGGTCGCCGAGATGCGCAGCCCCTGAAGTGCCAGCCCTTGGCCAAGCGGTGCCGCGCCGGACCCGGGCCATTCTGGATGCCGCCGAGGAAACGAGCCGGCAGCAAAAAAGGCAGGCATCAGGGCCTGGGAACTGGGAAGGCGGTGGGCAACCGACACTACTGCCGGGTTGTCGAGTGAGCGACACAGGTTGTTCGGCTTGGCTCCTGCTCTCACCATCATTCAAGTTATTGAATAGTATCGAGAACACTTTTTCTGAGGCTTTCCTGCTCAGTTGGCACGACTTTTGATGCTTCCTTCTAGATGGCGGCAGAGCTGCCGACCGATGTGACGTCGTGGTGATATCGCGATCGGTGGAACGAAGGGAGGAAAGCAGCATGCCACATCTGCGTCGGGTGTGTTCACTATCGCAAAAAGGGCGTCACCTGCGGAATCCGGGCGGCAATAGAAGCGAAGATGTCTCTACGCTTCGTGATCTCATTTGCATCCGTGACGGACCGTCATTCCTTATGGAAGCCCATGACGCGCTCTCCGCGGCGATCGCGCAGCGGTCCGGTTTCAAGGCGCTTTGGGCGTCCGGCCTCTCGATCTCCTCCAGCCTCGGCTACCGCGATGCGAACGAGGCCTCTTGGACCCAGGTGGTCGACGTCGTGGAACGGATGGCGGACGCAGCGGAAATTCCAATCCTTGTCGACGGAGATAGCGGATTCGGCAATTTCAACAATGCCCGTCTGGTCGCTCGCAAGCTGCGGCAGCACGGCGCGAGCGGCGTTTGCCTCGAAGACAAGGCGTTCCCGAAGATGAACTCCTTCGTCAGGGACCGCCATCCGCTGGCGGAGATCGGCGAGTTCTGCGGTCGCCTGAAGGCGGTCAAGGATCAGGTTCCGGATCCGGAGTTCGTTCTCGTCGCTCGAATCGAGGCGCTGATCGCCGGATACGGTCAGCAGGAGGCGCTTGCACGAGCGCACGCCTATGCGGACGCTGGCGCCGATGCGATCCTGATTCACTCCTGCAAGTCCGATGCGGAGGAGATCTTCACCTTCACGCGAGCCTGGCAGAACCGACTGCCCGTCGTGATCGTACCGACAAAATACTACCGTACGCCCGTTGCTGATTATCGCGCGGCCGGTATTTCCACGGTCATCTGGGCCAACCACAACCTGCGCGCCGCGATTTCGGCGATGCGTCAGGTGTGCGACCGCATCATCCAGGAGGAGAGCATTGCCGGTGTCGAAGGTGAAGTCGCGACGCTCGACGAGCTGTTTGAACTGATGAACTACGGCGAGCTCTCAGCGGCAAAAGAGAAATACCTTCCGCGGGCAGTGGACGGCCAAGGACCGCAGCGAGAGGTTCCTTCGAAAAGGATGGATGGAGACGCGCATGTTGGCGCAACGGACAAACTTGTTTAAATCGTCGGGAACCGCGGCCGCCCGCGCCGCGGCGAAGGCTGCCGCTGATGCTGGGATGGAGATTGTTGATCTCACGGCCGGCGAGATCTGGAGCGATCTGGCCCCGACGATCCGGGACGGAGCGATCGAGGCGATTCGACAAGGCCTGAACCGCTACACTGACACCATCGGCTCGATGGAGTTGCGCGAGGCGCTGGCACGGAAGGTATCGGTCGAAACGGGGCAGCTCTGGCGGGCCCACGAGATCGCTGTGACGAACGGCGCCAAGCAGGCTCTTTTCAACGTGGCGATGACGCTGATCAATCCCGGCGACCAGGTCATCATTCCCGCGCCCTACTGGACAACATTCCCAGCGCAGATCCAGATCGCCGGCGGCACCCCAGTCCATATCGACACGCGAGGAAACGGCTACGTTCCACGGATCGACGACATCCAACGCGTCATCACGCCGCTGACCCGGGCCATCGTCGTCAACACGCCCGCCAACCCCAGCGGCGCCGTCTACGACGCGGAGACTCTTTCGGGCATCGCCCAGCTGGCGATGGATAAAAACCTCTGGATCATCTTCGATGAATGTTACGGCCCTTTCACCCATGATGGCCATCGGCATCATCCGGTTGTGTCACTGACCCCCGAGGTCCGGGCCCGGACGGTGATCGTCAATGCCTTCTCCAAAAGCCTGGCCCTCACCGGCTGGCGCGTTGGCTATCTCGCTGCGCCGAAAGAACTGATCTCGGCTGTCAAGGCGCTTCAGTCGCACACGACATCGAACCCGAATGTCGTTGCCCAGCATGCAGTGCTGCACCACCTCCGTGAGGGAGATGGCGCCTTTGAGGCCCGGCTCAAGTGTCGATTGACGGCGGCGCGGCAGGCTGGGCTTACTGCCCTCTCCGAGCTGCAGCGCGTTCCGATACCTGAAGCACAGGGCGGGTTCTATTTCTATCTCGATCTGTCCGGCCTGTTGCGGCCGACGCTCGCCAATGATGACGCCAGGACAGCCGACGACATCGTGGCCGCGCTGCTCGCCCAAGCCGGCGTGGCCGGCGTGTCAGGCACTGCCTTCGGCGATCCCATGGGGCTCAGGCTCTCCTATGGCGTTCCGCCGAAGCAACTCGAGGTGGGCCTCGAGCGTGTGGTCGGCGTCCTTAACGGCTGGAACCGAAAGAATCGTCGCAGCAAGCAAAATAGAAGGGCTTAGACCCATGACTGCAATTGGTCCGAGAGAGGCGGTGATTCTTGCCGCCGGGTTTGGCTCGCGCCTGCGTCCGCTCACCGATCTGCGGCCGAAGCCGCTGGTCGAAGTCAACGGCACGCCGATCCTTCACAACGCCTTGCAGAACCTCGAGGCAGTCGGCGTAAGGGAGGTGACGATCGTTGTCGGCTATCGCAAAGACGCGATCCAATATTCCTGCGGCCGACGCTTCGGTAGGCTCGATATCAATTATGTCGAGTCGACGGTCTTCGACCGCACGGGCAGCGCCTATTCACTCTGGCTGGCACGCGACGCGTTACTCTCGGGAGACTGCTATCTTCTTGAGGGCGACGTCTTCTTTGAGGAAGACGCGCTTCGGCGCTTGACGATAGATGACGCGGCGAATTCAGCCGCAGTAGCGCCTTTCCATCCGTCGATGGAGGGCTCTGCAGTAATTTTGTCCGAAGGCGGATTTATTTCCGAGTTTCGGCTTAAACAAACAGCTGCGGACCTGGTTTCCGGCGGCCCGGCTCTCTTCAAGACAGTGAATCTCATGCGCTTCTCCGACGCGACACTGCGCACGATAATCGTGCCTGCCCTTGATGATCTCATCGGTTCCGGTGCGATCAAGGCTTACATGGAGGAGTTTCTTGCTCATCTTATCGAAAGCCGCGGCCTCCGGCTTGCGGCTGCCCGCTGCGATGAGCTGCGATGGTACGAGATAGACAGCGAGGCCGATCTAAGGACTGCGGAGAACATATTCTCACCCTTATGCGGATCGCCTTCTCCGGCATCAAATCGCGTCGAGATAGGATCGGACGGCTTCCAATGATTATCTATCTTTCAGACCGCGCAAACCAGATCACGATGCTTGGCCTCCTGGCATCAGGAACCGCGCTCTATTTTGCGCAATCGGGCAAACCGGAGCTTGCAATCGCAGCAGCGCTCTGGGCGGTCTTAGCAGACCATTTCGACGGAGTGGTCGCGAAGCGAACGAAAAACCGGTCAGCAGAGACGGCCAGTATGGGGAAGAGTCTGGATGGATTTGCTGATCTCCTGTACGGCGCCGTCATTCCGGCTGCGGTACTCATGCAAATCGGAACAGGCGGTGTCTTGCCGTTTGTAACGGGGCTCGCTCTAATACTCGCTGGTGCTTTGCGATTAAGTTATTTCAGCAATTTCGGGATGTCCACAAAAGGGTATTTCACCGGCGTTCCGCTTTCCTACGACGTTCCGCTCATGGCAGTTCTTCTGCTTATCGCAGCGTGGATTCCTGTCCCACTGTGGAACAATGCTACATGCGGACTCTTCTTGTTGCTCGCTGTTCTGCACGTGCTGCCCATCGCCGTGCCAAGTATGAATCGCGCAATGTATGCAGTGGTCAGCTCCGGCGAGCGCGAAAGCGTCGGCCTTCCGCTGAACTGGCGGAACTTAATGATGGAGGCTCGGTGATTCTGTCGCAAACGGAATGGCAGCCATATCTGGCACGAAGCCCTCTCTTTTTCGGGAGCGCGCTTGTATGTTCAAAGGCTGTCATTTCGACCGATCAGTGATCTTGCTGTGCCTGCGCTGGTATCTGGCCTACAATCTCGGCCTGCGCGTCCGGAGGAGATGATGGCCGAACGCGGCCTGAACGTCGACC